>DASYXS010000091.1:0-124646 GCA_035934535.1 bacterium
CGGGTCATGGGCGACCTGCAGAGGGCCAACGTCCCGGCCGGCACGCTCAACGATCTGCAGACCCACATCACGCAGCAGGATGCGCAGATCAATCAGCTCACCCAGCAGACCAACGACCTCAAGACTCAGGCCGCCAACCTGACCGCCGCCAACACCGGCCTAACCCAGCAGGTGGCGACACAGGACGCGCAGATCGCGCAGCTCAAGTCCCAGCTGGCGGCGGCGACCGCGTCGCAGCCGCAGCAGGTCGCACCGCTGGACCTGGCGATGTCCCTCAAAAGCGTGGTCGACAAGGTTCAGGCAGCGGCGCGGCAGGGGACCGGCGTGCAGGCGACCCTGTCGAAGATGGACATCGAAGTCAAGACCCTGATCAACGTTACGCCGAGCAACGAGGCCGTGCTCGTCATCCCGGATCCGAAAGCCCTCCCCGATCCCGCCCACCTCTCGACCATGACTCTCTCTTTCGGAGCGATTCCGAAGCTCACGAGTCCGGCACCGCCTGCCGGCCAACCACCGGGCGGTCCAGCGCCGTCGGCACCGCCGTCGAGGCCGGCCGGGCCGGCGCCCGCGGGGCCCTCCGGTCCGGCGCAGCCCAGCACAGCGCCTGGCGGGCGCGGGCCAGCGCCTCCGGGTCCGAGGCCGCCGGCGTCGGGCCTGCAGCGGTTCCTCAATGCGCTCGCGGTCCTCGGCGAGCGCCGGCGCGGATCGGCGTCTTAGGCCGCAGCCGCGGACCGCCGCCAATCGAAAATCCCGGGGTGATCGAGCCTATGCCCCTCATTACCAACAACATCGACGAGGCACGGCTCGCCTACACGGCGCTGGAGAGCCGCGCCGTGTCCGCCGAACAACGCGCGGACGCCCTTCAGACGACCGTCGAGCAACTCAGGGTCGCGCAGCCGATTCTGGCGGCGGTTGCCGACCGGTTGTCGCAGCACGCGGTGAACCAGGAGGCCGTGAACTCACAGCTGAGAGCACAGCAGGCCGGGCAGGTGAGCCCGGATACGCCGCTCGACCGCTTCGTCGCGTCCGTCGGCCTGGCCGCGGCCCTCGGCGAGGCCACCATGGCGGACCGCGCGGTGGCATCGATCGCCGCGACGGTGCAGGGTTATCTCGTCGCGGCGACCGGCTCGGCGGCGCCGGCACTGCGGTTCTATCAACCCGAGTTCGGTGCGCCCGGCACCGCGGGATCGGCGTCGTTTGAAGTCACAAAGACGCCGCCCACGGCCGGTGCTGCGGTGCCGCGCAACCTGTACGCGGTGCTGCGGGACAAGCAGGCGATGTTCGACGACCCGTACTGGACGCGCTTCGTGACGGCCGCGCCGCCGCCGTCGCAGCCCGCGCGGCAGATCGTCGTGGAGATCGCCCAGGTACTGGCCGCCGCGGGCTCGTGGGACTTTGCGTTCCTGGTGCAGGCGGCGGCGGCGATCGCCGCGCTCGAAACCACGCTCACGGGGCTCGTCGGGCGGGCGGCTCCGTCGCCGCGGGCGGCGTCGTACGCGGCCGCGGTCGCGGCGCTCTCCTCGCTCGTGGCAGCCCTCGCTCCGAACGTCAAGGCGGTGCCGGTCGCCGGCGACGTCTATGCGCTCGCCGCGACCCTGGACGCCACCACCGGCATCGCCGGGACGCTCCGCTCGTGAAGGCCGTGGAGCGCCGGCGAGCAGAACGTCTGGCCGAGCGGCATCGCGAGTTCTTGGACGGGCTCGCGGCCGAACGCGCGGCGCGTTCGCAGGCGGAGGCGCGCGAGCGCAAGACGCGCGAAGCCAAGCTGGCCGAGTTGCGCGAGCAGAAGCGCCGCGAGCGGCAGGCGGAGCTCCTCCGGATACAGCAGTCAGAGCGCGAACGGGCGGAGCGTGTGGCGGAAGCGCGTGCCGCGCGCGCCCGCGCAGAACAGGCGGTCCGCCGGCCCGGGGCAGAGGGGCCGCCGCGAGCGCGCCCTTCGCGGCGCGCGGCCGTCGAGCAGCCTGGGGTCCGTGGCGCCGCACGGGAGCGCCGGCCAAGGATTGCGCTTGCAGCGAATCGCCCGCCGGTCCGGCGCGTCTACAGGCTCGCGCGGCCCTCCGTGTTGCGCGCCGCGTTGGCCGTCCGGGGACCGGTCCGGCCGGCGGCCCCGCGAGAGTCCGTCGCGCGCCAGGCGCAGGCGCCGCGCAGTCGGAAGCCGCGCGTGGCCGAACGTCCGGCCCAGCGCCGGGCGGCGACGAGGACGGCCAAGACGGTAGAGGCCCGACGGCCTGCGACCGCCGGCCGGGCCGTTGCGCGCCCCATGCGTCCCACGTTGTCCCCGCCCCGCGGCGCGCGGCGCATTTACAAGATCGCCGGACCGGTTGCCGCCGGTCTTGCCGCGCGCCGCCCGCCCCGGCCGGGACGGATCCCGGCGGGAGCGCCCGCGGTCCGGCAGCTCGCGTCGGCGACGAGACAGGCGGCGCAACAGCGCGCACGGCAACGCACTCAGCAGCCCCCGCCGCGACAGCAGCACCGTCAAGCCGCCGCGGCCGCGCAACAGCGCCGTGCGGCCGCCGCCCCCCCGGTGCGCGAGCTTCACGGGCTTGCGAAACCGGCGGCCCCGGCGCCTGCCGCCGGCGCAACCGCCGCTGCGGCACCGGCTGCATCCGCCTCCGTGCCCGCGTCATCGAATGCGATCCGCTGGCTGCGGACGCACGCGGGCTATGTCGTTGACGGCAACGGAAAGGGCGTCGTCTTCCGCGGCATCACCGCCGACGGCCTCGATGCGGCAGCACCGGCCGCCGATCAGACGCTCGCGGACGCGCTCGGGCTCAGCAATGCCGGCCTCTCCGCGATTTTCGACCTCTGGAAATTGAACGTGATCCGGGTGCCGTTTCGGGCGCAGACCGTGCTCGCCGGCAACGGCGCGCTCTCAAGCACCGACGTACTGGCGGGACTGGACGGCCTGATCCAGGCGGTGTCGGACGCCCGCGGGTACGTCATGCTCAGCCAGCAGGCCCCCGGCGGTACCGCGCTGCCGGACGAGCCGGTCTTCGAGGCGTGGAACACACTGGCCACCCGCTACGTGGACGAGCCGGCGGTCCTCTTTGAACCGTTTGCGTCGGACTTACCGCTCGCCGCCAATTGGCTCGACGCCGCCCTGCTGCTGGTCGGTCTCATCCGTTCGCAGCACCCGGCGTCGCTGCTCTTCCTCGGGAACGGCACGGGCGGCGCCGACGTCGGCGGGCTCCCGCTTCGGTTCTCCACCGGCGATCCGGTGCCCAACATCGTGTACACCATCGCAGTCGATCCGGCGCATCCGCCGAACGGCGCGGATGCGCGGCTTGCCGAGTGGACGGACTCGTTTCCCCTGGTGGCCTGCCCGTGGTCGAACGGCGGCCCGGCGTTTGACCGCACGCCGGAACTCGCCGCGGAGTTCTTCAGCCGGTACGGCCTGGGTTGGATCGCCTCCAACTGGAGCGCGGCGCCGCGGCTCGTCGAAGATGCGGCCGGCGTCGACTTGACTCCCACGGGGTGGGGCCTCACGGTCCGGCGCGCGGTGGCGCTGCCGACGCGCCCCCAGTACGTACGGATTCTTTCAGGCTGATTTAGCCGAGCACGCCGTCTTCGAAGAACGGAGGGATTCGAATGGCGGACGATTCAGAGGCTCGGGCCCGCGGCGCGGCGGCGCGTGGACCGCAGGAGAAACGCGACGACCCGCGGGGGCGCGCGCAGTGGTTTCGCCACAGCCGCCAGCGGAAGGATGGCAGGCTTGAGGGCGGGCTGATCGGCAGAGCGTCCGCGCAGAAGCGCAGACGAGAACGCGAGGTCTGGCGCCGCCGGGGCATCCCATTCCCGCCGGCTCCCGGCGCACCCGGCGGACTGCCCCCGGCGCCTCCGGGCGGCCCGGGCACGGTCAACTGGTCGTCGCTTGGCCCCGACGGAGTCGCGCATGGGATGGCCGGGGCGGTCTTCCCGATCGTGAGCGGCCGCATTACCGCGCTCGCCGTCGGCCCGGGCGGGCAGCGAGTGTACGCCGGCGCCGCGAACGGCGGCGTCTGGTTCTCTGGCGACGGCGGGACCACGTGGACGCCGCTCGATCAATGGGCCGTCTCTCCGTCCACGGTGCTCAGGCTTCCGGCCGGAACCGATGCCGACGCCCTGGCGGTCGGCGCGATCGCGGTCCGGTTTGGAGGCCCCGCGTCATCGAGCAGCGCCGGTGACTCCAGCAGTTCGTCCGATTCCAGTTCCTCCGACTCCAGCAGCTCCTCGGATTCGGGCGGTTCGGCGTCCCCCGATACCATCTACGTCGGGACGGGCGAGCCTAACCACAACATCGACGGATACTTCGGCATCGGCGTCAAGGTTTCGACGGACGGCGGCAGCACGTTCGCCCTCGAAGGCACCAACCTCGCGGGCAGCGACGTGCACACCATGGTCATCGATCCCGTCGATCCGACGATCGTCTTCGCCGCCACGACCACCGGGATCTATCGCCGGCCCGCCGGTCCGGATTTCAGTACGTGGCCCAAGGTCACCGACCCGACCGGATCGTCCGGTGAAGTCACCGACTTGGTCGTCGCCGGATCAGGCGCCGGGAGGACGTACTACGCGGTCTCGGGATCGGGTGTCTATCAGAGCACCGATATTTTCACAAAGGACCCGGGCAGCGTGACCTGGAGCGCGGTGCCCGGCGTGTCGAACAATCGGCGCAAGGCGCTCGGTGCCGGTGAGAATGACAAGTCCGTCGTGTACTGCTTCGCCGCCGACGCCACGCTGTACCGTCTCGATAGCGGAACAGGCGGAGCGTTTCAGACCGTGAGCGGCGTTCCGAAGGCGGTCTTTGCGGGTCGAGGGGGCGGACAGGGCTGGTACGATCTGGCAGTGGCCGCCGATCCCACGGACGCCGACACGGTGTACCTGATGGGCGATCTCACGTCCGACAGCGGCTGGGCGCTCGCCTTGTTCAAGGGCAAGATCACCGTCCAGTCCGGCGTGTACACGTTTCCATTCAACAGCGCCAACGACATGACGGTGAATCCTGACGGCACTACAAATTCAACGAGCGTGCCGAACGATCCGACGTGGATTGGCCGCGGTATCCATCCCGACGGACATGCTTTGGCCTTCGCCACCAACGCCGATGGGACGCACGACGGCAGCGTCGTGTGGGCGGGGTGTGACGGCGGCGTGTTCCGATCGGCCTCCGGAGGCGCGCGGGGGTCGTTCGACTCAAAGAATCAGGGCCTCGGCATCACGCAGTTCAACTACCTGTCCATCCTGACCGATACACCCGGCAAGATCTACGCCGGCTGCCAGGACAACGGAACCCTGCGGTACACGGCCGGAGGCACACCGCCATGGTACCAGTCGGGGGGGGGCGACGGCGGTGGTGTGGCGATCAATCCGCGGAACTCCTCGCAGATCATCCGGCAGTACATCTACGGGTCGCTCGAGAGCACCTCGGACGACGGCGGCAGCTGGGGATCCGCAGGCCTGCCGGTCAACGCGACGGAGAGCGGGTCGGCCGCCTTCTACGCGCCCGTCAAGGCCCTCGACACCGGCAGTACGGCGCTCGTGGCCTTCGGCACGAACCGCCTGTGGTTTCGGACGGATTGGAGCGATCCGTGGGTCACGCTCCCGACTGGCACCAACCCGTACCAGGGGGGCGCGTCCAACCTGACACAAGACGTGCTCGACGCGACCAATGGGGCGCCCGTCAGGGCCATCGCGTTCGGCTCCGCGACGATGATCCTGGTCGCCACCAGCGGACCGTCGGCGACGGGCGCGGTGTACCGCCTCGATCAGGCGGGAGGGAAGTGGACCCTGACGGCGCTGCCCGCGATTCCCACGCCGCCGGCGCCCGGCTTCATTTTCGTGACGGATCTGGTGGTGGAGGATCCGGCTAAGGGCAGTTTCTACGCGTCGCTCGGCAGCAGCGGCGGCGAGCACGTCCTGTACTACGACGGTACCAAGTGGCAGAGCGCCGGCCTCGCGGCCGCCACGCTGGACGCGCCTGCGCAGGCCATCGCGCTCGACCCCGGAGACCCGAACACCGTCTTTCTCGGAACCGACGTCGGCGTGTGGAAGGGCGTGAAGAGCGGCGGCGCGTGGGCCTGGGATCCGTTCTCGCAGGGACTCCCGGAAGCGGCAGTCACGGACCTGGCGGTCCAGACATCGTCCCGCAAATTGCGGGCAGCGACTCACGGGCGCGGCATCTGGGAGATCGATCTCGGCCCGGCAGCGTCCAGCTCCTCGTCGGCCGACTCGAGCAGTTCCTCATCGTCTGACTCCAGCAGCTCCTCGTTGGATTCGAGCAGCAGCTCTTCGGCGGACTCCAGCAGCTCTTCAAGCGACAGCGGCTCCAGTTCGTCGGCCGATTCCAGCAGCTCCTCGTCCGGCGACTCGAGTTCGTCGTCCGACTCCAGCAGCTCCTCGGCAGACTCCAGCAGCTCGTCGAGCGACGGTGGCTCCAGTTCGTCGGCGGATTCCAGCAGTTCATCGGACGGCGGGTCGAGTTCGTCCGCCGATTCCAGTAGTTCGGCGATGGACTCCAGCTCCTCAAGTGACGGCGGCGTGAGCTCGTCCGGCGATTCGAGCAGCTCATCTGACGATTCAAGCAGCTCGGCGGCTTCCGGCCGTGCCGCGCCGGCGACGGCGCCCAAGACAACCCGGTCTGCGGGCAAGCGCGGCCCGTCTCGAGCCAAGCGATGACCTGCCGGGCGCTCGAGGGCACCTGAGGCGGTGGGCCGGGAGGTCTGGATCGCCGGATTCCCATCCTTCTATGGAGGGGCCGATACGGAATTGGACCACTTGCTCGACCTGTTTCGCGGCGGCGGCCTCGGCGTGAACCTGGTGCCGATGTTCGGCTGTGATCCGCGGATGAGGCAGACGGTGCTCGATCGCGGTTGCCGGGTGCTTGATTATCGCGACGACGTCTTCGGCGGCAAGACCGTCGTCAGCTTCTGCAACGGCCAGTTTCTCGCGAGGCTGCCCGCGATCGCGCAGGCGGCGCGCCCCGAGAAAGTCGTCTGGTTCAACTGCATGACGTACATCTTCGATCGGGAACGGGAGGCTCACGCCCGAGGGTTGATCGACGTGTTCGGCTTCCAAAGCGACTATCAGCGGGAGTGTCTGGTGCCGCAACTCGATCCGATCCGGCCCGTCCGTACTTTTCCGTACCGGCCCTACTTCAACGCAGAGCGCGTTGAATGGCGGTACCGTGAATGGGACGGAACTTACAGGCTAGGCCGCATCTCGCGAGACGACCAGGCGAAGTTCGCGCCCGATACGTGGCAAATCTTCGACCGGGTGCTTGTTCCGCCGCAGCTCAAGAAAAAGGTCTACATTCTCGGCTACGGTCCCAACGCCGCCAAGAAGATCGGCCCCGCGCCGCCGACGCTCGATTGGATGACGTGGACGGGGAACGCCATCCCCGCGACCCAGTTCTATCGAACCATCGACACGATGATTCACAAGACCGGCGGGTCGCGCGAAAGCTATGCCCGGGTCCTGGTGGAGGCATACGCCCATGGAGTCGTACCCATCGTTGAGAGGGCATACGCCTTTCCCGAGTTGGTGAAGCACGGAGAGACGGGATTCATGGCCGGAAGCTCCGATGAGATGAGTTACTATGCCAGTCTTCTCGCCATGAACCCCCGCGAGCACCGGTGCATGGCGGAGGCCGGCAGACAGCATCTCGAGGATGTCTTGACGGACACAGAGGCCAGTTGGCGCGGGTGGTGCCAGATACTGTAAGGCTCGCGTGCACGATCTGCACACGTTACGGGTCGGAGGTGGTCGGATGGATTGGGTCGAGAGGCTTATTCACCTAAGCCCGGACGGCGGAAACGGCACGCTCGAAGTGGCGGTCGCCGCCGGCGCGGCGCTCGCCGTGGCGATGATCGCGGCATCGGCGGGGCTAGCCCGGCTGGCATCGCGGTGGCGTCAAACGGCGCGGCGGCCACACGCGATCGCGCGACAGCCGGTCGAACGAGGAGGCGGCTAGGGGCAGCGGCTGCGGCAGAGGCACGCGCGGCCGTCGTCATCGGAGGTGCTGAGGGGGGAAGAGGATGGATCTGATAATCGCGGGACTGCTGGCCAAGTACCTCACCGACGTCATCAAGTGGCTCGGCGACAAGGGGAATCTCGAGATCCCGAACATCGCGAAGAAAGTCGTCGCCTTTATCTTGTCCGCGGCGACCACGTACGTGGCGAGACTGCATCTTCCGGTTGACCTGGGACCGACGATTCAGTCGCTCCAGCCGGCCCTGACCAGCGTGGTTGTCTCGGGACTCTCCTTCGCGCTGCACGACCTGCTGGACTGGCTCGCGATTGTGGCCGGCAATTTGCAGGCCAAGTCGGCGCCTCAAAAGGCGGGGTGACCTACCGGCAGCGCCGGCAGTGGGGCCTCGCTGCTCCGATCGTTGTGTCTGCGATCGCGCTCACGACGGCTCCGTCGCTCGGTCAGACCGCATCCGTCCAAGCCCCCAGCGTCGTCGGGCAGACGGACGACCAAGCAGCGTACATCCTGCAGCTTCGCGGTCTTTCCATGGTTCACCACCATAAGTTCGACGTCGCGAGGTTGTTAAGGCCTGGGCTGGCAGTCACACACGCTCGGTAGCGACGTGCAACGGAGAGCCCGCGTAGAGATACAGCGGCTCTTGGATTGGTGTATTAGGATGCGCGACCTTCTTAAGCAGCGCGTTGAAACGCTGGAGCGAGACAATCCGTATTGGGAGGACACCATGTACATGCTTCAGTGCCCTCGCCCTCAATGGCGAGGCCCGCGGGAGAATGGAGTGGGATCCATGCGCCGGCGCTAGCAGGCTGCAGAAAAATTGGGTTCAGGTGTGCTCGTAGTGCTCACGCCGACAGGGATCATGTTTAATCGAGGGCTGGCGACGATCCCTGCGTTCGGGATTCAGCCCGACTTGCCGTGCTCGATGTCACCAAGCGACTCGTCTCCCTCATGCGACAGCCTCCTGAAGATTGCGGAGCCGGACCAGGTTGTAGACGGCACAGGCGAAGACAAACATCCAGTCGACCCGATCGGTGCCACGGTGGCGGACCTTCCGCATCAAGCCGACCGTCTTCACCGATAGAGCAGATTGTAATCGAGTTGCTCCATCAGCTGCCGCTCGCTGCGGATCGTGTGGAGGAGCTGCAACAGGAGCGCCCGCAGCAGGCGCTCGGGGGGAATCGAGGGGCGGCCGACCTTCGAGTACAGGCGGTCGAACGCCGGCGAGAGCTCGTGCAGGACCGTATCGACCATCGCCCGGATCGCGCGGAGCGGATGATCCTGGGGAACGCGCTGCTCCGGCATGATGTAACTGTACACCCAGCCCTGGTGCGGATCGTCGCCGCGCATCGTGAGTCCTCCGAAGGGGGTGCGTTCGAGGCTATGTGTGCGTCTAAACATAGATTCATCACTCGCGCGACAAGACCTGCTTTTTCAGCAGCCTGCTAGCCCGCAATCAGCGGGATCGACGCGAGCGCTGCCACGATGCCGACAGCCTGCGTCCGGGACACACGCTCGTTGAGGATCAAACGTGCCAGCACCACTGTCGAGGCAGGGTACAGTGATGCAAGGACCGCGGCCACGTCGAGGCGGCCGGCGTGTTCGGCCAGCAGAAAGAATGCGTTGCCGCCGGCGTCCAGGAGTCCCGCGAGGAGCATCAGCGGCACCGCGTCGATCGGCAACCGATCGGTGGAGCTCCGCCGCGCCAAGGCTAGGATGCCCACGACAGCGAGTACAGTCACTAGCGTGACGAGCTGCGACGCTGCGAGCGGCCAGAAGACCACGTTCGCGCGGGCTCTGCTGATAAAAATGTAGAAGACGCCGAACCCGAGGCCGGCGAGCGCGGCGAGCGTGAGGCCGCGGGTCTGCCGCGGACGGCCCGGAAGCGCCCCTCCGGCCGGCCGCGAGATGAACCACACCGCCGCCATCGCGAGGCCAAATCCCGTCAACTGAAGGTCCGTCGGCAATCCCTCTGAGAGCGCGGCGAAGACCACGGGCATCGTCGCGGCGATCACGGCGGAGACCGGCGCGGCCACGCCCATGACACCGACGGCCAGCGCCTGATAAAGCGCCATGAGCCCCACCGCGCCGCCGACGCCGGCGGCACCGGCCCAAACGAGCACGTGCAGCGACGGGATCTGCTCCGCGCGCAGCCACGCGAAGAAGAGCATCGTGGCAAGCGACGCGAGCTTCGATACGGCCGCGACCGTGAAGACCGGGGCACGCTTGGTGGCAAGGCCACCGCTGAAGTCGCCCGCGCCCCATGACGTCGCGGACGCGAGGCCGAAGACACCGGTGGCCAGCGGCGAGGTCAACGCGTAATCAGCAGTGTACGGCGGGCCGGTGCGTTCGACGTGCGACTAGGCGCCCGAGGACTCGCCGGACGACGCGGGGCCGGACCCGTCGGACGGGGGCCGCCACCTCAAGTTCGGATGACGCGCCGCGGTCACCTCATCGAGCCGGGTGACCGGCGTCTCGTGCGGCGCCGTGCGCACCAGCTCTGAATCCGTCTCCGCCTCGCCCGCGATCGCCAGCATCGCGTCGACAAACGAATCCAGCGTCTGCAGGCTTTCGGTCTCCGTCGGCTCGATCATGATCGCTTCCTCGACGATCAACGGGAAGTAGATCGTCGGGGCGTGGAAGCCGTAGTCGAGGAGACGCTTGGCCATGTCCTTCGTCGACACGTGGTAGCGGTCGCGCTGCCGGCGGCCGGACAGCACGAACTCGTGCTTGCACACGCGGTCGTACGGAAGATCGAAGGCACCCCGCAGCCGGCTCAGGAGGTAGTTGGCGTTGAGGACCGCCATCTCGGCCGCCTCGCGCAGGCCCGCGGCGCCCATCGTCCGCATGTACGTGTAGGCGCGCACCAGGTTGCCGAAGTTGCCGTAGAACGCGCGCATCTTGCCGATCGTCTTCGGCCGGTTGTAGTCGAGCACGAACCGCTGGCCGCTGCGCTCGACGGTCGGCACCGGCAGGTACGGCGCGAGGTGCGCCCGCACGCCGACCGCGCCGGCTCCGGGCCCGCCGCCGCCGTGTGGCGTCGTGAACGTCTTGTGCAAATTCAGGTGCATCACGTCGAAGCCCTGGTCGCCGGGGCGCGTGATGCCGAGGATCGCGTTGAAGTTGGCGCCGTCGAGGTACAGCTGCGCGCCGACGCCGTGCAGCGCGCGCGCGACTTCCTGGATCTGCTCCTCGAACAGCCCGAGCGTGTTCGGATTGGTGAGCATGAGCGCCGCGATGTCGGGCGACAGCACGCTCTTGAGCGCCTCCAGGTCGATGTTGCCGCGCGCGTCGCTCTTGACCTCGACGACCCGGTAGCCGCACTGGGCCGCCGACGCCGGGTTGGTCCCGTGGGCGGAGTCGGGGACGACGACGGTCGTGCGCCGCTCGCCCTTCTCCTCGAAATACTTGCTGATCATGAGCAGCGACGTCAGCTCGCCGTGCGCGCCGGCCGCCGGCTGGAACGTCACCCGGTCCATCCCGGTGATCTCGGCCGTCATGCGCTCGAGCTCCCACAGGAGCGCCAGCGCGCCCTGCGCCAGGTCTTCCGGTGCGTACGGGTGCAGGCGCGCGAAGCCCGCCTGCCGCGCGGTGTCCTCGTTGATCTTCGGGTTGTACTTCATCGTGCACGAGCCGAGCGGATAGAACCCTTCGTCGATCGAGAAGTTGCGGCGGCCGAGCGCCGTGTAGTGGCGCACGACGTCGAGCTCGCTTACTTCCGGCAGCGCCGCATCAGCAGTCCGGCGCACGGCGTCGGGGACGATCGCCTCGATCGGCACGTCCGGCACGTCGCTCGCCGGGAGGCTGTAGCCGACGCGGCCCGGCATCCCGCGCTCGAAGATCACCGGCACGGGCTGACGGCGAAGGTCGCGCCGCGTCGCGGTCGCCGTCTGGCCGTCCGTGCGGTCGCGCGGGCTCATTGCACCGTCTCCAGATGCCCGACCAACCGGTCGATCTCGTCCCGCGACCGCTGCTCGGTGACGCAGAGGAGCCAGCAGTCGGCGAGATCCGGATAGAAGCGGCCGAGCGGCAGCCCGCCGAGGATGTCGTGCTCGAGCAGGCGCTTGTTGATCTCCTCCGGCGCCGCCGGGCAGCGCACCACGAACTCGTTGAACACCGGTGCTTGGAACGGCAGGCTGTACCCCGGCACCTGCCCGATGCGCTCGCGCAGGTAGTGGGCCTTGCGCGCGTTCAGCTCGGCGACGTCCCGCACGCCCTGCCGGCCGAGCGTGGCGAGGTACACCGCGGCGACGAGCGCGTTGAGCGCCTCGTTCGTGCAGATGTTGCTGGTCGCCTTGGCGCGGCGGATGTGCTGCTCGCGCGTCTGCAGCGTCAGCACGTAGCCGGGCCGGCCGGCCGTGTCGACGGTCCGCCCGACCAGGCGGCCGGGGATCCGCCGCACGAACTCCTGCCGGGTCGCCATGATGCCGAGATACGGGCCGCCGTAGTTGAGGGCGTTGCCGAGCGGCTGGCCTTCGCCGGTCACGATGTCCGCGCCGTACTCGCCCGGCGGCTTGATCAGACCGAGGCTCAGCGGCTCCGCGATCGCGACGACGAGCAGGGCGCCGCGGTCGTGGGCGGCCTGGGCGAGCGCCTGCCCGTCTTCGATGCAGCCGAAGAAGTTCGGCGACTGCACGATCACGGCCGCGGTATCGTCGGTGACCGCCTCGCGCACGGCGTCGGGCGAGGTCACGCCGTCCCGCGCCGGGAGGTCCCGCACCGTGATCGGCAGATGGGTTGTGTACGTGCGCAGGACCTGCCGGTATTCCGGGTGGAGCGCGCTTGAGATGAGCACCTCGCTGCGCTTGGTCACCTCCGCGGCCATCGCCGCGGCCTCGCCGGTCGCGCTCGCGCCGTCGTACATCGAGGCGTTCGCGACGTCCATCGCGAGCAGTTCGCACATCATCGTCTGGTACTCGTAGATCGCCTGGAGCTCGCCCTGCATCAGCTCGGCCTGGTAGGGCGTATATGCGGTCAGGAACTCTGGTTTCAGGGCGAGGTGCGGGACGGTGCTCGGCACGAAGTGGTCGTACGCGCCGGCGCCGAGGAAGCAGGCGAGGCGGTCGCAGTCCACGTTGCGGCCGGCGAGCGCGCGCATGTGCGCGAGGAGATCCGGGTCCGGCATCGCCGGCGGCAGGTCGAGCGGCCGGGTGAGCCGCACGTCGGCGGGAATGTCGGCGAACAGGTCCTCCACGCGGCGCACGCCGGCGCTGCGCAGCATGCGTTCCCGCTCGGCGGGGGTGGCCGGGATGTACTTCACGACGTGGCCTCACCCACCATGGCGGCGTAGGCGGCGGCATCCATCAACTGGTCCAGCTCCTTTGGATCTTTCGGCTCGACGACGATCATCCACGCCTGGCCGTACGGATCGGTGTTGATCAGTTCGGGCTTCTCGGCAAGGCCCTGGTTGATCTCGACGACCTTTCCGGAGACCGGCGCGTAGAGGTCGCTCACGGCCTTGACCGACTCGACGACGCCGAACGTCTGCAGGAAGGTCACCGAGGCACCCACCTGGGGCAGCTCGACGTAGACGACATCCGAGAGCTTGTCGGCGGCGAACTTCGTGATCCCGACGCGGACGCGCGTGCCCTCCAGTTTGGCCCACTCGTGTTCCTTCGAATAACGCAGCTCCTTCGGGTACATGCGCGCCCCCCTATGCCGCGCCGCTCTTCGGGCGCGTGTAAAACGGCGTTTTGACGATGGCGGCCGGCGCCGCGCGGCCGCGAATCTCGACGGCGATCCGGCTCCCCGGCGCCGCGTGCGACGGCGGTACGAACGCGAGGCCTATGTTCTTCTCCACGGTAGGGCCAAAGCTCCCGCTGGTCACGACCCCCGCGGGCCGGCCGTCGATTACGACCGGAAATCCGTGGCGGGCGATGGCGCGGTCCTCGAGCACGAAGCCGCACAGGCGGCGCGAGGTGCCTTCGGCCTTCTGCCGCCGCAGCACGTCCGCGCCGATGAACTCGCCCTTCTGCAGCTTGACGGTCCAGCTGAGGCCCACTTCCATCGGCGTCGTCGTTTTGTCCATGTCGTTGCCGTGGAGCAGGAGCCCGGCCTCGAGCCGGAGCGTGTCCCGGGCGCCCAGTCCCGCCGGCACGATGCCGTCCGGCTTACCGGCCTCGAGGATCGCCTGCCAGAGGTGTACCGCGTCCTCAGCGGCGGCGTAGAGCTCGAACCCGTCCTCTCCGGTGTAGCCCGTGCGCGAGACGATCGCGCGCCGTCCCGCGACCTCGACGCCCTCCCTGAACCAATAGTACCTGATCAGATCGACCGGCTCGCGCGTGAGCCGCGCGAGAATCGCCGGGGCCCGCGGGCCCTGCAGGGCGAGCAGCGCCGTCTCGGCGGAGACGTCCGCGAGCGCGACCCCGTCCCCGAGGTGCGCGCGCATCCACGCGAGGTCGCCGTCCGTGTTCGCGGCGTTGACGACGGCCATGAGCCGTGATTCGCCGAGGCGGTAGACCAGCAGATCGTCGATGATGCCGCCCTCCGGCGTGCACATCGGCGTATACATCGCCTGGCCGGCCGCGACGCGGACGAGGTCGTTCGTGACGAGGCGCTGCACGAAGGCAACGGCGCCGGGGCCCGAGAGGTTTACCTCTCCCATATGCGAAACGTCGAAAAGTCCCGCCCGCGTCCGCACGGCCCGGTGCTCCTCGATGATCCCGGAGTACTGGACCGGCATGTCCCAGCCGCCGAACGGCACCATGCGGGCGCCCGCGGCGACGTGCATCGCGTGCAGCGGCGTGCGTTTGAGCGTTTGGTCTGCCATCACGACACCTGCGTCCGGGCCCAGGCCCGCTGGAGTGCGCCGACCACTTCCTCGTCGGTCGTCTGACGAAAGTCCTCGTAAAACTCGCCCACCGCGGCAAACGACGGCGGCCGCAGCGCGCATACCACACGATCCGCCTCGCGCTCGATCCGCCGCACCGCGTCCGGCGCCCCGACCGGGATCGCGACGATCACCTCGCGGGCGAGCGCGTGGCGCAGCATCCGCACGGTCACGATCACGGTCGCGCCGGTCGCCACCCCGTCGTCGACCACGATCGCGGTCCGGCCGCGGACATCCGGGTCCGGCCGCGCCCCGCGGTAGGCGGTGCGGCGCCGCTCGATCTCTCCGATCTGTACGCCGATCTCGTCGCGCAGGTACGCGTCGGTGATGCGCAGCGCGCGGGCGAGCGCGGTGTCCACGTAGACGGTGCCGTCCCCGGTCACCGCCCCGAACGCGAGCTCGGGGTTCTGCGGCGCGCGCAGCTTGCGGGGGATCGCCACGTCGAGCGGCCAGTCGTGCGCCCGCACGAGCGCGTCGGCCACCAGCACGCCGCCCCGCGGGATCGCGAGCACCGTCGCCGGGCCGAGATCCAACGCCGCCAGTTCCCGCGCGAGCTGTTCCCCCGCGTCCCGCCGGTCGCGAAACCGCATCGGCGTCCGATTCCGCTCAGGCCTTGCGCCCGCGCGCAAGGCCGATCGCCTGCTGCTCCTCGTCCGAGAGCTTTTGGGGAGAGACCCCGGCCTCCACCGGCTTGCCGTAGATGCGCGATCCCTGGCGGTCGTTGAGCACGCTGATCACGACGCCGTTGGCCCGCGCGTCGAGGAGCGCCATGCTGAAGCTCATGCTGCCGCCCATCTCCGGAAACGGGTTGAACCGCACGATGCTGACGCTCTGCACCGTGGACGGGAGCGCCGCGGTGATCTGCCCGACGCCCTGCTCGAGCGCCTCGAGCCGGCGCGTCACCGCGGCGAACTGCCGCTGGATCACCTCGTCCGGTGCGAGCACCTCGACCGGCTTCGCAGGCCGGCCTCGGCCGAGCAGGACGATGAGCAGGATGGCGGCCACGCAGGCGGCCGCGAGGATGGCATATGCGAGTGTGTCCGGCGAGACGTCCCGGAGGATGTTCAGTCCGTCATCCTCCCCTTAAGAGAGGTCCGGACCGTTTCGTTCGATCCCGCGCGAGACCTTCCCTTTGGTACACGCATACGTTCGCCATTGACAGAACGCGCCGGGGCGGATATCTGTATATATGTATTTATGTTTAGATATCCCACAACGCCACCAGTCCATGCGCCGCGACGCACGCGGTCGCGCCCCCCGCGGTCCGGTGCGATGACGCTCGTCGTCGCGGCGCTTCTCGCGTCCGTCCCCGATGCCGCGATCGTGGCCGCCGCAGGCCCGGCCGGCACGGTCACGGGCATCATGGTCGAGCCCGACGGCTCGGGTGCCCGTGTCGTGGTTGCCCTTGACGGACCCTTCCACTACCTGATCGATCGCCGCAACGACCGTGTTTTGATCGTTCTTGACCCCGTCAGCGCGGCGGCGGCCGACCACACCCTCACCATCGGTCCGGTGCGCAGCCTCCGGGTCCGATCCATCGCCGGTGTGCCGCCCCGCGCTGAGGTTACGATCTTCACCTCCGAACCCTTGCAGGCCGCGAATTCGTCCCTGGACGGGCACACGCTCGTCGTAAGACTCGTTCCCGCGCGCCGCGCCCCCACGACGGCGCTACATCTGCCCGCCGTGCCTCCCGCGCCGTCGCACGACCCCGCGGCACCCGAACGAATCGCGGGCCGGGTCGTCACCGCCCGCACCATGACCCTGGACGAAGGAACCGGCCGGCTGCTCGACGTGGAACGCGTGATCCGCGTGGCGGTCAGCGATCCGCGGATCGTCGGCGTGGTCCCCGTCAGCACCCGCGAAGTCCTCGTGACCGGCCGCGCCGCGGGGCGCGCGACGGTGTACGTCTGGGAAGGCGCCGACCGGCTCGTGTCCTACGCCATCGAGGTGCGCGCCGGCGACGATCCGTTGGGCGATCTGCGGCAGGCGCTGGCGGCGCTGCTTCCCGGGTCGGCGATTACCGTCACCGCCGTACGCGGAGCGCGGCCGAGCGCCGCGGCGCCGCTGCCGGCCGGCCCTTCACCCGCCGGCGCGCCCTCGCTCCCTCCGCTTCCGCGGGCCGATGCCGCGGCCTATCCGGGCTCAGGCGCGGGCCCCCGCGGAGTGGTCTTGAGCGGGACCGTTGAGACACAGGTTGACCGTGCCAAGGCCGAGGACGTGGCGCGCGCCTTCGTCGCGACCGTCGTCAACCTGTTGACGATCAGGCGGCCCGTGCAGTTCAGCCTCCAGGTCCAGGTCGTGGAACTCGATCGGAACGCGCAGCAGACCCTCGGGATCGCGTGGGGCGGCGGCCAGCAGACACCGGGATCCCCGCCGTCGCTCAACGGAGGCGTCTACAACCTTCAAGTCATCACCTTGCCCGGGCTCTTGACCAACGGCCTCGATCTGTTGATCGCGCAGCTCGAAGCGCTCTCGCAGCGAGGCGAGGCGCGGTTGCTGGCCCGTCCCGGCCTGGTCGTTCTGGCGGGGCGAACCGCCTCGCTCCTCCTCGGCGGCCAGGTGCCGGTGCCCGTCGCCGGCGCGAACGGCACCGTGACCGTCGAGTACAAGGACTTCGGCGTGATCCTGACGGTTCGGCCGGAGTATCAGGACGACGGCCGCCTATTCTTGTCAATCACGCCGGAAGTCAGCACGCTCGATTTCACGGACGCGATCAAGGTCAGCGGCTTCGAGATCCCGGCGCTGCGCGTGCGGCGCGTCCAGACGATGGTGGCGATGCGCCCGGGGGAGACGCTCGTGCTCGGCGGCCTCCTGCAGCGCGAGGACATCGCGCAGGCGCAGAAAATCCCGCTGCTCGCCGATCTTCCGATCATCGGCGCGCTCTTCCGGTCGCGCTCGTTCCAGCGTCACGAGAGCGACCTGCTGATCCTCGTGACACCGCAGCTCGTCGAGTCTCCAGCCACGCCATGACAGGAGGGTTCATCATGTGGACGGTTACGCTCCGCCTGTTCGCGCAGCGCATCGCGTCGGGATGGCTTCACGCCCCGGACGAACGAGGCCAGGGGATGTTGGAATACGCGGTGATCGGGGGCATCGTGATCGTCGGCGCGATCGCCACGCTCGCGGCGCTGTCGGGTGCCCTGAACCAGATCTTTGCAAAGATCGCGAACACACTGTCCCAGTACTGACGGCCAATGTCGCGCCGCGGCAGGGTTCTCGGCACAGGGACGCGCACGGCGGGCGAACGCGGATCCGCCCTCCTCGAGCTGGCGCTCGCACTCCCCATCGTTCTGGCGCTCATCGGCGCGATCATCGACGGCGGGTGGGCGCTGCACCAGGCCGCGCTCGTGACCGCGGCCGCGGAAGCGGCCCAGCGCGCCGTCGCGATCGAGGACACCGGCACCGGGCACTGTACGGGGGCGCCGACCGCGTCGTACGGCAGCCTCTCAGCCGCCGCGGCGGCCGCGGCCGCGCCGACGCTCAGTCCGTCGGGCATGTCCATCGCCCTCCGCTACGCGGAACCGGCATGCACGGGACGCATGCGCACCCTCATCGTGGACGTGACCTACACGCTGCGTGCGCTGACGCCGTGGTTTGCGGCCCTGCTGAACGGCCGCCGGCTCACCGCGGAGGCCGGAGCCGCCGTGGAGGAACTGCCGCCGCCGTGGTGGGGCTCCGCCGGCCAGGTCCAGTCGGATCAAGCGCAGATTCAAGCGCAGCAGTCGCAGGTCGCGTCCCAGCAGGCCCAACTGGCGTCGCTGACGTGGGCCTACCAGGCGGTCCTGTCGGCCTATCAAGCGGCCTCTTCGGCCTACCAGGCCGAGGCGTCGCTCGCGTCGGCGCTGTCGCAAAGCGCGGCCTACTACTACGCACAGTGGCAGCAACTCGCCACCCAGGGAGCGGCCGATGGAACGCACGAGCAGTAACGCCGCGGTGCGCTTGGGACCGCTCGCCCTTCGGCTGCTCGCCCGCCGCCGGCGCTGGCTCCGGTGGGCGGCGATCGCTGTTGCCGCGCTGACCATTCTCTCGGCCGCCGCGCAGCTTCACCACCGGCCTCAGGCCCGGCACACAGCAACGCCGGCGGACCGTGCCCGGGTGCGGACGCCGGCGCCGCGGTTCCACGGCGTAGCGGGGATCGTGCCTCCCGGCATGCGCGCCGTCAACCTGATCGTGCCGGCCGCCGCGACGTTCGGGGGACGTCTCGCTCCATGGTCGCGCGTCGACGTGCTCGCCGCGTTCGACATGGGGCAGGAGCGCACGGTGCGGAGAGTGCTGACTTCCGGACTCGTGCTGCACGTCACGCCTCAGTTCGCGCCGGCCGCCGCGGGTGCGCCGTCGCCGCTGTCCCCGGCCGACGGCCGTTTCGGCCCGGCGCCGGTGGCCGAGGTGACGCTCGCGGTCCCGGCGGCGCGCGAGCGCGAGGTGATGATGGCGCAGGCATTCGGGCGGATGTTTGTGGCGGTCGAGCCGGCGACGATCGGTGGACCACAGGGCAACGAAACGGCCCGGCCGCACGGACGCTCCGCGACGGCACCGTCGCCGGCCGATGAGGCGCTCTCCCTCCGGCGCTATCTTGGCCTGCCCGCCGGCGCGTCTCCGGTCGCGGGTGCGCCGCCTCCGCTTCCGACGTCCGGCGGTCTGCCCCCGCCCCCGGCGCTCCCATGGCCGCCGGGAGCGGTGCCCCGGCCGGGCGCGCCGGGGGATGTCTCCCGCGACTCCGCCCGCCGACCGGATGCCCGCCCCGGCGACGTCACGATCGAGGTCATTGAGGACACGATGCGGACCTTCGTAGAGGTGCTGCCGTGATCATCGCCGCGCTGGGCGTCACGCTCGCGGCGTTCTTAGGGTTCACCGCACTCGCAGTCGATGTGGCCAATGGGTACGTCGCACGCGGGATCCTCCAGCACGCCGTCGACGATGCGGCCCTCACCGCCCGGCGGTGGAGCGCGCAGGTCGACGATCCCGGAGTTGATCCGGGCGCCGTGCGGTCGCAGGCGGTCGCCGCGGCGATCGCCGTCGCCCGGCGGGACGTGCAGGCGCACGGGCTGGGAGATGTGACGGCCCTCGACGCCACGGTGGCGGGCTCGCGGCTGCGAATCGCGGCCCGCGCGTCGATCCGTACGTGGTTTCTGCAGGCCCTCGGCATCGCCACGTGGCTGCCGTCCGCCTCCTCGGACGTCACATTGTGGACGCCGGCCGCGCCCGCCGGCCACGCCGGACCCGCTCCCAGTGTGACGCTTCCGGAGAGCCCCGGCGGAGCCGGGGGCGCGCAGCAGGGGGAAGCCGCTCCGGAACCCGCTCCCTCCGACGGGTCGTCGGGAGCCCCCCCCGATTCGCCGGCCTCGGGCGGCGGCGACATAATGGAAGGGCCATGAACGAACAGCCGTACCTGATCGTCTGTCACGCGAATCCCGATGTCCGGGCGCGCCTCGCCGTCTCTCTGCGCGACGTTGGACGGGTGGACTGCGTCGAGCAGTTGGATGCGGTGCTGAACCTGCTGGCGCTCGCGGCCGCGGACTGCCTCGTCGCGGAGCTGCCGGCGGCCGGGGCCGCGCGGGCCGTGCTGGGCCGCATTGTGGCGGCGTATCCGGATACGCACGTGATCGCCACCGCGGCGTCGCTGCCGTTCGAGGACGCGCGAGACGTGCTGCGGTTGGGAATTCACGATATCGCATCCGCCCCGCTCGACCCCGTCGCGGTCGCCGCCGCTGTGCGCGAAGGCCTGACACGCCGGCACGCCGCCGAGACGCCGAGACTTCGCGGCACGGCGATTCTGGTGGCGTCCGGGAAAGGCGGGGTCGGCTGCACCGCCATCGCGCTCCACCTCGCCGCGGCGCTTGCCCGGCACGGGACCGCGGCCCTCGTCGATGCCGACGCGCCGCCGTTCGGCGCCATGACCGCCGCGGCCGACCTGGACACCGGTTCCAGCATCGCCGCGCTCGTGCGGCAGCGTCTTCCGATCGAGCCGCGGGTGCTTCGGCGCGTCGGACTCGCGCACGCCGCGGGTTTTGCGACGTTCGCCCTCTGGGCGGCGCCGGGGGACGCCGATGAAGTCGCCGACGCCATCCCGGCGACGCTGGATGCCCTGACCGCAAGCCTGCCCTTCGTGGTGGTCGATCTCGGCCGTCCGGTGCTGCCGGCGCAGCGGCTGCTGGCCCGGCGCGCCGCGGTGGCGGTGGCCGTCGCCGCCCTCGATCTGCTGGCGCTGCGGAGCGTCCGCACGCTCATCGACCTGCTGGCCTCGGACGGCGTCGCCCGGATCCTACCGGTGCTCAATCGTGACGGCGGCGCGGCCTCGTACACCGTAGGGCAGGCGGAGGCGGCGCTCGGGATGCCGTTCGCCGCCGTGCTGCCGGAGACGCCTCGGCTGCGCGGCTGCCTGGACGACGGCACGCTCGTCGGCGCCGCCGCACCCGAGGACCCGTGGTGGCGCCGCATCGAGGGCATCGCGCTGGACATTGTCGACCGCCGGCGCCGGGAATTCCGCGGCGCCCTCGGCTCGACGGCGTGAGCCACCCGCGTCAACCGTCCGGTCCGTCCGCGGCGCCGGCCGGCCGGATGCCGGTCCCCGGCGATATCCGCGCCGCCCTCTACGCGCGGCTGCTGGATGATGTCGAACGGCACGCGCTTGCGGGACAGGACCGCGCGATCGTGCGGTCCTACCTCGAAGAGATCCTCGCGCGGTACCTGCGGGAGTACCCGCACCTTTCCCAGGCCGAGACCGACCGCATCATCCGCGATCTGTGCGACGACATCGTGGGGTTTGGACCGCTCGAACCGCTGCTGCGGGATCCTCACATCACCGACATCATGGTGAACCGGTACGACCGGGTCTACGCCCAGCGCCACGGCGTCAAGGTCCAGACCGCCGTGCGGTTCCGCGACGAAGAGCACCTGCGCTTCGTCATCGCCCGGATTGCCGAGCTTGGCGGCCGCCGCATCGACGCGTCGACGCCGATGGCGGACGTCAGGATGCCGCAGGGCTTCCGTGCGCACGCGGCGATTCCGCCGGTCGCCGTCGGCGGATCGTGCCTCGCGATCCGTCTCTTTCCGGCGCAGCCGCACACGCTCGACGGCCTGGTCGGCCGCGGCGCCTTCGGCCCCGAGGTCGCGGACTACCTCACGCACGCGGTACGCCACAAGCTGAACGTGCTGTTCACGGGCGGGACCGGCGCCGGCAAGACGAGCCTGCTGAACGCCTGCGCCGCGGCGATGTCGCCGGACGAACGTGTCGTGTCGATCGAAGAAGCGGCGGAGCTGCGGCTCCCGCTCGACAACTGGATCCGCTGGGAGACCCGCGCGCCGAACATCGAGGGCCGGGGCGAGATCACGCAGGCCCATCTCGTACGGCACGCGCTGCGGCAGAACCCGGATCGCATCATCGTGGGCGAGGTTCGCGGGGGCGAAGCCCTGGACATGCTGCAGGCGATGAACACGGGCCACCGTGGGAGCATGAGCACGCTGCACGCCAACGGGCCCGTCCATGCGCTCGACCGGCTCGAGGTGCTGGCGCGGTGGGACTCGGGGCTGCCGGGCGATGTCGTCCGCCGGCTCATCGCCGGCGCGATCGAGACAATCGTCCACCTCGAGCGGCGCCCCGACGGACGCCGCGCCGTGGTGGAGATCAGCGAGGTGACCGGATCCGATCGCGACGCCGTTCAGCTGCAGACGGTGTTCCGCTGGGATCGCGACCGCGACGCGCCCGCCTGGACCGGCGTGCCGTCCCGCCTGCGCCAGCGTTTGCGCCGACTCGGCGCGCCCGCGCCGTTGTTCGAGACCAGGCCGGCGGCCGGATAGCGCCGTGGTGCTCGTCGCATTCCTGGCGCTGCTGTCGGCGGTCCTATTCGCCGGCGGCCGCGATGCGGCGAGCGCGCCGCGACCGGCCGCGCGCAGGCTGCTCCGGTATCTGAGGCACGACGCGTCTCGCAACGATGGGCGCGCCGTCTTTGCCCGCGCCGATCGCCTCGTCCTCCGGATGCCGTTCGGCGCCGCCCTCGAGCGGCACCTCGCACAGGCCGGCGCCGTCATGCCCGTGTCCGCGTTCCTCCTCTGGACCGCGGCCGGCGTCTCGACCGCGGCGGGGCTCGCGAGCGCGCTCGTCGGGGCGCGCCTCGGCGTCCTCGCCGCGCCGGTCGCGGCGATTGGGGCGCACGCCCTGCTGCAAACGGCGCGGGGACGCCGGATCCGGCGGATGGAGACGCAGCTGCCCGGCGCACTCGACATGCTGGTGGGCCAGCTCCGGTCCCATCGGTCGATCGGCGAGGCCATCTCCGACGTCGCGCAGTGGATCCCGGAGCCGCTCGGCGGCGAATGGGCCAGGGTCGCCGAGGAACTGCGACTCGGCGAGCCGCTGCCGCGAGCATTGGAACGTCTTCGAGACAGGGTGCCCGCGCCCGCGGTCCCGGCGATCGCCACCGCGATTGCCGTCGCGGATCGCACCGGCGCCAATCTGGCGGAGTGCCTCATCCGCCAGGCGGCCGCGGCGCGCGCGCAGATCGCGTTTCGCCACGAGGTGAGCGCGCTGACCGCCCACGCCCGCGCGACGGGGGCGACCCTGGCCTTCCTTCCCGTGGTCGTCGCGGGGGCGATGGTGCTCCTCGACCCCGGCGTGTTTGCCCCAATGGTGGACACCGCGCCGGGCCGTATCCTGCTCGGTGCGGCGGCCGTCATGGAGTTCGCGGGCTGGCAGATCGTCCGTTGGATGATCCGGCGCGTGGAGCCGTGAGCGACGCGCGATGAGCGGTTGGGACGTTGTGGCGGCGATGGGGCTCCTCGATGCCGCGCTGTGGGCCTGCGCCGTCATCCCGCGCCCGCCGGCGCCGGCGTTCCAACGGCTCGTCACTCACTGCCGCGCGTCCGGGGGAAACGCCGCGCCGCAGGGCTTCGAGCGTTCGCCCTCCGGCAAACGGACCGAGCCGGGATCCGCGGCCCGCCCCCGGCGGCGCTCCGGCCGCGCGGCGGATCTTCGCGCGCTTCGGCAGGCGCTTCCGGACGCGCTGGACACGCTCGCCCTCTGCCTGCGCGCCGGCCTCGGTTTGCACGAGGCCGTGGCCGAATACGCGAAGACCGCCACCGGCTCCGCCGGCGATGCGTTTCGAGGGTATCTGGCGGAACTCGCAGTCGGCCGGGCGCCGGATGACGCGCTCGAGGGCTTGGCCCGACGCTATCCGCTCGACGAGGTCGCCGCCGCGGCCGCGGCGGTCGCGCAGAGCCTGCGCATCGGCGCGCCGCTCGCCGAGGTGTTCGAAACACAGGCGGCCCACTGCCGGGCGCTCGCGCTTCATCGGTCTCGCGAGGCGGCGCACAAACTCTCGACACAACTCGTGCTGCCGCTCGTGGTGTTCTTCTTTCCGGCGGTGTTCATCATCGGGCTCGGTCCCGTCGCGCTCAGGATCGCCCGCCTCGCCGGTGTGATTCGATGACGCCTATCGTGTGTACCGCCGCGACGTGCCGGCTCCGTTAATGTTAGATGGAGGAACGCCGATGGCGACCGATGCCTTGGAGGCCCGCATCACTCACTTCGAAGGTGCGTTTGACCAGATGGACAAGCGCGTCGGATCCGTCGAAGCGCGGCCCGGATCCGTCGAAACGCGCCTTAGCCCTCTAGAACATCAGTCCAGGATTTCCGGCTGGAAGTTCATGCGGATTTCCGCGGTCTTCGGGCCGAGATGCGCGAGCAGTTTCGTTGGGTTCTCGGCCTTCTGGTCGTAGCGATCCTGTCTCCGGCGATCCTCCGGCTGCTAGGCCACTGACGTTTCCCGATCCTAGAAGTAGAAGGTCGACCCCGGCAGCGCCTTGGTCAAGCCCTGTCCCAGCAGCGCCGCCCACTGTTTCGCCACGTGCATCGGCGAGCCGGCGCCCTGGGCGTCCGCCGGCGTCACCGTGAACACAAGGATGTTGCCGACCGTGATCACCGCGTCCGCGCCGTCCTTTCGGACGGCCACCACGGCGCCCTGCCGCAATTGCGGCGTGCTGAGGACCTGCGTGATCCGCCGTGTGACTTCCGTCGCGCGGTCGGCCGCGCTCACGCCGGCCCAATCGTGGGTGATCCGGGTGATCCAGACGCCGCCCACCGAGATGTCCCGTGGATCCGCGAACGCCGGCCCGGCAATTCCGGCGACGACGGCGGCGCCGGCGAGCAGCGCGGCGATGACAATCGTGCGGCGAACCGGCATCATGGGCCTCTCTCCGTCCGTCTGACTAAGGCCTTCTTACCCACTTACGCCGGTTCTGGGACGCGGACGCCCGCTGTCTAGAACCCGTGGAAGTTGGAGCCTGGGAGGGCCTTGGTGAGACCTTCCGCCAAGAGCCGCGCCCACTGCTTCGCCACGTAGAGCGTGGTGCCCGAGCCCTTGGCGTCCGCCGGTGTGACGGTGAAGACGAGGATCTTCCCTACGGTGACCTGGGCGTCCGCGCCGCTCTGGCTGACGCTGACCACGGCCCCCTCCCGGAGCTCCGGGGTGCTGAGGATCTGCGTAATCCGCCGCGTGATTTCCGTCGCGCGCTGCTCGGCGGTATAGCCGTTCGACGGCTGGGTGATTCTGGTGATGTAGACGCCACCCACGGATATGTCCCGTGGATCTGCGAACGCCGGACTCCCCGCCCCCGCGACGACGGCGGCCCCGATCAACAGTATGATCGCGCGAAACGCGCCCCGAGCGTGCATATGCCCCCCCCTTTTTGTGGTGCTCCGGCGTGCTGATGTCCGGCCCGCCGCCCCGCGATCGTTCCGGTCAGGAGACCGGTGCGCCGCTCGGGATGTCCTTCTCCGGCGTCAGCAGAATGACCTGATCCCCGTGGCTGGCCGCGAGCAGCATCCCCTGCGACTCCACGCCCCGCACCTTTCGCGGCTGGAGGTTGGCCACGACGACGATCTTCCGTCCGACGAGATCCGCCGGCCGGTAGTGCTGGGCGATCCCCGCCGCGAGCGTGCGGGTCTCGTCGCCGATCTTGATGTGCAGTTCCAGCAGCTTGTCCGCGCCCGCGACCGCCTTGGCCTCGAGGATCTCGGCGATGCGAAGCTCGACCTTCTTGAACTCGTCGATCGAGATCTGGCTCACCACGTTCCCCCTTGTCGTGACGTCTCCGTCCGCCGCCGCCTTGGACGTTGCGGCCTCCCGCGATTTCGCCGCGGTCTTGGTGTCGATCCTCGGAAAGATCGGCGGCCCGGGCCGGACAGGCGCGCCCGTCTGGAGGCCGCCCCACTGCGCGGCCTGCGCGAGCCGCTGGGTCACCGGTGAGCCGTCGAGGCCCAGCTGGTCCCAGGCCCGCTGCGTCGCGGCCGGCAGCCACGGCGAGAGCAGGACCGTGGCGACGCGGGCGGCTTCGAGGGTGTTGTAGAGAATCGTCCCGGCCCGGCCGGCGTTCCCCGCGCCGAACTCGCGCCAGGGCGCCTCGCGGTCGAGGTACGCGTTGGCCGCGCCGAGGACTTCCCAGATCGTCTCGAGCGCGGTGCGGAAGTCGAGCCGGTCGATGAGCCCGTCGAGGCGTCCGGCGGCGGCCGCGGCCGTCTCCCGGAGAACGACGTCGCCCCCGGCCTCCGGCCCGCGCGCGGGGACGCGGCCGTCGAAATGGCGCTCCACGAGCGGCAGCGTACGGTTGAGCAGGTTGCCGTAGTCGTTCGCGAGGTCGGCGTTGAAGCGGTGGATCAGCGCGGGCTTGCTGAAGTCGCCGTCCGATCCGAACGGAATCTCGCGCAGCAGAAAGTACCGGATCGCGTCGATCGCGACGTCCACCTCGGCGCCCGATTCGGCGGCGACCTCCTGCCCGAGCGCGTACGGATCGAGGACGGTGCCGAGGGACTTGCTGAACTTCTGCCCGCCGAAGGTGAGCCAGCCGTGCGCGAACGTCTGCTTCGGGACCGGGATGCCGGCGGCGTGGAGGATGATCGGCCAGATCACCGCGTGGAACCGCACGATCTCCTTGCCGACGAGGTGGACGTCCGCCGGCCAGTACCGCGCGAACCGCTCCGGATTGTCGAGATAGCCGGCCGCGGTAATGTAGTTGGTGAGCGCGTCGATCCAGACGTAGATCACGTGCTTGGGATCGAACGGCACCGGGATGCCCCACGTGAACGTGGTGCGGCTGACCGCGATGTCCTTGAGCCCGGAGCGGAGCAGCGAGAGGACCTCGCTGCGCGGGCCGTCCGGCGCCAGCACGTGCGGGTCGGCTTCGATGTACTCGAGGAGCCAGTCGCGGTACTTCGAGAGGCGAAACAGGTACGATTCCTCGGACGTCCACTCGACCGGCCGGTTGGTGTGAATCGGACACGTCCTGCCCGGCCCCAATTCCGTCTCCGCGTAGTAGCTCTCGCACGGGGCGCAGTACCAGCCCTCGTAGGTGCCCTTGTAGATGTCGCCCCGCTCGAAGAGGCGGGTGAAGATCGCCTGCACGACCTTGGCGTGGCGCGGCTCGGTTGTGCGGATGAAGTCGTCGTTGGAGATGTTGAGGCGGCGCCACAGCGTCTGGAACTCGCCGGCGATCCGGTCGCACCACTGCTGCGGCGAGACGTGGTGGCGCTCCGCGACGCGCGCGATGTTGACGCCGTGTTCGTCCGTTCCCGTGAGGAAGAAGACGTCGTACCCGGCGAGCCGCTTGAACCGCGCCGCGACGTCCGCCGCGATCGTGGTGTAGGCATGCCCGATGTGCGGCTCGCCGTTCACGTAATAGATGGGGGTCGTAATATAGTAGGTCGTCATGATGCCCTCCAAAACAAAATGCCCCTCGTCATCGGGACGAGAGGCGGACGCCTCCGTGGTACCACCCACGTGTGCCCGCATTCCGCGGGCCTCGGCCGTTCCTCGGCGCGGACCGCGATCCGGCCGGTCCGTGCCTGTAGAACGCCGCCCTCTCACGCGGGCGCCGCGTCCGCGCCTACTAGGCCTGGCAGGATCCCTTTCGGAATCCGACCGGCGGTTCGGCCGGCAGCTCCGGAGCCATGTTCGGTCCGCCGCTCCCGCCGGCTTGCACCTGATCCGGCTCGCTCAGCCCGCGCGGGCTCCGGGTCGGCGGGCGGACGTACTCCCGCTCCGTCATCGCTTTCGTCTACTGTACGGGGACCGGCCGCGACTTGTCAATAAGGACACGCCGAAGGCAAGAAGGACTTGACGTCAAGTATTCAGAAAAATGCCAGCGATTGGTTGCGTGGTCCCTGTTTCTGCCTGTCCTCTCCATCCACCCTAGCCCAACGAGAACCGTTCTTGCGGGAGGCATGTAAATGGCAGCCGACCCGATCACGATAGGCTCCACCCATGCCACTTCCCCGCCACGCACCTCTTCCGGACCGCCCACGCAAGAGATCCGGATCGCGGTGGTCATGTACGGCGGGATCTCACTGTGCATCTACATCCATGGCGTTGCTCAAGAACTGCTGCGACTGGTGCGCGCAACATCGGGCGCGGACGTCGGCGACGATGAGGTCACCCAGATTTACAAGGAGATGAGCGACAGCGTCCGGGATCAAGGCCCCGACGGTGACATGGACCCGCCTCTGCGCAGCCCCACCCGGTTTGTGGTCGATCTTCTGTCTGGTACCTCGGCGGGCGGCATCAACGCGGTGTTTCTGGCTAAGGCCCTTGCTCTTCAATCTAAGGATCTCAAGCGATTGCGCCAGACATGGCTCGAGACCGCCGATATGAACACGATACTCAACCGCCGCGGATTCTCCGAGCCCAAACGGTCGCTGTTAGACGGCAACTTGATGTACCGGAAATTGTACGAGGCCTTCCGCGATATGAACAGCGGTCCGTTCGACGTGACGGCCGCGGACGCGCCGGTGGAGCAAATCGATCTGTTCGTCACGACGACGGATTTGAATGGCGTTTCGATCCCGATACGTCTGGCGGACTTGGATGTCCCTGAGAAAGTTCACAAGGGATGCTTTCACTTTCGCTGGGACAACATCGTGCTGGCGAAAGACTCAAAGTCCAGCGAGCTTGATATCGAACTCGACCGCCTGCGTCGCAGGGATTTTGAGGCCCCCTTCGACGCGATGCTCGCGTTCGCCGCCCGCTGCACGTCATCGTTTCCGATCGCCTTTGCGCCCATGAAGTTGGCCGACATCAAACCTGTGATCGGCAAGGATGCCTACCGCGCCAATGAAGAGACATACAGCGCGTTCTTCCGCTGGATACCAGTCCCCGCGTTGATTCCGCCGAAGAATCCCCTGGCCATCGACGAACGTGAACTTGCGGACGGCGGGTATCTCGATAACAAGCCCTTCGACTACGTCATCAACGCGCTGGGCTTCCGCGCGACGAGGCTGCGGCACACGCGCAAGCTATTCTTCGTCGATCCCTTCCCCGAAATTGCCGGCGACGCGAGCGATCAGCCGCACTTCAATTTCGTGCAAAACGCCATCGCCGGCTCGATCACCTTGCCCCACTATCAGACGATCCGCCAGGAAATTGACCGCGTGAAAGTTTCCAACGGGATACAGGCGCGGCTCAAGGCGCTGCAGGAGGCGGCCTTGCCGCCGGCGGTCCCGGTTGGACGGTTCCGGGTGGACAGCGTCCAGGAGCTGGTGGCGGAGTATCGCGAGTACGGCTCGATGTACCGCTCTTACCACGCGGTTCGTCTCCTCGATTGTACCGACGACTTGGCGCGCACCCTTTGCGGGTTGCCCGCCTGGGTGTTGTCGGAAGACGCGTTTCTCGCGGTTCGTTACCTGGTGCGGGCTTGGCGGCTCGGGATGTACGCACCGGATCGAAGAGGGGGGCGGCAGCCCGAAGCCCAATTCTTTGACGACTTCGACTTCAGCTTCCGGATGCGCCGGGCCGCGTACCTCTTGGAGTGGGCGCAGGAACACAACAAGAGTCAACAGCTTCGCGACGCGCTGATCACGCACTTGACCCGGCTTCACCGCAGGCGTGAGCAGCTGTCGCTGCCCACGAAGCGGAATCCGATTTGGCCGTTGGTTCTTGATCTGCGCCGCGCTGTGAACAGATATTTTGAGAGCAAAGGGCTCAAGGAAGACGCGTTCCAGTGGATCCTGCGGCCCGGGAGCGACGCGGAGCGGCAGGCGCGGGCAGATGACCTCTATGAAGCGCATCGCGAGCAATTTCATGGAATCGCAGACACGATCAAGACGTTTTGGACGCAGGTCTTTGCGCAAAATCGCGCGGAGCTGCAAATCCTCATCGGCGGCGATGCGGATCTGGAGACAGAGTACCAGCGTTTTGATTACCTCGATATGGTCTCGCTTGGGTTCCTGGAAGGGTCGAACGTCAGCGAGCACACGGAGACAGAGATCTACCGCATCAGTCCCGCCGACGGGATCCAACGATCCCTCGCGGACAAACTCGCAGGGTACAAGGTAGAGGCCTTTGGGGCGTTTCTCAAACGGGAATGGCGGCAGAATGACATTCTGTGGGGTCGGCTCGACACATGTGAGCGGATCGTTTCGGCTGTTCTTAACCACGAAAAAGATGAGAAGATCCGGAACTGCTTCGTGACGCGTCTGCAGAACGCCATCGTCCGCCAAGAGGCAACGATGCCGAGCGCGCCGGATCTCACTTGCGCGCTCCAGGCCATTGCGGACAAGGATTTGCAGGCCTACTTACAAGACCGGTACAAGTTGCCCGGCGACCCGCCGCCGAAGGAGTCCGCGCGCCAAATCGCCGAGGCGACCGACATCTTCGGGCGAATGATCGAGGAAGATGCGGGCGTGAAGAACAGGGCGATCGACCTGTTCCGGCGCGCCGGCGGGATCGCGGCCCAGCTCGTCGGCCTGCTCACTCCCGGCACCCTCCGCCGCGTATTCTGGAACTATTGGGTGGCCTTGCTCGGCGTAATGGGCGCCGTGTTGTGGGTGTTCGCGTCGATCGTCCGCGACAATCATGCGAAAACCCTCGGCGAGTATGGGATCGGTGCGGCGCTTCTGATTTGGGTGCTCTCCTGGATCTCCGGCACATTGCTTGCGGGCGTCAAAACTCCGGGGCTTCTTTTTGTCTTTCGCGCAGTGAGGTGGCTGCCGGGGCTCGTTCTCTTCGCGTTGGTGGTGATCGGCGCGTTGCACGTGCCGCAGACGGCGCAGGATTTGTGGCACCGCATCCTCGGCATGGCGGGTGGGCGATGAGGTGATCGCGCGTTCCAACTCGGAACAATTAACGTAGGGTCTCAGGAGCCGCGCCGTCGTACCGGTGAACCTACTTGGCGGTGCTGCAATATCCGGGTCCCGTTCGTGTCGGGGAGAGCCCGTTGACCCGCCGGGCGCTGATCCGGCGGGACCGGTGCGCGGCGTCAGCCCTCGTCCATCTTGAACTCGGCGTGCAGCACCCGGACCGCCTTTTCCACCTCGTTCTCGCGGACCACACAGGAGATCTTGATCTCGGACGTCGCGATCAATTCGATGTTGACGCCGTTGCGCGCGAGCACCCCGAACATCTTCGCCGCGACGCCGGGGTTCGTGATCATGCCGGCGCCGACGATGCTGACCATGGCGACGCCTTCGTCCGACAGGATCTCCCGCGCCCCGATCTCCTTCGCGACCGAGCGGGCGGCCTCGACGGCGATTTCCATGTCCGGCCGCGCGACCGTGAAGGAGATGTCGGCGCCCTGCGCCTGCGGGACGCTCTGAATGATCAGATTGACGTTGACGTGGCGGTCCGCGATCGCGCGGAACAGTGTGTGCGCGATGCCGGGGCGATCTTGAATCCCGGTCGCGGCGATCTTCGCCACGTTGCGGTCGTGCGTGACTGCGGTTACCACTCGCCGTCCCTCGATGGTCCGATCCGTCACCACCGTTCCCCCCCGCTCGACGAACGTGCTGCGCACCTCCAGCGGCACGCGGTACTGCTTGGCGAGCTCCGCGGCGCGGGTCTGCAGCACGGGCGCGCCGGAACTCGCCATCTCCAGCATTTCATCATAGGAGATCTCCGCGAGCCTTCGCGCCTCGGGCACGACGCGCGGGTCCGCGGTGAAGACGCCTTCGACGTCGGTGTAGATCTGGCAGATCTCCGCGTCGAGCACCGAGGCGAGCGCGACCGCGGTCGTGTCCGACCCCCCGCGCCCGAGCGTCGTGATCTCGCCGCCGTCGGTGATTCCCTGGAAGCCGGCGACGATGACGATCCGGCCCGCGCCCAGTTCCCGGTCGACGCGGCGGCGGTCGATGCCCATGATCCGCGCCCGGAGGTGGACCGGCTCGGTGCGGATCAGGGCCTGGGCGCCGGTGAGCGACACCGCGGCGTGGCCCCGGGTGTGCAGCGCCATCGCGAGCAGCGCGATCGACACCTGTTCGCCGGTCGAGAGCAGCATGTCCATCTCGCGGTCGGCCGGGCTCGCCGTGATCTGCTCCGCCAGGCCGATCAGGTTGTCCGTCGTGTCGCCGGGCGCCGAGACGACCACGACGACGTCGTGTCCGGATTCGCGCGCGGACGCGACGCGGCCGGCCACGTGCTTGATGAGATCGGGCGTCGCGACCGAACTGCCCCCGAACTTCTGGACGATCAGGCTCACCCGCTCCCCTCCACGACCGTTCCCTCGGTATCGACCTCCGCGTCGATGACCCGGCACTCCGCGCCGGAGGACGCGAACGCCCGCCGCATCGCCTCGCCGATGGCCGGCGCCTCGCCGAACGCGACGACCGTCGGGCCGGAGCCGCTCAGCGCGACGCCGTGGGCGCCGGCCTCACGGGCGGCCGCGAAGACCGCCTCCAGGCCCGGTACGAGCCGCGCGCGGTAGGGTTGGTGCAGGCGGTCGCGCGTCGCCTCGTCGAGCATCTCCGTCCGCCCTTCGACGAGCGACGCGACGAGCAGCGCGGTCCGGGTGACGTTGAAGACGGCGTCCCGAAAGGGCACGGCCTCCGGGAGGAGCCGCCGGGCCTCCGCCGTCGACACCGCAAACGCCGGAATCGCGATCACCACACGCAGCCGTTTGGGGATGAGACGTGTCCACCGGATTTTTCCCGCCTCGGTGGTCACGCACGCGACCAAACCGCCGAGGACAGCGGGGGCGACGTTGTCCGGGTGGCCTTCGAGCCGGGCGGCGAGGTCGATGAGCGCCTGGGTGTCGAGCGGACCGCCGAGGAGGGCGTTGGCCGCGGCGGCGCCGCCCACGATCGCCGCGGCGCTGCTGCCGAGCCCCCGCGCCGGCGGGATGCGGTTGTGCTGCCGCAGGTGGAACGCCCGGGGCGCGGCGCCGCGGGTCGTCCGCGCCTCGACCACCGCGAGCGCCGCCCGGTAAGCGAGGTGCGACGGGTCGCGCGGCAGCGAGGCGGCGCCTTCGCCCTCGATCTCGATCCGCGGCTCCGCGGCCGCCTCGAGCGCGACCGTGTTGTGGAGGCGCAGGGCGAGGCCGAGCGCGTCGAATCCCGGCCCCAGGTTCGCCGTTGTCGCCGGCACGCGGACGCGGATCATAGAGCGCTTATCGTGCGCCCACGGGCTCGCCGATGACGCGCTCGATCGCCTCGATCGTCGCCGGCACCGGCTCGGGCCGGCGCTCCGTGCGGAGCACCGCTTCCGGATCTTTGAGGCCGTGGCCGGTGAGGATGCACGCGATCGAGGTGCCCTCGGGCACCCGGCCCTCGCGCGACCGCCGCAGCACGCCCGCGACCGACGCCGCGGACGCCGGCTCGACGAAGATGCCTTCCTCCTGCGCGAGCAGCGTGCGCGCGGCGAGCAGCTCCTCGTCGCTCACGGCCTCGAAGGCGCCGCCGGATTCCTTGACCGCGGCGACGGCGCCGTCCCACGAGGCCGGCCGTCCGATCCTGATCGCGGACGCGACGGTCTCCGGCCGATCGACAGGATGCCCCAGGACGAGGGGCGCCGCCCCGGCCGCCTGGAACCCCCACATCTTCGGCCGGGACGTCACGATGTCGCGCGCGTGGTACTGGACGAAACCGCGCCAGTACGCGGTGATGTTGCCGGCGTTCCCGACCGGGATCGCGAGCACGTCCGGGGCCCGCCCGAGCGCGTCGCAGATCTCAAAGGCGCCGGTCTTCTGGCCCTCGATCCGGTACGGGTTGACCGAGTTGACCAGCGTGAGCCGCAGGCGCGGCGCGCCCTCGCGCACCAACCGCAGCGCCTCGTCGAAGGAGCCTTCGATCGGCACGAGCCGCGCGCCGCAGGCGAGCGCCTGCACGACCTTGCCGAGCGCGATCCCGCCGGCGGGGACGACGACGAAGCACACGATCCCGGCGCGCGAGGCGTAGGCGGCCGCGGACGCCGACGTGTTGCCGGTGCTCGCGCAGATGACGCCGCGGCTGCCCTCCTCGACCGCCTTCGTGATCGCGAGCGTCATCCCGCGGTCCTTGAACGAGCCGGTGGGATTGACGCCTTCGTTCTTGAGGTAGAGGATCGCCCCCGGCACGTGCCGCTCGAGGCGCTCCGCGCGCAAGAGCGGCGTGTCGCCTTCGCGCAGCGTCACGATCGGCGTCCCGTCCGCGACCGGCAGAAACCGGCGGTACTCCTCGATCACGCCGCGCCAGGCCGTTCTACTCACCGTCGGCCACCCGGATGACGTTCCGGACGGTGCCGACCACGTCGAGCGCCTCGATCCGCGTGAGCACCCGCCGCATCTGGCCCTCGCGCGCGGTGTGCGTGATCATCACGATGTCGGCGTCCGCGCCGCGGCTCTTCTGCGAGATCGCCGAGATGCTGACGCCTTCCTCGCCGAAGATCGCCGCGATCCGGGCGAACACGCCCGGCCGGTCGGTCACCTGCATCAGGAGGTAGAACGGCGTCTCCACCTCTTCCATCGGGCGGAGCGGCCGCGGCTCGAGGCCCTCCCAGCCGACGCGCCCGTGGCCGCCGCGCCGGTGGCTGCGCGCCACGTCCACGAGATCCGCGACGACGGCGCTGGCCGTGGGATCGCCGCCGGCGCCGCGGCCGACGATCATCACTTCACCCGCCGCGTCGCCGCGCACGAAGACGGCGTTCAACTCGTTGCGGATCGCGGCCAGCGGGTGCGCGCGCGGGAGGAACGCCGGGTGGACGTGCGCCTCCACGCGGCCGTCGTGCTCCCGCGCGATCGCCAGCAGCTTCAGCACGTAGCCCAGCTCGTCCGCGTAGCGGATGTCCTGCGCCGAGACGCGGGCGATGCCCTCGCGGTAGACCCGGTCGGCGTGCACCGGGGTGTGAAACGCGATCGTCGCGAGGATCGCGAGCTTGGCCGCGGCGTCGTGGCCTTCCACGTCGTCCGTGGGGTCGGCCTCCGCGAAGCCGCGCCGCTGCGCGTCCGCGAGCGCCTCCCCGAACTCGGAACCGTCCTCCGCCATCCGGGTGAGGATGTAGTTGGTGGTGCCGTTCAAAATGCCCGCGACCTCCGTGATGCGGTTGGCCGCGAGCGACTCCTTCAGCATCTGGATCACGGGCACGCCCGCGCCGACGCTCGCCTCGAGCCGCAGGTCGACGCCGGCCGGCCCGGCCGCGGCGAAGAGCTCCGGCCCGTGCCGGGCGATCAGCTGCTTGTTGGCGGTGACGACGTGCTTGCCGTGCTCGATCGCGTCGAGCAGCAGCGTCCGCGCCGGCTCAAGCCCGCCCATGACCTCGACGACCACGTCGACGGCGGGATCGGCGACCACCGCGGCGGCGTCGCCGGTCAGCACCCCGGGCTCGAAGGTGAGATCGCGCGCCAGCTCCGGCCGCGCCACCGCGACCCGGGAGAGCCGCAGCTCGGCGCCCGTCTGCCGCGCGATCTCGGCGCCGTTCTTCCGGAGCAGCCGCACCACCGCGCTACCCACGGTGCCGCAGCCGAGCAGGCCGACCGCGACGGGCCGGTCTGAGGCCGGACGGCTCACCGGGACGCGCCCCCCGTCTCCGTATTTTTGGCCCGCACCGCGCCGATGCCCGCCGCTTCCAGACCGCGCCGCAGGGCCCGGCGCTCATCCTCGGTCAGCGGCAGGGCGGGCGGCCGCGCCGTCGCGCGCGGGATAAGGCCGGCGATGACCATCGCTTCCTTGACGATCACGAACGCCGGCGCGTCGGCGGCGAACCACCCCGGGATCGCGTTGAGATGGCGCCGCGAGCGTTCCGCGGCGTCGGCGAGGCGCCCCTCCGTGACTGCCCGATAGATCTCGACGAGCGGTTCCGGGCTGAAGTTCGCCGTTCCCGGCACCGCGCCGTCGCCGCCGAGCAGCAGCGTGTTGAGGAGGTGGTAGTCCATGCCGCACAGCACGACAAAGTCCGGCCGCGCGGGCCGCACAGTCGTGATGAGCTCCTGGATGTGCCCGATACTGTCGATGGTGTCCTTGATTCCGGCGATGTTGGCGTGGTCCTCGGCGAGCCGGCGGACCAGGCGCGGCGGGATGTTGCGGCCGGTGAGCCCCGGAAAGTTGTAGATATAGACCGGCAGCCGCGTCGCGATCGCGATCAGGCGGAAGTGCTCGTAGATCGAGCGGTCCGGAGGGACCCAATAATATGGAAGGACGACCGCGACCCCGGAGGCCCCGATCTCCTCGGCGTGTTCCGCGTACGCCACGGCCTCCTCGGTCCCCGGCGCGCCGCAGCCGATCAGCACCGGCACGCGGCCGCGCGCCGAACGGACGACGAGCTCAGCCATCGCCCGCCGCTCGTCGCCCGACAGCGACGTGAACTCGCCGGTCGTGCCGAGAGGAAAGAGGCCGTGCACGCCGCGCCCGATCAGCCACTCGACGTGGCGGACGTTGGCGGCTTCGTCGAGGCGGCCCCGCTCATCGAACAGCGTCGGAATCGGCACGACGATGCCGGCGAGCCCCGTGGACGAAACGGCGCGGGCCGCGCCCTTCGGCTGTGTGGCGAGGTAATCGCGGATCAACGCGCCGGCGTCGGCGGCGCGTTCGTCCGGGACGAGCAGATCCCCCCAGACCCCCGTGGCCTTCTCGAGCACGGTGCCGTAGCCCGGCATCTGCCGGGAGCGCAGCACGACCGGAATGCCGGCCTGCTCGAGCACACCCTGGAGCATCAGCGCCTCGACCTCGTCGCCGGCGGTGTGGACGTTCTTCATCTGCGTGCCTCCTGCTGGATGGCGAGCCACAGACGGTACACCTCGTTGCGGCGGAGGCCGCTCGCCTCCACCGCGCGCCGGACCGATTCCCGGGGGGAGCAGCCGCCGGAGGCGGCCCGCCTCAGCGCGTCGCAGGCCGACTCCCGCGCCGCTTCGACGGCCGCCGCGGCGTCGCCGGTCCCCGTTTCGCTCAACCGTGTTCCTTCGATGACGAGCGTGAATTCCCCACGCGGAGGGTGAGCGGAAAAGTGCCGGACGGCTTCGCTGAGCGTCGCCCGGTAGACCTCTTCATGCACCTTGGTGAGCTCCCGCGCGACCACGATCCGGCGGTCGCCCAGGACCTCCAGCAGATCATCGAGCGCCTCGCGCAGCCGGTGCGGGGCCTCGAAAAGGACGAGCGTGTGCGGCAGATCGCGCAGCGCCTCGAGCGCCCGGCGGCGCTCCGCGCCCCGGGCCGGCAGAAATCCGAAGAACGTGACAGGCTCGGCCGGCAGCCCCGACGCGACCAGCGCGGCGAGGACCGCGCTCGCCCCGGGCACCGGAACGACCGGCACCCCCGCGTCGGCGGCGGCCCGGACGAGCGTGGCGCCGGGATCGCTCAGTCCCGGCGTGCCCGCGTCGGACACGAGCGCGATCGAGTCGCCGTCGAGGAGCCGGCGGACGAGGACCGGCGCGCGCGCCCGTTCATTGTGCTCGCGCAGACTGACCAGGCGCCCCCGGATCCCGTGGTGCGTCAGCAGCTTGCGCGTGCGGCGCGTGTCTTCCGCGGCGACGAGCGCCGCTTCGCGGAGCACGCGGAGCGCGCGGAGCGAAATATCTTCGAGGTTGCCGATGGGGGTTGCGACGACGTAGAGCGTCCCTGGGCGTCCGGCCGTCACGCTCCCACTATATCACGCAGGCCGCGGACACCGGCCCGTGGAGCACGGCGCCGGCGGCGTCACTGATGCTTGTGGCGCTCGTAGTAGCGCCGCGCCTTCGCGCGGTTGCCGCAGCTTTTCATGTCGCACCAGCGCCGGCTGTGGTTGCGGGTCGTGTCCAGAAACAGCCAGTCGCACGTCGGGCTCTCGCATTTGTGAATCCGGCCGCGCTCGTCCTCGGAGGTGAGGACATCCATCGCCGAACGGAGCACCGGCCAGACCATGCGGTCCAGCGCGTCGGCGTCGTTCCCCCAGATCCGTACGCACCCCTCCGCCGTCGCGTCGAGCCGCACGTGTGAAAGCGCGCGGCACAGCGCCGCGTTGAGGGTCTCCATGTCCTCCGATCGCTGAGGCCGGCACTCCGCGGCGCCGCAGAAAATCCGAAACAGCGCCTCGCGAAGCGACAGCGCGCCGGCGAGGATCCGGGCTGCGTCGTCCGGCCGGCGCTTGGCCAATTGCGCAAGATGCTGCGCCTCGCGCTCGTCGAGCACGCCCGCCTGCCGGCCCCAGGACACTAGGTCCAGATAGGTGTTGAGATGCTCTTTCGGCGTCGCTCGCGTCGAGGTCACGGTATTGGTGAAGTCCAGGCAGAGCCGCCCGCCCGAGAAATCAAACGCGTACTCCGGCTTTTGACTCATGGCCGCCGGCCGCTGTACGTCGGCCTCACGTTTCGCCATATAACCCTCTATTAGAGGTTGACAAGTTAGATCCTGCCTGTTACTATATGACCTGCAAACGTAGAATAGCAGGTTAGATATGGCAGTGCAAGCAGGAACAATCCGGTTCTTTGGGAGGCACGAAGGATGTGGCCTTATCTGTTCGGGTCCGGCTGGCCGCGGGACATCGCGTTGTCGGCCGGGTTGATAGCGGCGATCGTTTTCGCGATCGCGGTGATGCTGGCGCGCCGGGAGCAGCCGGCGGGATACCCGGAGGCGGCGGCAGATCGCATCCAGACGATCTGGCACGCGTACGAGCAGGGCGATCTCACCGAGTGGGAGTTCGCGCGGCTGATCACCCCGCGTCCGGCGATTCCGCTCCGGTCCAATGCCTCGCCCGCCGGCGCGCTGCCGGTTCGCGAGACGGTTGCGACACACGACGCCGCGGCCGACTGAGTTTGAGCGACAAGAAGCGGATAGATTCGGCATCCGAGGCCGGCTACGATGAGCGGCGGCACCCGCACGAAGGGAGGACGACCATGATCGATGTCCGTACGGCCAGCGTTCGGAACAGCACCGTGTTTTCGCCGGTGATCACGCCCCGCACCACCGTGGCGACGGCCCTCAGACTGCTGCGCGAGCACGAGACGACGGCGCTGCCGGTGTGCGACGGCGACCGGTTCGTCGGTCTCGTCAACGAGACGGGACTGCTGCGGCTCACACCGTCGGACGTGACGACACTCGACGTGTACGAGCTGCGCAACGTCCTCGACGGCCTGACGGTATCGCGCATCATCGAATCGGTTCCAACGATTTCGGCCGGCGCCTCCCTCGAGGACGCGGCGGTGCTGATGCGCACGGGACGTCACGAGGTGCTGCCGGTGGTCGACGGCGGACGTCTCATCGGCCTGCTGCCCTGGACCGCCGTGCTGCGGTAGCTCCGCGAAGAGAGGGGTCCCCACATGTGGAATGTCCGTATGTACGAGTGGCTGGCGAACGACCGGATCGCGGCCTACCGGCGAGAGGCCGCCCAGGATCGACGGCTGCGCCTTGTGCCGGCGGCGCCGCGCCGCCCCGAGAAGACGCCCTCGACGGCGCGCACCGTCGCGCCGTCCAGCCGCCGGGCGCTGGCCGCGGCCTTCATCGGGCTCGCGGTGTTCGGCATGCTGCGCCGCAGACCGTAACGCGTCCGATCCGCACGTTCGAGTTTGCGCTCGCCGGCCCCGGCGGGGAGCCGATTCTCCTGTGGCGCACCTGTATGTCTCACGGGCTCACGGAACTCCCGCCGATGCGTCTCGACGCGCAGGCCCGCGCGCTCGAGATCACGCTGCCGATCGGGGGGAGACGGCCCCGCCTGATCCAGATCCACGAGGGACGCCCGGGGTTCGGCGCGGTGCGGTTCCTTGGATCTGCGCCGGGGCCGCGGGTGGTCGAACGGGCCGTCCGGGCGGTGCGCCATGTGCTCAGGCTGGACGAACCGTTCGCCGAGTTCTATGCGCTTGCGGCGGACGACGCCGAGCTCGCCTGGGCCTGCGCGGGAGCCGGACGGCTGATCCGGAGTCCCACCGTGTTCGAGGACGTGGTCAAGACGATCTGCACGACGAACTGCTCGTGGGCGTTGACGCGGCGGATGATCACGGGCCTCGTGGCACATCTCGGTGAGCGCGCGCCGGGCGCGCCCGCGCGCGGGTGGACCGGCCGGGCATTTCCGACGCCGGAGGCAATGGCGGGCGTCCGGCCGTCCTTCTACCGACATGTCGTGCGCGCCGGTTACCGGGGTCCGTATCTCGTGACGCTGGCGCGCCGCGTCGCCCGCGGCGAGGTCGATCTGGAGGTGCTCGGCCGCGGTCCGGATACGCCGGGCGCCCTGTCGGACGATGACGTCGCCGAGCGGCTCCTGGATCTGCCGGGTGTCGGACCGTATGCGGCGTCGCACATCATGATGCTGCTCGGCCGCTACTCACGCCTCGTCTTCGACTCGTGGACCCGTCCGGCGTTCGCGCGGCTCTCCGGCCGCCGCCGGCAGGTCACGGATCGCACGATCGAGCGCCGGTTCCGCCGCTACGGCCGCTACGCCGGCCTTGCGTTTTGGCTCTTTCTCACCCGCGGCTGGGCCGACGATTCGGCGCCCGTCCGGACATGATCCGTGCGGGGCGGCGGCGGTCTAAAGCGCGCGCGGCCTGGGCATGAAGCGACCGGCGCGGAGGTGGCCAAGAATGTCGGGCGTACGATCCCAGCCGGAGCGGCGAGACACATCTCCGGCCGGCGCGTGGAACCGCGAACAATTCGAGGCCTCGCTGGGCCTCCTGCACGCGCTGGGACTGCCGCTCGCGGTCATCGAGTACTATCGCGAGCGGGCCCGCGAGACACAACAGCTGCCCCACGAACTCGTGGCCGAAGTTGTCGAAAACGCGGCCCGCCGTTCGGGTTCCTAGCGCGTCGTAGCCGCTCCGCAAACCCCCGTCCAACAGGGTAAGATGTAGATTGATGCCCAAGACGGTTCACGTGATCCTGGCGTTCCATGCCCACGAGCCGCTTTGGGACCTGCCGGCACACCTCCAGAGCGCCGTTCCGGACATGCGCATCGCGCAGGCGGTGCCCCCGGAGAACTACTTGCGCCGGCGGGCCAAAGAGGGCCGGAACATCTACCGCGATCTCATCGCGTTTGCGAGCGCGATGGGCGTCCGCGTCACCGTCGACATCTCGAACGACCTGCTCTTTCAGATCCGCACCATTCTGCCGCGCACGTTCGAGGAGCTGCGCCGCGCGTACCGGGACCACACGATCTATCCGTTGTACACGACGGCGCATCACACCCACGCCGCGCTGCTCGAGCCCGGCGAGCTGGTGGAGGAGCTGCGGCTCAATCAAGAGGTCCTCCACGACGTCGTCGGCGCGCCGAAGCCGCGGCGCCGCGTGTTCTTCTTTACCGAATGCTCGGTGCATCCGCGCTTTGCGCCGGCGCTCGAGGACGCGGGCATCGACGCGATCGTCCACCCGCACCTGAGCGACCGCAAGGGCGTATACACCGCGTCGGACCCGTCGCACGACTACGTGCACCGGCCGTTTCTGATCGGCCGGCGCCTCGTCGCGCTGCCGCGGCACTTCCGGGTGTCCCAGGAGATCTGGCGGCCCGTCACGCGCATGTATCCGCAGGAAGTGCGGTCGCAGGGCTACATGATGGGGGCGTACTACGTCTTCGATACGGAGTACAGGGAGCACCGCTACCTCGAGTTCCCGATCGACCGGACGCGCGGCGTCGAGGAGTACGCGGCGACGCTCCGGGAGGCGCTCGCCGCGGCCCCGGACGGCGGCCTCATTCTGTACATCCAGGATCTCGAGCTGATGGACTTCGGCGACGTGGCGCTCGACGTGCTGCAGGCGTCGTGGCGGCAGGTGCTCGCGTCGCCGGACGTGGCCGTGAAGTTCTCGACGCCGGACGAGTATCTGGAAGCGGCCGCCCCGGCGCCCGAGGCGCGCGTGGAGCACCAGGGCATGGGGTGGGCGCCGGAGACGCGCGTGCTGCTCCGCTCGGACGGTCACTATCCGCCGCTGTACGCCGGCGAGTACGGCGGCATCGACGCGGTGCCGGGGATCTTCCGGGCGCACCCCTTCATCTACTGGGAGCCCGGCAAGTACCTCGTGGGCCTGTTCGCGTGGATGCTGCGGGCGTTCGGCCTCCTCGCGCCGGTGGGCGTCCACGCCTCGGTGCTGTGCGACGAAGGCTATCAGCTGTACCGCTTCCCGATCGAGAAGCGGATCGCGGTCGGCTTCCGCCTCCTGAAGCAGGCCGACAACTGGGGCTGGCAGCCGAGCGAGGCGCTCAACAAGCGGCCGTACCTGTACGGGCTCGTGCTCGCCGACGCGCTGATGATGATGCTGCAGTTTTACCCGGAGCGCTACCCGGCGACCGAGGACCGCCTCGATCCGCGGATGCTGGTCGGTCTCGGGCGCCTGCCGGAAGGCCTGCTCGACACCCGCATCGCCTACCTCCGGTTCGCGCTCGAACGCCTCCGCGAGGAGCGTCACGACTACGATCCGAGCGAGGCGTTCCGGCAGCTGGACTACGCGACCGACTTCCGCGACAAGGCCGGGCGCGGCGCCGAGCAGATGTTTGACGCCTACCGCACGCTCGACGAGGATTTCCACAACGCCGCGCGCTGGCGGCGCGTGCTGCTCGAGGCGCGGGAGCACTGCCGCAACGTGTTCTTGTGCCTGGACCACCTGCAGCGGACCTGGATGGCGGCCGGCGAGGTGGACTTTCTGATCGACGCGATGTACCGGTATCTGTACGATCTGTATCCGCCGCGTCTGCCGGAGATTCTCGACGAGGTGGACCGCGGGACCGAGGCGGAGCGCGTCTATCTCGGGACGCGGCTGGTGCACTTCGCGATCCCGGCCGAGTCGGCGATCGCGGGCCGCCCGCTCAGCGCGCTCGCCGTCTCGCCCGACAGCCTCGTCGTGGCGCTGCGCCGGGGAACGCGCATGCTGGTGCCGCGCGGCGACACCGTCCTGCACGGCGGCGACCACATCACCGTCGCGACGACGCGCGGCGACGGAGTCCGTCTCGAGGAGATCATCGCGCCGCGCTGAGGCGGCGCTCCACGCACGCGTAGGTGAAACCCATGGAGGCGAAGTCCCGGGTCGCGATAGAGGCCGTCACGCCCCAAATCGACGGCGGGCGGTTCCCCGTGAAGCGCACCGCCGGCGACGTGGTCGTCGTCGAATGCGACGCGTTCGCGGACGGCCACGACGAGCTGGCGGGCGTCGTGCGGTACCGGTGGGAGGGCGATCCCGTCCGCCGCTGGACCGAGGCGCCGCTCGTCCGTCTCGACAACGATCGCTGGCGCGGGACGTTTGCGGCGGCGCGGATCGGCCGGTACCGTTACACGGTGGAGGCGTGGATCGACCACTTCGCGACGTGGGCGCGGGATCTCGCCAAGCGCGTCGACGCGGGACAGGACGTGCGGATGGAGCTTGAGATCGGTGCGGACCTCGTCCGGGGCGCGAGCCGCCGGGCGGTTCGTGCCCCGGACGCCAAACCGCTCGCGGCGTGGGCGGACCGCCTCGCCGCCGGCGACGCCGACGCGGTGCGGTTCGCCCTGTCCGCCGACCTCGCCGCGGCGATGCGCCGGCATCCGGACCGGACGCACGCGGCGCGGTACGCGCCCGAGCTGGCCGCCACCGTGGACCGCGAGCGGGCACGCTGCGGCGCGTGGTACGAGATGTTTCCACGCTCCACGGCGCCCGAGCCCGGCCGGCACGGCACCTTTGCGGACTGCGAGGCGCGCCTGCCTTACGTCGCCGGCATGGGCTTCGACATCCTGTACCTGCCGCCGGTCCATCCGGTCGGCCGCGCGCACCGCAAGGGCCGCAACAACGCCGAGACCGCCGGGCCGGACGATCCCGGGAGCCCCTGGGCGATCGGCGCGGCGGAGGGGGGCCACACCGCGGTTCATCCGGAGCTCGGCACGCTCGACGACTTCCGCCGGCTCGTCGCTCGGGCGCGCGAGCACGGGCTCGAGATCGCGCTCGACCTCGCCTACCAGTGCGCGCCGGACCACCCCTACGTCCGCGAGCACCCCGAGTGGTTCAGGCGGCGGCCCGACGGCACGATCCAGTACGCGGAGAATCCGCCGAAGAAGTACCAGGACATCTACCCGTTCGACTTCGAGTCCGCCGACTGGCGGGGTCTGTGGACCGAGCTGCTCGGCGTCGTGCGGTTTTGGATACGCGAAGGCGTGCGCATCTTCCGGGTCGACAATCCGCACACGAAGCCGTTCCCGTTCTGGGAATGGTTGATCGAGGAGATCCACCGCACCGACCCGGACGTCATCTTTCTCGCCGAGGCGTTCACGCGTCCGAAGGTGATGTACCGGCTGGCCAAGCTGGGATTCACGCAGTCGTACACGTACTTCACCTGGCGAAATACGAAGGCGGACCTGGCCGAGTACTTCACGGAGCTGCGTCAGACGCCGGTGCGCGAGTTTTTCCGGCCGAACCTCTGGCCCAATACCCCGGATATTTTATCGAAGTACCTGCGGGACGGCGGCCGGCCGGCGTTCGCGGTGCGCCTCGTGCTGGCCGCGACGCTCGGGGCGAACTACGGGATCTACGGACCCGCTTTCGAGCTCTTCGAGCACCGGTCCGCGGCGCCCGACAGTCCGCCGCCGGCGAGCGAGGAGTATCTCAACGCCGAAAAGTATGAGATCAAGCACTGGGAGCTGGACCGGCCCGACAGCCTGCGCGGGCTCATCGGCCGCGTCAACGAGATCCGTCGCGGCCATCCGGCGCTGCAGCGGGACGACACGCTCGCCTTTCACGGGGTGGACAACGATCAGCTGCTCTGCTACAGCAAGACGAGTCCGGACGGGGGGCCCGCGGTGCTCGTCATCGTGAACCTCGACCCGCGTTTCGCGCAGGCGGGCTGGACCGCGCTCTCGCTGCCGGCGCTCGGGCTCGGCCCGGACGAGGCCTTTGCGCTGACGGATCTGCTGACCGGCGCCCGGTACACCTGGCGCGGCGGCCGCAACTACGTTTCGCTGCGCCCGGCCGAGCAGCCGGCGCACCTCTTCCGGGTGGAGCGGAGCCCGTGAGCCCCCCTCCGCGGCGCGACGGCGCCGCCGGCACCCAGCTCAGGACGCGGCGCCGGCCCGCGGCGGCGCCGTCGCAGGGCCGCGCGGCCGCCTCGCGCGCGCGTCCCGCGCCGGACGATCCGCTCTGGTACAAGGACGGCGTCATCTACGAAGTCCACGTCCGCGCGTTCGCGGACAGCAACAGCGACGGGATCGGCGATTTCCCGGGGCTGACGGCACGGCTCGACTACATTCAAAGCCTCGGCGTGACGGCGCTGTGGCTGCTGCCGTTCTATCCGTCGCCGCTCAAAGACGACGGCTACGACATCGCCGACTACACCGGGATCCATCCGTCGTACGGGACGATGCGGGACTTCCGGACCTTTCTGGCCGAAGCGCACGCGCGGGGGCTCCGTGTCATCACCGAGCTCGTGCTCAACCACACCTCCGATCGCCACCCGTGGTTTCAGCGCGCCCGGCGCGCCCGGCCGGGGACGGTCGCCCGCGACTTCTACGTGTGGAGCGATACGCCCGACCGCTACCGCGACGCCCGCATCATCTTCCGCGACTTCGAGCCGTCCAACTGGACGCTCGATCCGGTTGCCCACGCCTACTACTGGCACCGCTTCTACGCGCACCAGCCGGACCTCAACTTCGACTCGCCGGCCGTGCGCGAGGCGATGCTGGAGGTCGTCGACTTCTGGATGGGGATGGGCGTCGACGGCATGCGTCTCGACGCGGTGCCCTACCTGTACGAGCGGGAAGACACCATCTGCGAGAACCTTCCCGAGACCCATGCCTTCCTCAAGATGCTGCGCCGGCACATCGACGACCGCTTCCCCGCGCGCGTCCTGCTGGCCGAGGCCAACCAGTGGCCGGAGGACGCGATCGCCTACTTCGGCGGCGGCGACGAGTGTCAGATGGCGTTCCACTTCCCGCTGATGCCTCGGTTGTTCATGGCGATCCGGCAGGAGGACCGGTTTCCGGTCATCGAGATCCTCTCCCAGACGCCGCCGATTCCGCCGGCGTGCCAGTGGGCGATGTTTCTGCGCAACCACGACGAGCTGACGCTCGAAATGGTGACCGACGAGGACCGCGACTACATGTACCGGGTGTACGCGCACGATCCCGCGGCGCGGATCAATCTCGGCATCCGCCGCCGCCTCGCGCCGCTGCTCGGCAACCACCGCCGCCGGATCGAGCTGATGAACGGCCTCTTGTTCGCGATCCCCGGCACGCCGGTGCTCTACTACGGCGACGAGATCGGGATGGGCGACAACATCTACCTCGGCGACCGCAACAGCGTGCGCACGCCGATGCAGTGGAGCGCCGACCGCAACGCCGGTTTCTCGCGGGCCAACCCCCAGCGGCTCTTCCTGCCGGCGATCATCGACCCCGAGTACCACTTCGAAACCGTGAACGTCGAGGCGCAGCACGACAACCCGCACTCGCTGCTCTGGTGGATGCGGCGGCTCGTCGCGATGCGCCAGCGCTACCGCGCGTTCGGCCGCGGCACGCTCGAGTTTCTGCAGCCCGACAACCGTCGCGTGCTGGCGTTCCTGCGCCGGTACGGCGACGAGCAGCTCCTCATCGTCGCGAATCTCTCGCGGTTCGTGCAGTACGTCGAACTGCCGCTCCAGGCCTGGAACGGCATGGTGCCGGTGGAGGTCTTCGGCCGCACGCCGTTTCCCCCGATCGGCGAGCTGCCGTACCTGCTGACGCTCGGCCCGCACACCTTCTACTGGTTCTCGCTGGAACGTCCCGTGCTGCTCGGCGCGCGCGAGCCCGAGCCGCCTGTGCGGGCGCCGCTGGCCGCGCCGGAGGGCTGGGAGGCGCTGGTGACCGGCCGGGACCGCGCGCTCGCCGACGCGCTGTGGACCTACGTCCGCGGGCGCCGTTGGTTCGGCGGCAAGGGGCGCGCGGTGCGCGGCGTGACGATCCAAAACACGGTGCCGCTGCCCCTCGACGGCGGCGCCCCCGCGTACGTCGTGCTGCTGCGCGTGGAGTACGTCGACGGCGAGCCCGAAGTGTACACGCTGCCGCTCGCCCGGGTCCCCGCGGGGACCGGCGCCGATACGGTCCGGCGGGACCTGCCGGGCGCGTTGATCGCGGACGTCCGCGAGCCCGCGGGCCCGGATGCGGCCGGCGGCGACGGCGTGCTGTACGACGGCGTCTACGACCGGGCCACCCAGTTGGCGCTGCTCGACGTGATCGCCCGCCGGAGACGGGCCCGTGCCGGCCACGCCGACCTCGCGGGCGTGCAGACGCAGGCGTTCCGGGAGGTGGTCCCCTGGGCCGGACAGGGAGGTGTGGCCGTCCCCGAGTCGGCCGTGCTGCGCGGCGAGCAGAGCAACACGTCGCTCGTGTACGGCGACCGGTGCGTCCTGAAGCTGTTCCGCAAGCCCGAGGCCGGGCTGCATCCGGACTTCGAGATCGGCCGCTTTCTCACGGAGAGGGCGGCGTTCGCGCACGCCCCGCGGGTCGGCGGCGCGATCGAGCACCGCTTTGGCGACGAGACGCGAACGGTGGCGGTCCTCTCGGAGTTTGTCGCGAACGAGGGCGACGCGTGGCGGTACACGGTCGACGAGTTGGGCCACTACTTCGAGCGGGTGGCGGCCGGCACGGACGTGCCCGCGCCGGCCGGCGGCGGCCTCATCGCCGCCGCGCGCACGGAACCTCCGGCGGAGGTCGTCGCCGTGGTCGGACCGTATCTCGACGCCGCGCGGCTGCTGGGGCAGCGCACGGCCGAGCTGCACGTCGCGCTCGCGTCCGATCCGGCCGATCCCGACTTCGCACCCGAGCCGTTTACCGCGATGTATCAGCGCTCCATCTATCAATCCGTCCGATCCACCGCCCGCGGCGCGTTGCAGACGCTCCGGCGGAACATGGCCGGCCTCGACGAGGCCGCCCGTCCGATGGCCGAGCGGGTCGCGGCCGCGGAAGACGACCTGCTCGGACGCCTGCGCCCGCTGCTCGAAGGCCGGATCAATACCGCCCGCATCCGCAGCCACGGCGACTACCATCTCGGCCAGGTGCTGTGGACCGGCAAGGACTTCGTCATCATCGACTTCGAGGGCGAACCCGCCCGGCCGCTCTCGGAGCGCCGGCACAAGCGCCCGGCGCTGCGGGACGTCGCCGGCATGCTGCGGTCCTTCGATTACGCGGCGCTGGCGGCGCTCGCGGATCATACCGCGCGCGGCCTCGCGCCGGCGCCCGATCTCGAGGCCCGGCTGCGGGCCGGCGCGCGACGCTGGACCCACTGGGTCTCCGCGTCGTTCCTCGCGGGCTATCTCACCGCCGCGGGCGCGCCGCCTGCGAGGCGGAACAGGTCTCGCGGGCGCGAGACTCCAATCGTGCCGTCCGAACCCCGCGCGGCGCAGCTGCTCCTCGACGCGTACCTGATCGACAAAGCCGCGTACGAGCTCGGGTACGAGCTCAATAATCGCCCGGCGTGGGCATGGATCCCGCTCACGGGCCTCCTGGCGCTGCTCGGGCGGCTTCCGGCGTGACGCCCCGATGACGGGTGGCGACGGCGCGCCCGGCGCGGTCCTGCTCGCCGGGGGCGGCTGCCGCTTTCGCGTGTGGGCGCCGAAGGCCCGCGCCGTGCAGGTGCACCTGTTGAGCCCGGCGGAGCGTGTGATCCCGCTCGAGCCGCGCGAGCGCGGCTATCACGAAGCCGACGTCCCGGATGTCGGCGCCGGGGTCCGCTACCGCTACGTGCTGGACGGCGGCCTCGAATATCCCGACCCCGCCTCGCGCCTCCAGCCGGACGGCGTGCACGGGCCGTCGGAGGTCGCCGACCCGGCGTTCACGTGGACGGACGCGGATTGGCGCGGGCTCACGCTCGCCGACCACATCATCTACGAGCTGCACGTCGGGACGTTCTCCGAGGAAGGCACGTTCGACGGCGTGATCGGCCAGCTCGACGCGCTGGTCGATCTCGGGGTGACGGCGGTCGAGCTGATGCCGGTCGCGCACTTTCCCGGCACGCGCAACTGGGGCTACGACGGCGTGTACCTCTACGCGGTGCACACCGCCTACGGCGGGCCCGACGGGCTGAAGCGCCTCGTGGACGCCTGCCATCGCCGGGGCATCGCGGTGATCCTCGACGTCGTCTACAACCACCTCGGGCCCGAGGGCAACTACCTTGGCGCGTTCGGACCCTACTTCACGAGCCGCTATCACACGCTGTGGGGAGACGCGGTCAATTTCGACGGGCCGGACAGCGACGAGGTGCGCCGGTTTGTGCTGGACAACGCGTGCCGGTGGACCGAAGAGTTTCACATCGACGGCCTCAGGCTGGACGCGGTGCACGCGATCTTCGATGGATCCGCGCGGCACATCCTCGAGGAACTGGGCGCCGCGGTCCACGAGAGCGGCCGCGCGCTCGGCCGCCGGGTCTGCGTGATCGCGGAGAGCAACCTGAACGACCCGCGGCTCACGCGCCCGGTCCACCGCGGCGGCTACGGGCTCGACGCCGTCTGGAGCGACGACTTCCACCACGCGCTGCACACCCTGCTCACCGGCGAGCGGCTCCGGTACTACGAGGACTTCGGTGGAGTCGGCGATCTCGCGCTGGCGTGGACGGAGGGGTTCGTCGTCTCCGGGCGCTACTCGCCGTTCCGGCGGCGGTACCACGGCGCGCCGTCGCGCGACGTGCCGGCCCCCCGCTTCGTCGTCTGCGCGCAGAACCACGACCAGGTGGGCAACCGCGCCCTCGGCGAGCGGCTGTCGGACCTCGTCGGGTTCGAGGCGCTGAAGCTCGCCGCGGGCGTCGTACTGCTGGCGCCGTTTGTGCCGCTGCTGTTCATGGGCGAGGAGTACGGGGAGATCGCGCCGTTCCTGTACTTCACCGATCACGGCGATCCGGAGCTCGGCGAAGCCGTGCGCCGCGGGCGGCGGGCGGAGTATCGTGAGAGCGAACCGCCGGACCCCCAGTCGCCGGAGACGTTTGAACGATCGCGGCTCAGGCGCGCGCTCGCGCACCAGCCTCGACATCGCGCCCTCCTCGAGTTCTATGCCACGCTCATCCGGCTGCGCAAGACCGTCCCCGCTCTCGCGAACCTCAGCAAGGAACCGATGGAGGTGCTGGCGGTCGGACAGTCGGCCCCCGTGGAGGGCGACGGCGCGCCGGGGGACGATGCACGGGTCATGGTCGCCCGCCGCTGGCGGCGGGACAGCGCCGCCGTCGCGGCGTTCAATTTCTCCCCGTCCCGAACGGCCGTCGAAATCCCCCTGCCGGCCGGCCGGTGGACACTGCTCCTCGACTCGGCGGACGCGACGTGGGCCGGCCCGGGCCGCGCCGCGTCCGAGCAGATCGAATCCGGCGGCACGGTGCGCCTCACGCTCGCGCCGTGGTCGTTTGTGCTGTTTGGTTCAACGGCGGGATGACCGCGGGAGCCGTTCCCACCGTGGCGCTCACCCTCGGCGATCCGGCCGGCATCGGCCCCGAACTGATTGCGAAGCTGGTGGCGCGCACCGACCTGATGCGCCAGGCGCACGTTGTCGTGGTCGGCGACCGCTGGGTGTGGGAGGACGGGCGGCGCGTGGCCGGCACGCGGACGGCGCTTCACGACGTCGCGTCCATCGCAGAGGCCCGTGCCCGCTCGGAGCGGGCGCGCGGAGAGCCCGCCCCGCCGTGCTTCTTTGCGATCGAGACCGTGCGCCCGGACGAGGTCACACGCGCCACGGCCGGCGCCGCGGGCGGCGCGTCGGTGCTGCGCGCGCTCCGGATCTGCCTCGATGCCGCGCGCGCGGGCGAGGTCGATGCCGTCTGCTTCGCCCCGCTGAACAAGCTGGCGATGAAGCAGGCGGGCCTCGCGCATCCCGACGAGCTGCACTTCTTCGCCGACTATCTCGGCGCGGGCGGCTACGTCTGCGAGCTCAACGTCCTCGACGGCCTGTGGACGACGCGCGTCACCTCGCACATCCCCTTAAAGGACGTCGCCGCGGCGCTGAGCGGCGAGCGCATCAAGGACGCGGCGCGGCTGCTCCACCGGTCGCTCCTCGCCGCCGGCGTCGAGCGGCCGCGCATCGCCGCGGCCGGGCTCAATCCTCACGCCGGCGAAGGCGGGACGTGCGGACGAGAAGAGCTCGACGTCATCGCGCCGGCGATCCGGGAGGCCGGCGCCGAAGGCATCCCGGTGGACGGGCCGTTTCCGGCCGACACCATCTTTCTGCGGGCGCTCGCGGGGCGGTACGACGGCATCCTCACGATGTACCACGACCAGGGCCAGATCGCGCTCAAGTTGATGGGGTTCGACCGCGGCGTCACCGTGCAGGGCGGGCTGCCGGTACCGATCACCACCCCGGCCCACGGCACCGCCTTCGACATCGCCGGTCAGAACAAGGCGAGCGTCGAGGCGCTCAGCCGCGCCTTTGCGATCGCCTGCCGGATGGGGGCCGCCGGCAGAACGCCCCCGCATACGCACCGGCCGTAGGGAAGGCCGGCCCGGCGCGTGTTACTTCTGCATCGAGTTGAGCTGCTCTTCGATGGCGTTGAGCCGCCGGTTCAGGGCCGCGAGCTGCGCCCGCACTTCCTCGAGGCTCCGCCGGAGCTTTGCGACGTCCTCGGCCGTGGCCGGCGGCGAGGCCTGGGACGACTGCGCCGCCGCGGTGCTCGGCGCGAGGACGGTGCCGGGACGGCAGAGCGCCATGAGAACCAGCACGACGGCGATCGCGGCTGCACGGATCATACGTCACGCCTCCTTGTCGAGGCCGGTCGGTCGGGCCGGAGCGGCCGGCCTTCTACTTCGCGGCGCCGCCCTCGGCCTCGCGAAGCCTCCGGCAGAGTGTCTGCATGATCTTGCGGGCGATGGACGTCGTCCCGTCCACCACGCGCCAGAAGTCCCGTTGCTCGAGGGCCAGGAGCCGAATCGGCGTGGTCGCCCGCACGGTGGCCGACCGCGGCTGCCCGTCGATCAGGCTCATTTCCCCAAAGTAATCTCCGGCCTTCAACGTGGCGGTCTTTCCCGTCCGCGTTTTGACCGCGGCCTCGCCGTCGACGATCGCGAACAGTTCGCCGCCCGGCTCCCCCGCGGTCGCGAGCTGCGTGCCCGCCGGCACCTCCCGCTCGGTCACGAGGCGGGCGAGCTGCTCGACTTCTTTCGCCGACAGGCCTTCGAACAGCGAGATCTTTTCCACCAGCGCCACCTTGAAGCGAAGCCGTATCGCCCCGCTCGCCTTCGCCGCCCGCCACTTGCCGTATCGTGAAAGCACGACCGCCCCCCGCCCGCGATTGTCGGTCCCTTCACGCTAGCATGCGCTGCGATGCGCTCCGTGAAGAAGGAGTTAAGGTTTGCGAAAAATTCCGAGGCCCGGCTTGAGTGACATCGCACCCGCCGTGACGCCGGCACCGTCCCCGCGGGGCTGCGAGTTGGCGTATGCGATCGCCAGCCCGAGCAGAACGGCGACGGCCAAGAGGGCCAGACCCTAGTCATCACGGCCGTCGGAGGCGCGGAGGCCATCCGCGACGCCGGCCCGGGTCGTCTGCTCCCACGGCGTCCCGGCGGGGACGGCGATCTCCCACCGCAGCACGAGCATCGCGCCCTGCTGGTTGCGTTCGAAGCCCGACTCCGAGTTTGAAATGGTGAACACCGGCAGCGTCCAGACATCCGCGGCGCGCTCCGGCGTGAACGCGAGGGTCAGTCCGGAATAGGTCTCGCCGGCGCGCACCACCGCCGCGCGCGGGAGCTCCGCGGTCTCCCACAACGAAACGCGGGAGTCCTCGCCGGCGCCCGCCCACACCTGGTCCGGCCCCCCGAAGAGGCCGAGGCTCCACTGTTCGGCGAGGACGGCGCGCAGAACGCCCGGACCTTCCCAGACGAGGCGCACCGCGTGGCGGAGCCCGCGCGTGCGCGCCTCGAGGACGATCCGGCGCTCGAGAACGACGTCGCCCTCGTCCACCCGGGCGCGCCGCGTCAGCACGGCCGCGGCGCCGTCCGGCGTCTCCTCGAGCCGCCACCCATACGGGGCGGTGCCGAATCCGCCGAGGTCCTCCGCGGCGTCGCGCCACACCTCGTCGCGCGTCACCTCCGCCGGCCAGAGCCACGTCCGGAGCGTCGTCCGGCGGACGCGGTCGTAGACGAGCAGGCGCTCGAGGCCGGGTTCCTTGGGACGGTCGCCGGCCTCGTGAATCGAGACCGCGCCCTCGAGCGGGGGCGCCTCGTGGCGTACGCGGGCGTGGTACGCTTCCGCCCGCCGCGTGAGCACGTTGCCGAGGTGCCGCTTCGCGGACCGGTCGTCCCACTCCACGATGCTGCCGCCGCGGGCCGGGTCGACCGTGCAGACGTCGAGCCCGGTGGCGAGATAGAGTTCCGGCTGGCCGTCCCCGTTGAGGTCGCCCGCGGACGCCTCGGCGTAGGGCTCCGGGTGCCGGACCCGGTCGGCCTCCGCTTCCGCGGCGATGAGATGCGCGAACGCCGCGCCCCGGATGTGCGGCAGGTAGATGCCTCCGAAGACGCCGTGCCAGTACGTGCAGTTGCACTCGCCGCTCCACAGGTCGTCGAGGGCCCGCTCGCGGTCGGGACCCGGCGGCATCGCGCGCACTTTGCGGCCCGCGCGCAGCGCGAGGTGATGCAGCGTGTTGGCCTCGGGGTACCGGACGAGGAAGTGCCGCCAGAACCCGCCGCGCACGAGGCTCGTGAGATCGGCGCGGCCGCCGGTCTCGAGGTCGTGACGGAGATTCGCCCGCGCCTCCGCGCGCGTGGGGGGCAGCGCCCATTCCGCCATCTCGTCGTACGTCGCGGTCGGCAGGTAGATCGCGCCCGACGGCTCGTGGGTGCGGCGGTAGTCGCCCGGGGGCACCAGGTCGATCCACGGCGTCGCCTCCAGCGCGTCGAAGAACCGGTCCACCCAGCCGCGCTCCCAGCAGTGCGCGTAGGTCGTCGGCCACATCCCGAATTTCTCGCCGTCGTCGCCCATGAGCGCGAGGTCCAGCGGCGCCTCGCGGCCCTCCGGCCGGACGTCGGTCTCCGCGAGCGTGCGGAGGTAGGCGATGACCTCGTCCGGCGAGACCCAGGGGATGAGATACCTGAGGCGCCGGAGACTCGGGAACAGCGCGACGGACACGCCTTCTTCCTCGGTGACGTAGTAGCCGAGCAGCTGCCGGTCTTCCAGGCCCACGGCGTGGAAATGGCTGTCGTCGACGATCGTGTACTGGACGCCGGCTTCGCCGAGCGGCCGCGCGAGATGCGGCTCCCACACGCGCTCGGCGAGCCAGAGGCCGTCCGCGGCGTAGCCGAACTCGTTCCGGATGGCGTGGGTCATCTTGAGGATCTGGCCCCGTTTGTCCGCGTCCGGGACGATCGGCAGGATGGCCTCGTAGTAGGCGCCGGTGAGCATCTCCGTCTGTCCGCGCGCGACGAGCGCCCGCAGGCGCGCGATCAGGTCCGGCCGGTGCGCGTGGAACCAATCGAGCAGCGGCCCGGAGTAATGGAGGGCCACGCGGATCCCGGGATGGCGTTCGAGCGCCGCGATCATCGGCGCATACGACCGCTCGGTCGCGTCGGCGAAGACGTGGCCGAAGTTGCCGACGGGCTGGTGGTTGTGGAGGGCTAGGGAGAGGGCGAGCCGGTGCATCGGCGGATCGTCAGCGAGGCGCGGTTCTCACGCCCCGCCGTCTCCCGCCGCTTCCGGCACGGCGGAGCCGCCCTCGTGTGCGGGCGCCATCTCGGGCGTGTGCTCGGCGACGCTCCCGCCCGGCATGTAGAGCACGACGGCTGCGAGCCCGAGCGCCACGAGGCCCAGCCCCAGCACGAACGCGCCGTGGATGCCCTGCGCGAGCGCCTGGCGCAGCGCTTCGCGGCCGCCGGCGCCAAGCGCGGTCTGCGACGCCGAATCCAGCACGGCCTGCGGGTCGGCGACGGAGTGGAGACGGGAGCGGAGCGCGGCCGGCAGGTGCGCGAGCCGCGCGTCGAGGATGCCGACGAGCACCGCGCCCTGCGCGCTCACGCCGATCGCGCTGCCGAGGTTGCGTGTGAAGATGTTGATGGAGGTGACGATGCCCCGGAGCGGCCGCGCCACGGCGTTCTGCATCGCGATGATGAACATGGTCGCGGTCAGCCCCATGCCGCTGCCCAGCACCACCATATCGACGAACACGACGGCGGCCGTCGCGCGCGCGTCCAGCCGGGTGAGCAGCAGCGCCCCCGCGGAGAGCAGCGTCATGCCCGTCACCGTCACCGGCCGGTATCCCCATCGCAGGGCCACCCTGCCGCCGACGATGCTCGACACCGTCCACATGACCATGTACGGCATCAGCGCTTCTCCCGCGGTCGTCGCGCTCTTGCCGATCACGCCCTGCACGAAGAGCGGAACGTAGGCGGTCGTCCCAAAGATGCTGACCCCGATGAGGAACCCGCCGACGCAGGCCACGGAGATCATGCGGTTGCTGAACAGGCTGAACGGGAGAAACGGGTCTTCCCTGTGCGTCTCCACGTGCACGAACAGGAGCAGCAGCGCCGCGCACGCCGCCGCGAGCGCGAACGACGGCGCCGAGAGCCACGCGAACTCGTGGCCGCCCCAGAACATGAGGAGCAGCAGCACGATCGACGCCCCGGAGAGCAATCCGATCCCGGCGTAGTCGATCGACGCCGCGCCGGCGGGGGCCGTCCGCGATTCCCTGAAGGCCAGCGTGAGGATCAGCGTCGCGACGAGCCCCGCGGGGATATTGACGAAGAAGATCCACCGCCAGGCCCCGTGATCGGCCAGCGCGCCGCCGATCAGCGGGCCGACGACTGCCGCGAGCCCCCACACACCGCTGAAGAGGCCCTGGATACGCAGCCGCTGCTCGAGCGGGAAGAGATCCGCGATGATCGTCAGCGCGATCGGCAGCACGGCGCCGCCGCCGATGCCCTGCAGCACCCGGAAGAGCACCAATTCGCCCATCGACCGGGAGAGCCCGCACAAGGCCGACGCGCCGATGAACCAGAGGATCCCGACCAGGTAGATGCGCTTGCGCCCGTGCAGATCGGCGAGGCGTCCGAAGATCGGCGTCGTGACGACAAACGCGATCTGGTAGGCGGCGAAGACCCACGAGTAGAGGGCGAGGCCGCCGAACGCCGCGACGATCGTCGGCATCGCCGTGCCGACCGCGGTGGAGTCCATCGCGGCGAGAAACATGCCGAGCATGGCCGCGATCGTGACGATGACCCGCCGGCGGGCCGGCACCGGTTCCGCCGCGCCGCGCGCCGGTTTCGTCGCCGCGGTTACGACAGCCATCCCAGCCGTCCCGGGACCATGATGCCCTTCGGATCGTACTGCGCACGCAGCCGGCGCATCAGGTCGACGGCCGGGGGCGCTTGGCCCCACACCGGCAGACTCGCCTTGAGCGTCGTGGGCGCCGCCTCGACGACCACGTATCCGCCGAGTCCGCCGGGCAGATCCCCGGCCGCGGCGGGTCCGGCCGCCGCCGCGCGCTCGAGCGCGTCCGCGAGCGCGGACGCCTCCCCCGGCGCGGCCGCGACGTAGGTCAATCCGACGCCCGCGTGCGCGAGGAGCGCCGGGGAGTCGCCCGCCGCCGCGTGGGCGGCCCGGGCGACGTCGAGCCACCGCGCGATCGGCGTCCCCACGCGGAAGACGACGCCCCCCGGGTGAGACGCCGGCGACGGGAACTCGGCGACCGCGCCCCACAGCGCCTCGTGCGGCGCCCCGGAGTAGACCTCGAGCGCGGCGCCCGGACCGCCGGCGGACGCGGTCAGCGTCCGCATCTCGTCGATGTGGCGCGTCCGGCTCTCCTCGAGGCCCTCGGCGAGCAGCAGCACGCCCCATCGGCCCGTCCCCGACGCGCCGGTGCCCGCCGGCAGCCGGAGGCCGCCCGCCCGCGCCAGCATCGCCAGCGCGCCGGGGCTGGCCGCCTCGAGCGCGGATGGGAGCAGATACGACCGCATCACGGCGGTGGTGAGCGCGTGCGCGTCCGCGGCGTTCGCGACCGTCACCAGGACCGTGACGCCCTCGCCGGGGAGCGGCAGGATCTTGAAGGTGACGTCGGTGATGATGCCGCAGGAGCCGAACGAGCCGATGAAGAGTTTGGCCAGGTCGTAGCCGGCGACGTTTTTCACCACTTTGCCGCCCGCCTTGATCACCTCGCCGGTCGGCAGCGCGACGCGGATGCCGATGACGAGGTCGCGGATCGAGCCCCAGAGGAGGCGGCGGGGACCGTTGCGGTTCGCCGCGACGAGGCCGCCGATTGTGGCGTCCGCGGCGCCCGGTGGATCCAGCGGCAGCCACTGCCCGTTCGCGGCGAGCGCGCGCTGCAGGTCGCGAAACGGCGTGCCGGCGCGGACCGCCACCACGTAGTCCGCCGGCGTGTAGTCGGTGATGCCCGCGAGACGGGTCGTCTCGACCACGAGGTCGGCGCGCGCGGGCGGATTGCCGAGGTGCTGGTGCGCCCCGCCGCCGCGCGGGATCACCCCGGCGTCCGCCTCCGCGGCCGCGCTGAGGAGCGCGGCGACCTGCTCGGCTCCCGAGGGCACCGCCCACAGCCCGGGACGCGCGCCGTCGATGCGCCGGGCGTCGAGGCGGTCGGGATCCGCGGTCAGGTGCGCGTCGCCGACGATGTCGCGGATGCGCGAGACGAAGGCGCCGCCGATCCGGTCCTGCGCGCGCGGCACGCTGGTCATGCGCCCGGCGCCGGCCCGCGCTGGTCGGCGGCCGTGTACGCGCGGTCCAGCAGGTCGACGACGTGACACGCTTCCATCGGGACGCCCCGCTCACGGATGCCGGCCGCGAGCTGCAGCAGGCAGCCCGGATTCGGTGCGACCAGCAGGTCCGCCCCGGTCCGGAGGACCGCGCGCATCTTCTCGTCCAGGATCTGCCGCGAGTAGCCCGGCTGCACGATGTTGTAGATGCCGGCGCTGCCGCAGCAGCGGTCCGCCCCGTCCATCTCGACGAGCTCGAGGCCTGGGATCCGGCGCAGCAGGTCGCGGGGCTGCCGGCGGATGCGCTGCCCGTGCGCCAGGTGACACGGGTCCTGATAGGTCGCGCGCGCGCGGATCTCGCCGAGCGTGCCGGTGAGGCCCAGCTCGGCCAGGAACTCGGTCGCGTCGCGGCACAGGCTGCTGAACGCCTCGGCCCGCGGCACGTACCCCGGGTCGTCGTCGCGGAACAACACCGGGTATTCTTTGCTCGCCACCCCGCAGCCGGCCGCGTTGATGATCACGGCGTCCACGCCCGCGCGCAGGAAGCTTTCGATGTTGCGGCGGGCCATGGCCTGGGCCGCCGCGCGCTCGCCGTTGTGGATGTTGAGCGCGCCGCAGCACGTCTGCTCCCGCACGACCACGACCTCGCAGCCGTTCCGCCGCAGCACACGGACGGTCGCGTCGTTGGAGCCGGGGAAGAGCACGCTCATCGCACACCCGGCGAGGAACCCCACGCGGGCCCGGCGGGGGCCGATCGCGGGAAACACTTCCTGCTCCGGCGCAAACGCGCCGTCCGGCACCACCGGCAGGAGGGCCTCCATTTCGCCGAGCCGCTTCGGCATGAGGTGCAGCCGCCGCAGCAGCGGGCCGAGCCCGCTGCGCTGGTACACCCGCAGGAGGCCCGCGGCGGCGCGCAGCCGCCCGGGGTACGGCATCAGGTGGCGCAGCGCCGCGAGCGTCAGCCGTCTTGCGAGCGGGGAGCCGGTCGGCCCGACCTCCGCGCGCCCCGCTTCGATGATCGTGCCGAAGTGGACGCCCGCCGGGCACGCGGTCTCGCACGCGCGGCAGCCCAGGCAGACGTACATGTGCTCCTCGAGCCGCGCGTCGAGCGGCACGCGGCCCTGCGCCGCGGCCTCGATCAGATGGATGCGCCCGCGCGGCGACTCGGTCTCGACGCCGAGCAGGCGGTACGTGGGGCAGGCCGGGAGACAAAACCCGCACTGGATGCACTTGTCCAGCTCGGGGATCAGCAGGCGCGGAATCGGACGGGCGGCCGCCGTCGCCATGGTATTCAGATCCACAGCCCCGACGCCGCCAGCCTCGGCGGGCGCCGCGTGAGCAGCTCGCCGCACGAGACGGGCGTCGGAAACACCTTGAACGGATTCATGCGGTCCTCCGGGTCGAACGCGGCCTTGAGCCGCCGCTGCGCGCCGAGATCGCCGTCGGTGAAGATCCAGGGCATGTAGTTGTTCTTTTCGAAGCCGATGCCGTGCTCTCCGCTGAGGGTGCCGCCGGCGGCGACGCACGCGGCCAGCATCTCCTCGCTGGCCTGCATCACCCGGTCGGTCTCGCCGGGGACCGTCGCGTCGTACGGAATGAGCGGGTGCAGGTTGCCGTCGCCGGCGTGAAAGACGTTCGCGACGCGGATGTTGTGGCGCCGCGCGATTTCCCCGATCTGGTGCATGATCGCGGGCAGCAGACTCCGCGGTACGACGGCGTCGTGGAGGTAGTAGTTCGGGGCGAGCCGGCCCATCGCGCCGAACGCGCCCTTGCGCGCCGCCCAGTAGAGGTGGCGCTCCTCGTCGGTGCGCGCCGTGCGGACCTCGCGGGCCCGGTTGGTCCGGCACAACTCCTCGACCGTCCGGGCGCACCGCTCGAGGCCTTCCCGCACGCCCTCCACTTCAATCAAGAGCACGGCGCCGGCGTCGAGCGGCAGGCCCGCGTGGACCGCGGGCTCGACGGCCTGCGCCGTCAACCGGTCGATCATCTCAAGCGACGTCGGTCCGATGCCGGACGCGATGATGTCGGCGACGGCCTGGCTCGCCTCTTCGATCGTCTCGAAGATGCCGAGCATCGTGCGCACGGTCTCGCGGCGGCGCATGAGGCGAACGGTCACCGCCGTGACGATTCCGACGGTGCCTTCCGACCCCACGGCGAGACCGGTGAGGTCGAGCCCGGGCTCATCGGGGCCGCGCCCGCCGAGACGGACCACGGAGCCGTCGGCCATCACCATCTCGAGTCCCAGCACGTGGTTGGTCGTGACGCCGAACGCGAGGGTGTGCACGCCGCCGCTGTTGTTCGCGACGTTGCCGCCGATGCTGCAAGCCGACTGGCTGCTGGGATCGGGCGCGTAGAAGTAGCCGTCCGCTTCGACCGCGTGCGTGACGTCGAGGTTGATGACGCCGGGCTGCACGGCCGCGATGCGGTTGTCGAGGTCGATCGAGAGGATCCGCCGCATCTTGGCCATCGCGACGACGACCCCGCCGATCGGCGTAATCGCGCCGCCCGAAAGTCCGGTCCCCGACCCGCGTGCGATCAGCGGCACCCCAAAGCGCCCGGCCGTGCGCACGATCGCCGCGACGTCGTCCGTCGAGCCCGGGAACACGACGAGATCCGGCACCGCGGCGAGGACCGAGCCGTCGTACTCGTACGCCAGGAGGTCGACGGGCCGCGCGAAGACGTGCTCCCGCCCCAGCACGTCCTCGAGGGCGGCGGCGAGCGCGTCGCGATCGGCAATACGAATGCGGAGCTCGGCGAGACTCACGGCCATTTCAGTATAACAGACGCGGGACGATGTACGCCCCGCGCGGACCGCGCCGGCCGCGCCGCGTCCGCCTACCGCTTCTCCGGCGCGATCGCCTCGGCGAGCACGGCCCTTCGCCCCGCGGCAGGGGCGGGCGCGGCGCGGCCGGAAAGGTGGCCCCGATGCGCATCTACACCATCGGACACTCGACCCGGTCCTTCGACGGCCTCGTGGAGGCGCTCCGCAGCTTCGGCGTCCGCACGCTCGCCGACATCCGCACGGTGCCGCGCTCACGCCATGTGCCGCAGTTCAACGCGGAGAGCCTGCGCCGCGCGCTGCCCAACCGGCGCATCCGCTACCGGCACATAAAAGCCCTCGGCGGCCTGCGGAAGCCGCGCGCGGGCTCGACCAACACGGCGTGGCGGAACACCGGGTTCCGCGGGTTCGCCGATTACATGGAAACACCGGAGTTTGCGGAGGCCCTCGCCGAACTGCGCGCGCTCGCCAGGGACGCCGGACCGGTCGCGATCATGTGCGCCGAGGCGGTGCCGTGGCGCTGCCACCGCTCACTCGTGGCCGACGCCTTGATCGCCCGCGGCGACGAAGTGGTGGACATCATGAACCCGGGTAAGGGCAGCCCGCACAAACTCACGCGGTGGGCCCGCGTCGAGGACAAACGCGTCACCTATCCGGGAGCGCCGCCGCCTGCACCCGCGTGCGCTTCGCCCCGCGCGGCAGATCCGTGACCTCATTCCCGAGGCGCGCGGCGTTTAGTCCTCGGCTGACGGAGATCGCTTCTCGAAATCACTCCGAGTGATTCGCATCAGGCGCACTTCCACACCTGTGTCGGGATCGATCGCCGCGGCCACGTAACGGAAGCCTGCTTTCTCGAATACGCGGATGGCAATACGGTTGCGCGGCGAGGGGTCGATGAAACACTCGTCGGTCGATTCGTCCCGAAAGGCGATTTCTTTGAGGAACTGCCGGAGGATCCTCGGTCCGAGTCCGCCGTGGAGACACCGAACGTCACCGATGAAGAGATCGAGGCCCGCGCCGCCGTGCACATCCGCCAGGCCCCAGGCGCCGGACTGAACAGGATAGAGCTGAATGTAGCCGATCGGCATCTCGTCCCGGCAGATGATATACGGGACAACGTCGGATGGCCCGGTCACCCGCGGGAGATACTTTTCGCGCACCTCATCGAGCGTCGGTCCCGGCCGGTCCCACCACTCCAGCACGTGCGGTGCATTCAGCCATCGATGCAGCAAGTCCAAGTCGGACTCGGTGAGCCGGCGAAACGTCAAATCGCGTTCGCCTACGCTGCCGGGGAGCGGAGAAGATACACCGCCCACGCGATCAGCAGCGCGCCGGTCGCGCGGCTCGGCCAAGGGCCGCGCCGCACCGCCTTCTCGAGGAGCACGAAAATCGCGAGGAGCGCCACCCACAGCAGGTTCATGACGCCGACGACAAAGAGCAGTGCCATCAGGGCCCAGCAACAGCCGATGCAATAGCCGCCGAAGCGAACACCCATCTGTGCGGCGCCCCAGGCGCCGTCCCGCCACTGCGTGAACAGAAAGCCGAGTGGCGACTGGCACCGGCTGAGGCACGCGTGCTTGAGCGGCGTGAATTGGTAGACGCCCGCGACCGCGAGTAAGGCGGCGGCCAAAGGGAGGCGCGTCACCGCAAGCTGGGGCGACAGCACGAACGACGCCTGCATTGCCCACTGGAACCCGGCGGCCAGCCAGCTCCAGACGAGCCAGATGGCCAGGAAGCCCGCGACAAAAAGTGCAGCGGGGCCGCCTAGCCCGTGCGCCGCGGCGCGTGACCGCTGCACCCCGGAGAAGAACAGCAGCATCGGTGTCGCGGACGGCAGCATCATCGCGATCATCATGACGCTCCACATCGCACCGGCGGCGAGCAGATCAGGGAAGTTCCAGGGCATCGGCCGCGGCATGGCCATGGCCATGCTCATGCCGGCGCCTGTGCCGTGCGTCATCGCGCCGGCTCGCCGCCACAGGTCAAACCACGCCAGCGCCGTGAGACCGCCGGTGCCGGCGAGCGAGACCAGGTAGATATCGCGGGCTAGGGCGGTTATCCGACCCACGAGAACGGCGCCGAGTGGCCGTTCTTGCCGGCGTTCATAAATTCGAGGCCAAAGGCTTTCACGCGGGACTTCGTGGCTCGGGCCACCGTCAGAGTCGAGTTGGCGGGATGGAAGATGCCGGTGATCTTCGACGCTTCACCGGTCTTGCTCTGCGGCGGCACGAGATCTTCGATTTCAATGTCCACGGCCGTGCCGATCTTCACGGAATGCCGGTGACCGTCATTCTTGTATTGGATCGGTGCCGTTTCCACCCCCAGCATTTCGCCGATCAGCGGCGCCAGTCCGGCCATCGGGCCGCCCATCTGTCCCGAAAACACCGCGCCGAGCTTCTCGGCCTGCGGTTTGGAGGCGGCGGCATCCATAAACACGCCGACCCGCCAGTTCCCGTCGTGCATCATCGCGGGCGTGTCGGCGAGGACCGCAACGCTGAGGTTGCCGACATCGACGCCGTCTATCTTGCCGGAGTCGACATGAAACGCGAGCAGGACACGGCAGCGATCCTTGTCGGCCGGCAGGGTGAGGCTCGAGGCGCTGCACGGGCAGACGACGTCGCAATTGCAGTTCTCGAAATAGGTCCCCTTCAGTTGCCACGCCATTGTCGGTCACCCCTCTCGTCTGGACCTGGCCTGCCGGCAACGACACCGTGTCTCGTACGCGGGGCGCGACCGCCGTTCCTGGGTCTTCGGCGATCGACCGCCATCTAGGCACCCCGCAGCCGCGGGTCGAGCGCGTCGCGCAGCCAGTCGCCGACGAGATTGAAGCTCAGCACGACGACAAAGACGGCAAGACCGGGTAGGGTCGCGACGTGCGGTGCCACGGAAAGAAACTGCTGGCCGTTCGCGAGCATCGTGCCCCAGTCGGCGGTCGGCGGCTGCGTGCCGAGGCCGAGGAAGCTGAGTCCCGACGTGGCCACGATCTTGGCGCCGATGTCGAGCGTGCCGGTGACGATGATCGGGGCGAGCACGTTCGGTAGGATGTGCTGTCCGACGATGCGCCGGTTGCGGGCGCCCATCGCGCGTGCGGCCTGGACGTAGTCGTGCTCGCGGATCGCCAGCACCGCGCCCCGGATCAGCCGGATGTAGATCGGCATGCCGACGATCGTGATCGCGAGCATCGCGTGGAAGAGCCCGGGTCCGAGGGCGGCGACGAGCGCGATCGCAAGCAGAATGTACGGGAACGCCTGGAGGATCTCCGCCCCCCGCATGATCCAGTGGTCGAGCCGGCCGCCGTAGAATCCCGCGGCGAGTCCGAGGGTGGTTCCGGCGACGAGCGCGCCCGCCATCGACCCGACGCCGGCCAGCAGTGAGACGCGGCCGCCCCAGATGAGCCGGCTCAGGAGGTCGCGCCCGAACTCATCGGTCCCCAGCGGATGGTCGGAAGTGCGTCCCCACTGCAGCCGCTCGGACGTCGCGATGGTGTTGGGATTCGCAATCGGCAGGAACGGCGCGGCGACCGCTAGCGCGGCCAGCAGCAGCACGACGGAGAGGGCGGCGAGAACCGCGACGTTGCCGCGGAGCCCGCGCAGGAGCCGGCGGCCCGCACCGTCCGGTCTCGGACGGACGCCCGCGGCGGTGGGCGCCCGGGTGATCGCGGCTTCATGCACGCCCGAATCTCACGATTCGTAGCGGATGCGCGGGTCGAGCAGCGTGTACGACAGGTCCGTGGCAAGGTTCACGAGCACGAAGAGCCCCGCAACCAGCAGCACGCCGCCCTGCACGGTCGGAAAGTCGCGCGACAGGATCGCGGTGACGAGCATCGTGCCGATCCCGGGCCATGAGAAGACGGTCTCGGTCAGGATCGCGCCGCTCAGCAAGAACCCCATCTGCACGCCGATGATCGTAATGACGGGAATCAGGGCGTTCTTCAGGCCGTGCCGGCGGAGTACCTGGCCGTCGCGCAAGCCCTTGGCCCGCGCCGTACGCATGTAGTCCTGATGGACCACCTCGAGAACGCTCGAGCGCGTGATTCTCGCGACGATGCCGCTCGAGGCCGCGCCGAGCGTGACCGCCGGCAGGATAAGGTGGGCGAGCGTGTCGAGCGGGCCGCCGCCGAACGGCGAGTGCATCCCGCCCGCCGGGAGCAGCCGCAGCCAGACCGAGAACACATAGATCAGCACGATGCCGAGCCAGAACACCGGCACGCTCACGCCGACGAGCGCGAGCAGCATGCTCAGACGGTCGGCCGCCGAGTTGCGCCGCCACCCGGCGAGTACGCCGGCCGCGATGCCGACGACGCTGGAGACCAGCAGCGCCGCGCCGGTGAGGAGTGCCGTCGCCTTCAGCTTCAAGAACGCCTCCGCGAGCACCGGCCGGTGCATCGTGATGGAGCGGCCGAAATCCCCATGGAGCACGCGGCCCAGCCACAATGCGTACTGGACGTAGAGCGGGGCGGTGAGGCCCAGTTCCCGGCGCAGCCGTGACAGGTCGTCCACGGTCGCCACGGGGCCCAAGAGCAGCATCGCCGGATCGCCCGGCGTCAGCCGGAGGACCAGGAACACGACGATCGAAATCCCCAGCAACACCCAGACGAGCGCGACTAACCGCTGTGCCAGGAACGCGCCGCCCCGCATCTCCCCTCGGTCCCGGTTGCCCCCGGCCGTCCCGCTGCTACTGCCGGTAGGCGGTGTTCACATGGATATCCTGGTCCGCGCCCAGATAGAAGCCCTTGACGCTCGACTTCGTCACCATCACCCAGAGCTGGTGGTCCACAAAAATCCACGGCGCGTCGTCGGTCAGAAGCTTCTCGGCCTGGAAGTAGATCTTCTTGCGCAGCGCCTGGTCGGTGTACTTCCGTCCGGCGTCGAGCAGGGCGTCGAACTGGTCGTTCTTGTACAGCGCGCGGTTCGGGCCGTTCGGCGTCCACTGACTGCTGTGGAACAACGGATACAGGACAAAATCCGGATCGGGCTGGCCCGCCGCCCAGGACAGCGCGAACAGGTCTTGTTCGCGGGTCGTGAGGCGCTTGAGGTACGAGCCCCACTCCATCGTCTGAATGTTGGCCGTCACGCCGATGGCCTTGAGGTTGGCCTGGATGACTGTGGCCATCGCCACCGGTGCCTCCATGCCGGATCCGGACTCGGGGACCCAGAAGTTTACCGTGAACCCGTTGGAAAAACCGGCCTCGGCCAGCAGCTGCTTGGCCTTCGCCGGGTTGTACGGATAGCGGGTCACGTCGGGGTTATAGCCCCAGGTTCCGGGGTTGATCGGGCTGATCGCCGGGATCGCCGTCCCCTTCAGCACGTCGCGCGTGATCGCCGTCTTGTCGACCGCGTAGTTGAGCGCCTGCCGGACGCGCTTGTCGCGCAGCGGGCCGTGCGTCGTGTTCATCCCCACATACCACACGTGGATGGCGGGGTGCTTCACCACGGTGAATTGAGGGTTCTTGTCGAGGGCGGCGATGCTGTCGGGCGGCAGGTCGGTGATCAAGTCGAGCGTGCCGTTTTGGAGCTGCGCGAGCAGCGCCTGGGTGTCGGACGCCCAGCGAAACGCGATCTTCTGGAGGCGCGGCGCCTTCCCCCAATAGTTCGGATTGCGCTCCATCAGGATCTGATTGCCGCGGTCCCACCCGGCGAACTTGAAGGGCCCGGTCCCCACCGGCTGCGTGGCGAAGTCCTTGCCCAGTTTGTTGTACGCTGTCGGGCTGACGATGCCCGCCGCCGCGCCCTGCATGATGCCGAGGAAAGACGCGCGCGGTTCCTTGAGGACGAATTTCACCGTATGATCGTCGACCACCACGATGTCCTTCACGGTGCCGAAGTTGTAATTCGCGTATGGGAACCATCCGAGCTTGTGCGCGGCCGACTCGCCGTTGATCTGCCGGTCGATGGAGAACCGGACCGCCTCCGCGTTCATCGGCGTCCCGTCAGAGAACTTTACGTTCGGCCTCAGCTTGAAGGTGTACTCGAGGCCGTCTGGAGACACCGACCACGACGTCGCCAGATTCGGCCCGAGCGTCGTGGACCCCGGGGCGAAGTCGATCAGCGTTTCGACGACCCGCCGCCCGGCGCGCGTCGAGTTGAAGTCGGTGACCTGCGCAGGATCGAGGTTGACGGGCTCCGCGACGAGCCCCACGACGAGCGTTTGGTCCGCGGCGAGGCCGGGATGGGAGAACGCGATCGGCCCGAACAGGAGCGTGACGGCGGCCAACAACGCAAGGACACGACGGACGCCTACGGTCATGGGCTCCTCCCCTGCGCGGCCCGTCGAGGCGGCGGCCGCGGCGGTGTTGTACGTACTTGTGCCGGCCGATTCATGGGCCTGCGGGCATCTTTGGCTCACGCCGTAGGCCCAGAGCCGGGATGCGCCGGCCGGCAAGAAATTAAAGCGGGGATTCCGTGGGGGGGAAGGTTTTCCTCCCGTTCCGAGAGACCGCGCGGTGCGGCGCTAGACAAAGTCTGCGGCGCCCGGGCCGCGCACGACGGTCCCGGCGCGCATGACGAAGGCGGGCCGGCGCAGGAGGTCGAGGTCTTCCAGCGGGTCGCTCGGACAGGCCCTCGCGGAGCGCGCCCGTCTCGTGTTCGAGGCCCAACGCCGCCGCGGCGTCGGAGGTCGCCGCCGCGAACGCGTCCACGTTGGACAGGCCCGTCTCCGCAAGCAGGACCATCTCCGTGACGAGCCCGTCGAAGGGCGTGAACCGCCAGCCCGCGTCGGTGCCGGCGATCAGGCGCACCCCGGCCTTGCGGAGGCGCGCGATGTTGTCGACGGTGCCGTCGAACATCCTGCGCGAGCGGTCGAGCGCCGCCTGGTCTTCCGGGCTGCGCGGGTCCCGGGCGGTCAAACGGTCGATCGCGTAGCGGCCGACGGACAGGGTCGCCGCGACCGGGGTCCCCGCCCGCGCGAGCGCGTCCGCGATGCGGGGGTCGTGCTCCCGGCGGCCCGCGGCGTCGACGACGAAGTTCGCGTGCTCGATCTGATCGGCGCCCGCGGCCAGCGCGCGCTCGATCGCGGTTCCGCAGAGGCAGTGGATGCCGGCGCGGCGGCCGAGCGCGTGCGCCTCGTCGACGGCGGCGCGAACCTCGGCCTCCGAGTACGACGGCCGCCACGACATGGTCCCGATCGTCCCGCCGCCCGAGCCCAATCGCCACGAGCGTCCCGCCGGGCTCCCGGACCGTCTCCTCGAACGGCGTGCCGTCGCCCGGCAGCATGAGATGCACGTGCGTGTCGATGAGGCTGGGCAGCAGCGTGCACGAGCGCCGCCCGTTCGACCGGGGCGGCGCCGGTGCCGTCGAGGAGCCGCGCCGCGCGCAGGACGTGCCGATCGCCCGCCGAGCCTGTGGGTGCCATGGCCCCGGCTACCGCGCCAGGTCGCCGGCTTCGATCATCGAGGCGAGGCGTTCGATCCGCTCGGCGAACATCTTCTCGCCCAGCGCCGCGGTGGAGCCGCGCGCGTCGCCCAGGATGCCGGTGGGGCTCATCTCGTTCATCGGCGGCGGAACCTTCGAACGCCACCGGATCGACGCGTCGCCGGTGAAGCCTTCGCACGCCTTTTCCATGTGGACGAGGTCGGACCGGTGGGCGAGCATCATGGAGGTCTCGCCCTGCGCCGCGTGGACGCCGAGCTTGGCCATGTCGAGGCCCTCGCGGGCCGCGAAGGCGCGCGTGTGCTGCAGCCACTCGTCGAAGTCGGTCACCGCAGAAATCCGCAGAGCCGCGTGTTCCTTGCGAAGGCGCGGCAGCGCGTTCCGCAGCGCGCGATAGTTGCCCCCATGGCTGCACAGCAGAATGATCTCGCGGAAGCCGTGGCGGGCCAGCGACCGGCAGACGTCCTCGATCGTCGTCTCGAGCGTGGATTCCTCGATGCTGACCGTGCCGGCCATCGGCAGATGCCCCGCGGAGTAGCCGAGCGTGATGACCGGAGCCACGAGCGCATCCCCGAGGCGGCGGGCGAGCCGCAGGCCCGTCGCATACCCGAGGTACGTGTCCGTCCCGATCGGGAGGTGCGGGCCGTGCTGTTCCATCGCGGCGAGCATGACGATGACGCGGCGCTTCCCGGCGGCGATCGCGTCGCGCACCTCGGGCCACGTCATCTCTTCGATCAGCAGGGTGTCTCGCATCGGCACGCTCCTTTGAAGGTGCATCAGCGGCGGAGGCATCGCCGCGGTGCTCCCGAAATTTGGTTTCGCGGCGGCCGCATGGCTCTCCCGCGCCTCGGCCTCCCCGGCGCCAGCGGCACGCCGACGCCGTCCGGACGAGGAGGAACGCCATGAGTGACAACGCGCGCGCTCCCGGTTCACGCGGGACGAACGGCAGGGCGGTGGCCGCGCTTCGGTCGCACCTTGCGACGATCGCCGATCTCAAGGCATCGGCCGCCGTGCTTCGATGGGACCAGGAGACGCTGATGCCGCCCGGCGGGACGGAAGGCCGCGCGCTCGCGCTGGCGACGCTGGCGCGTCTCGCGCACGAGCAGCTGACGGCCGATGCCACCCGGCGCCTGCTCGACGCGGCGGAGGCCGCCGTGCGGGGCGCCGATCCGGCCTCAGACGACGCGGCCCTCGTCCGGGTGACGCGCCGCGACTTGGACCGCGCCCGGAAGCTGCCGGCGGAGTTCGTGGCCGAGCAGCGGCGCGTCGCGGCGGTCGCGACGCACGTCTGGCGGGACGCGCGGCGGGCGAACGACTTCGCCGCGTTCCGGCCGCATCTCGAGCAGCTGTTCCAGCTCGCCCGGCGCGAGGCGGATTACATCGGCTACGCCGGGCATCCCTACGACGCGCTGGTGGACCGCTACGATCCCGGCGTGACGGCGCGCGAACTGGAGACGCTGTTCGGGCGCCTCCTCGAAGTCGTCGTGCCGCTGGTCCGGGGGATCGCGTCCCGGGCCGGCGCCGTGGATGCGGGCATTCTCGATGCCGACTTCGACGAAGCGGCGCAGCGGACGTTCGCGCTCGAGATCGTGCGGGCGTTCGGATACGACACGCGGCGCGGACGGCTGGATCTGTCCGCGCACCCGTTCTCCACGAAGTTTCATCGCGACGACGTGCGGATCACGACGCGCTACGGCCCTCGCCTGTCCGCGGTGTTCGGCACGTTCCACGAATCGGGCCACGCGATGTACAGCCAGGGCACCTCGCCGGCGCTCGAGCGGTCGCCGCTCTCCGACGGCGCCGGCAGCGGCATCCACGAGTCCCAGTCTCGCATGTGGGAAAACCTCGTCGGCCGCAGCCGCGCCTTTTGGGAGCACGCGTTTCCGCGCCTCCGGCGGGCGTTCCCGGAGCAGCTCAAGTCGGCCGACGCCGAGCGCGTCTACCGGGCGGTCAACCACGTCGAGCCGGGACTGATCCGGGTGCGCGCGGACGAGGTTACCTACAACCTGCACATCGTGCTGCGGTTCGAGCTCGAGCGGGCGCTGCTGACCGGCGACCTGGCGGTCCGGGACCTGCCGGACGCCTGGGCGGGCAAGATGCGTGCGTATCTGGGCCTCACGCCGCCCGACGACGCCGACGGCGTCTTACAAGACATCCACTGGTCGAGCGGGCTGGTCGGCTCGTTCCCCTCCTACACCCTCGGCAACGTGGCGTCGGTGCAGCTGTTCGAGGCGGCGCGCCGCGCGCGCCCCTCGCTCACCGACGACATCCGCGCGGGGCGGTTCGCCGCGCTCTACGGGTGGATGCGGGACCACGTGTACGCCCACGGCCGCAAGTTCCTGCCCTCCGAGCTGCTCCGGCGTGCGACGGGCTCCGTGCTGACGGCCGAGCCGTACCTGGGCTATCTGCGCGACAAGTTCACCGACCTCTACGGGCTCGCGGCGTAGCGGGGCCGGCCGGGCCGCGCACGTTTTCCCGCGCGGGCGGCGGGGGAAATCCCTAATGCGGCGACATGCGCGCCCTTCGGCGTGGCGCCGACGCTCTGGCATGCTGGGGAGGTTAGGCTATATGCGCTATGCGTTGCTCGCAGCCATATTGGTAATCGGTCTTGCAACGGCAGGGTCGGTCTCGGCCCAGGAGCTGATCGGCGTGAGCGGCTTCACCGCCGCGCACGGGATGCTGGGCGGGTCGGGAACGCTCGGCGGCGTGGACGGTTCGATCACGTCGACCGTGACGGCCGGCGATGCCGACTGCGCCAACTCGTGCAGCGGTAACTGGACGATGATCGTCGGCAACGCGAACTTCGCCGGCGGCACGTTCACCTGCGACGACGGCTCGTGCCTCTACCTGGGCAACGCGGCGGTCGCCACCCCGACCGGATTTGCGATCTCCACCGTCGATTCCAACGTCGGCACGAACATCGCCGCCGCGATCTACCGGCACGGGATGTGGGTCAATGACGTCAACGCCTGGGCGGTTACCCACCCGAGCGTCATTGCCGCGATGAACATGTCGGTGGCCGACTTCATCGCCCACGCGACCGCGGACAACGGCACCTCCGAATAGCCGCCGCGTCACTCAAGCCGGCCCCGGCGGCCGGCGGCGGTAACGAAGGGGAGCGGCGCGCGCCGCTCCTCTTCGCCGTTTTCACGCAGGGCGCGTCCCCTCAGATGCGCAGGCGCGGATCGAGGACGTCCCGTAGGCCGTCCCCGAGCATGTTCACGCCGAGCACGGTGAGCATGATGGCGAGCCCCGGAAACGTCGAGATCCACCAGGCGTCGCGCAGATAGTCGCGGCCCTCGCTGAGCATCCGGCCCCATTCCGGCGTCGGCGGCTGGCTGCCGAGGCCGATGAACGAGAGCGCCGCGGCCGCGAGAATCGCGGTGCCCATCCCGAGCGTCCCGGCCACGATCACCGGCGCCACCACGTTCGGAAGGATGTGGCGGACGAGGATAACGGACACCGGGACGCCGGTCACGCGCGCCGCGTCGACGTAGAGCTGTTCCTTCGCCACCAGCACCGACCCGCGCACCAGCCGCGCGTACAGCGGAATCCCCGAGATGCCGACGGCGATCATGAGGTTGCGGAGGCTGGGTCCGAGCACGCTCACGATCCCGAGGGCGAGCAGAATCCCGGGGAACGCCAGCATCACGTCGACGACGCGCATCAGGAAGGCGTCGAGCACCCCGCCATAATAGCCCGCGACGAGGCCCACCGCGGTGCCGGCCGTCGCCGCGATGCCCACCGAGATGAGCCCCACCGTGAGCGAGATGCCGGAGCCGTGCACGACGCGGCTGTACGTGTCGCGTCCGTACTGGTCGGTCCCCATCGGATGGCCCGGCCCCGGGGCGGCGAGTGCCTGGGCGATGTCGATCCGGATCGGGCTGACCGGCGCCAGGGCGTTCTGAAACAGCGCCACGAAGACGAGCGCCCCGACGATGACGAGCCCGGCGACGGCGCCTTTGTGCCGGCCGGCCCGCCGGAGGCTCGATCGCAAACGCGTCTGCGGCACGGCTCGGCCGCGCGGGGACAGCGCCAGCGCCGGGTCAGCCATTGACGTCCATCACCCGTACCGAATGCGCGGATCGACGGCCGCGTACACGACGTCGACGATCAGATTGATGAAGACGTAGGCGATCGCCACGAACAGGACGATCCCCTGAACGAGTGGGAAGTCTTTGTTCAAGATCGCGTTGATGAGCAGCCGCCCGATCCCCGGCCGGCCGAACACCGTCTCGATGATCACCGTCCCCGCCAGCAGCTGGCCGGCCTGGAGCCCGAAGATCGTCACGATGGGGATGAGCGCGTTGGCGAGCCCGTGCCGCAGCACCACGGAGGCCCCGGCGAGGCCTTTCGCGCGCGCCGTCGTCATGTACTCCATCCGGAGCACTTCGAGCATGCTCGACCGCGTGAGCGCGGCGGTGATCGCGGCGCTGCCCGCCCCGAGGGCCAGCGCCGGCATGACGAGGTGGTCGAGTCCTCCGCCCCCGGTCGCGGGCAGAAGCCCGAGGTGCAGCGAGAAGACGAAGATGAGGAGCAGGCCGAGCCAGAACGACGGCATCGACACCCCGAGGCGGGCCAGCATCATCGCGCCGACATCCGTCCAGGAGTTCTGGCGGATCGCCGCCAGGACACCGAGCCCGACGCCGAGGGCGGCCGAGAGTGCGAGCGCCGTCAGGGCGAGCTGGACGGTGGAGGGAAACAGCTCCATGATCTCGTCCGCAACGGGGCGGCGGTCGCGGATCGACTCGCCGAGGTCGCCGCGGGCCGCGTTCCACACGAACCGCGCGTACTGTTGGGCAAACGGCTCGTTGAGGTGCAGCTGCGCGCGCATCCGCGCGATCTGCTGCGGGCTCGTCACGAACTCGCTCAGCATCATCTTGACCGGGTCGCCCGGGATCAGGTACAGCATGGAGAAGACGGTGAGGGTGACGCCGAAGACGACCGGGACGGTCGAGAGGAGCCGAGCAGAGATGTAGCGGATCACCGCGGGCTTGCGAGCAGGCTGCCGCCGGCGGGGACTCCTACGCGATCGTCGGCCGGGAAATACCGTCCGTCCTTGAGCACGCCCTCGACGCGCCGGACGGCGGAGACGTCCGACAGCGGATTGTCCCCGAGCACCACGAGGTCGGCGCGCTTGCCGGGCTCGATGGTGCCGATCTCGCCGTCCAGCCCCAAGAGGCGCGCCGCCTCGGCGGTCGCCGTGCGAAGCGCCTCGTACGGAAAGAGTCCGATCCGCACGAAAATCTCGAGCTCCGTCGCGATGTCCGGATGGGCGGCCGCGGGGGAGCCGTTGCCCGCCCCGGCGCCGCCGGGCACGCCCGGGGTGGCGACCCGCCCGATCCGGCCGTCTTCGATCACAACGTCGGCCGGCCCGCCCGATCCGACATCGGGGCCGGCCATGGAAATGACCGTGGCGTTCCTCAACAGCATCCGCGCCGTTCCTCCTAGCCCGGCCGGACGACCGGCGCGCCGCCGAGCATGACCATCGCGGGGCGCCGGAGGGCGCGGAGGTCCTCGAGGGGATCCCCGGCCACCGCGATCATGTCCGCCCGAAGCCCGTCGCGCAGCGCGCCCACTTCGCCGGCGATGCCCATCGCCGCGGCGTTGGCGGACGTCGCCGCCGCAATCGCGTCGCCGGTGGACATCCCCGCTTCGTGCAGCAACTCGAGCTCTCTCACCAACCCGTCGAACGGGGTGAAGCGCCAGCCGGCGTCGGTCCCCGCGACGTAGCCGACCCCGGCCTGCCGCATGCGCCCCGCGTTCTGCGTGTTGGCGTCGTTCATCCGCCGCCACCGCTCGACGGCGGCCCGCTCCTCCGGGGTCGCGCCGTCCCGGGCTGAGAGCGCGTCCACGAGAAAGTGCCCAACGCAGAGCGTCGAGGTGACGGGGATTTTTCGCTGCGCCACCGCGTCCGCCACCTCGGCCTCGAACCGCTGGTGCCCCTGCTCGTCGGTGAGAAACAGCGCGTGCTCGATGTGGTCGGCGCCCGCCGCGACGGCATTCCGGGTGGCGTCCGCGCAGGTGCAGTGGATACCGACGCGGCGATCGAGCCGGTGGGCCTCGTCGACCGCGGCGCGGAGCTCTTCCACGGTGTAGGAGGGCCGGGACGAATAGGTGCCGAGCGTGCCGCCGCCGCTGGCCATCATCTTGATGAAGTCGACGCCCGCTTTGACCAGCCGGCGGACCATCTGGCGGACGCCCTCGGGGCCGTCCGCTTCACCGCCGAAATACCAGCAGTGTCCGCCCGTGATCGTCATCGGGCACCGGCACAGATGCAGCCGGGGCACGACCGCGTACCCGAGCCGCTGCGCCCGCCGGATCTCCAGCGTGGTGTCGCGCATGCTCCCGCAGTCGCGCAGCGTCGTGATGCCCGCGCGGAGCGCCGTCTGCGCGTTATGAATCGCGGTCGCGAGCAGCACGCCGTCCGTCTCGCGCACGGAGGTTTCGAACGGCGTGCCGTCGCCGGGCAGCACCAGGTGCACGTGCGCGTCGATGAGGCCGGGCAGCAGGGTGTGGCCGGCGAGGTCGAGCTCAGGGGTGCCGGCGGGCCGGTCGTCCTTCGGTGCCGCGGCGCCGCCGTAGATCGCGTGAATTCTCCCGCGGTGGATCACGACGGTCGGACGCGCGATCGGCGGAGCGCCGGTGCCGTCGATCAGGCGCGACGCTCGAACGATCAGCCATTCGCTGCCGGCAGGTTCCACGGCGCCTACCTCCCGACGACCGCGGCGGTCAACTCAGGCCCCGCCTCGTCGAGCAGACCGGCGTGTTCATCGGCCGACGGTGACGTCGCCGAGCACCGGGTAGGTCGAGAAATTGTACAGCGTGCCGCGCACGGTGTTCCGGATGACCCACACGGACAGCTCATCCACGAGCGGCACCGCGACGGCGTCGTTCATCAGGATCGTCTCGAGGCGGCCGTACACCGCCCGGCGCTTCGCGGGGTCGAACACCGCGCGGCCTTCCGCGATCAGTTTGTCGGCCTCCGGGTTGGCGTAGCACGACCAGTTGAAGTTGCCGCCGACGTTCTGCGAGCCGAAGAGGGCGAACAGGCCGTCCCAGTCGACCGACCGCAGGAACATCACCGGACCGTTGGTGGCGCAGTGGAAATTGTCTTCGTACCACGGCGGCCGGGCCTGGCTCTTGATCTTGGCGTCGACGCCAAGCTGCAGCAGCTGGCCCTGCAGCAGCTCGATCTCCGGCAGGTTGCCGCTGCCGTAATTGATCGAGTTGATCTCGAGAGCGAGCGGCTGGCCGTTCTTCGTCCGGACGTTGTTGGGGCCCATCTTCCAGCCGGCCTCGTCGAGCAGCTGCGCCGCCTTCTTCGGATCGTACTTGTACTTTGCGCACAGGTCAGGCGTCGCGAGCGTATGCTGTGTCAGCGGCGCGCAGGCCACCGTGCCGAGCCCGCGGTAGACGGAGTCGGCGACCGCGGCGCGGTTCACGCCGTAGAGCAGCGCCTGCCGCACCTTGAGGTCGTTGGTCGGCGGCTTCCGGACGTTCAGCAGCCAGATCCGGGGCGCGCCGGGATACGGATTCTTCTCGATGCGCAGCGCTTTGTTCGCCTCGAGGCGCGTCAGCACCGCGGCTGGCGTGCTGAGAAAGCTGATCATCTGCGTCTCGCCGGATTCGACGGTCGTCACGCGCGTGCCGGACTCCGGGATGAACTTCCAGACGATGCGGTCCACGGACGCGGGTCCCTGGTGGTTGCTGTAGGGCGGCCGGCGGTTGTAGTCGCCGTTGCGGACCAGCGTGACGTGATCTTTGGCGACGTACTCGCTCACGAGAAACCGCCCGCTGCCGACGGGCTTCTGGTTGACGGCGTCGCCCTGCCCCGGCGTCGTCTTCGGCGAGATCAGCGACAGGGTGCCGCCGGCGACGTAGGTCAGAAACGGCGCGTACGGCTCCTTGAAGTTCACGCGCACGGTGTAGGGGTCGACGACGGTGGAGCCGGCGTATCCGGAGAGCGCCGTGAGCGCCCCGCCGGCTTTGAAGTTCGGGTTGACGATCCGGTCGAAGTTCCACTTGACGGCTTCGGCGTTCACCGGCGCGCCGTCCGTGAACTTCGCATCTTTGCGCAGCGTGAACGTGAACGCCTTGCCGTCAGGGGAGGCCTTGTAGTCGGTGGCCAGCCACGGCAGCAGCTTCCCGCCGAGATCCTGGTACAAGAGGTTTTCGGTGACATCCGTGATGATCTGGTAGGTGACCGCGGACGGCGAGGCGTGCGGGTCGAGGGTCGGCGGCTCCTGGTCCAGGCCGACGGTCAGTGTCGCGGGCGCGGCGCCGAGGACGGGCGCGCCGGCGCCGACGCCGGCCAGCGCCAGGGCCAAGAGACACGCCGCGTACCGGCGGGCGGCGTTTGTGCGTGTCATGAACCACCTCCCTGTGCTCCGGCGGAACTGGCCACCGGGATCTTCGTCTCCCGGAGGTACCGGGCGGCGTCCTCCGGAGGGACCGTGTTAATGTAGAACCCCGAGCCCCACTCGAACCCCGCCACCTGCGAGAGGCGGGGCAGCACCTCGATGTGCCAGTGGTAGAAGTGATCCACTTTCGCGTCGTACGGCGCGGTATGGATGATGTAGTTGTACGGCGGATTCGCAAGACACGCGTACAGCCGTCCGAGGACGCCCTGCAGGGTCTCGGCGAGCGGCCGCAGCTGCCTGTCCTCCAGCGCACCGAAGCTCGCCACGTGCCGCCGGGGCACAATCCACAGCTCAAACGGGCACCACGACGCGTAGGGCGCGAAGGCGATGAACTCGTCGTTCTTCCACACGAGCCGGCGGCCGTTCGCGCCGTCTTCTCCGGCCTCCTGGCGGAGAATGTCGCAGAAAACGCAGCGGCCCTCGCGCGCGAAGTACGCCTGGGCGCCTTCCAGCTCCTCCTCGGCCCGCTTCGGCACGATCGGCAGGGCGATCAGCTGTGAGTGGGGATGCGCGAGCGAGGCGCCCGCCTGCCGGCCGTGGTTGCGGAACAGCAGCAGGTACTTGAACCGCGGATCCCCGTCGAGGTCGCGGTACCGCTCGCGGTACATCCACAACACCGAGGCGAGCTGGTCCGGGGCCATCACGCCCGGGTGCGCGGCGTGCTCGGGCGTCTCGATGATCACCTCGTGCGCGCCGACCCCTCCCATGCCTTCGTACATGCCTTCCATGGTGACGTCGGTCGAGCCCTCGATGCGCAGCGCGGCATACTTGTTCGGCACGACCCGCACCTGCCAGCCGGGGCTGTTCGGCGGGGTGCCGGGCCGGCGAATCGCCGCGATCTCCGGCGGGGTCGTACCTTCCCGGCCCTCGCAGAACGGGCAGTTGGCCGACGGCGACGGCTCGGGCTCGCCGCCCTTGGCGAAATCGCTCGGGCGGGCGGCGCGCTCGTTGGCGATGATCACCCACCGGCGGATGATAGGATCTTTGCGCAGTTCGGGCACGGTGTCCCTCCGTTGGGGCGGCGTCGCGGACGGCGCTCGATCAGGCATGGGCGCCGGCGCGCCTCGCGGCGATCGCGCGCCGGTACGTCTCGACGTACCGCCCGGCGGCGCGGCGCCACGAGAAGTCCTGTCGCATACCGGTCTGCTGCAGCTGCGTCCAGACGCGGCGGTCGCGGAACGCGCGGAGAGCCCGCTCGACGGCCTCCCGCAACGCGGCCGGTTCGTACGCCTCGAACACGAATCCATTGGCGACCCCGCGGGCGACGGCGTCCGGGGTCGCGTCGACGATGGTGTCCGCGAGCCCGCCCGTCTCGCGCACCACCGGGACCGTGCCGTAGCGCAGGCTGTAGAGCTGATTGAGGCCCGACGGCTCGTACCGCGAGGGCATCAGGAACATGTCCGCTCCGGCCTCGATGCGGTGGGCCAGCGCGTCGTCGAACCCGAGGGTCACGGAGACGCGCCCCGGGTAGCGCGTCCCGAACGCGGCGAAGAGCTCGTGGTACTTGGGCTCGCCGGTGCCGAGCAGGACGAACTGCGCGCCCGCCGCGATCAGGCGGTCGAGGACGGCGGCCACCAGATCGAAGCCCTTCTGGTCGGCGAGCCGGCTGATCATGCCGACGAGCGGGGCGTCCGGCGTGTCGTCGAGGCGCTGGGTGCGCCGCAGGTCGCGCGTGCAGACGGCTTTGCCGGTGAGGTCGTCGGCGGTGTAGCGCGCGGCGATGTGCCCGTCCGTCGACGGGTCCCAGGCGCCGTAGTCGACGCCGTTCAGGATGCCGGCGAGGTCGGCGGCGCGCTCGCGCAGCACGCCTTCGAGTCCGCACCCGAACTCCGGCGTCTGGATCTCGCGCGCGTACTGCTCGCTCACGGTGCTGAGCCGGTCGGCGAACACCAATCCGCCCTTCAATAGGTTCACCTTGCCGTAGAACTCGATGCCCTTCGGCGTGAACAGGTGCGGGCCGAGCCCCGTGACCGGCAGGCGCTCCGGCGGAAAGAGTCCCTGGTACGCCAGGTTATGAATCGTGAAGAGCGTCGCAGCCCGCTCGAGTCGCCTCGCGCGCCGCTCCTCGCGCAGCCAGACCGGCACGAGGCCCGTCTGCCAGTCCTGACAGTGCAGCACGTCCGGCGTCCATTCGAGCCGGTCGGGGAGGGCGAGCACGCCGCGGCCAAAGACCGTGAACCGCTCCAGGTTGTCCTCATAGTCCCTGCCGCCTTCTCCGTAGAGGCCGGCGCGGCCGAACGACGGATCGTGCGCCACGAGGTAGGCGGGCACGCGCCCGCCGTGCAGCCGGCCCTCAAGAAACTCCACCTCGGTCTGCGTTGTGCCCAGCGGCACGCCCGCCCGGCCGATCGCCCGAAACCCGAACTTGACCCGATCGATCGACCGGTAGCCGGGCAGCACGACGCGGACGTCGCAGCCGGTCTCGGTGAGCGCCGCGGGCAGCGCGCCGGCGACGTCGGCGAGTCCCCCCGTCTTGGCGAACGGGACCGCCTCCGAGGTGCAGAACAAAATGCGCAGTGGCCCGTTCACGGCAGTCGCACCTGTATGGATTCCTCCGCCGCCTGACCGCGGCCGTCGCTCGCGGCGTACGTCCCCGGGCGCGTGAATGTGACGTCGAGCGTGCCGGCGGACCCGTCGTCCAGCGGGCCGGTCGCGGCGGAGACGCCGGGGCCGGCGACGCGGAACACGCGGGGCGCGCCCGACGCGTTTCGGACGACGAACCGCACGGGTCCGGGAAGCAGCAGCATGATGGCGGGATCGATCACGTCCGTGCCGAGGGTGACGTCGATGCGCTGCGGTTCGGCGGCCCGCACCGGCGGCTTCCAGAAACCCCGCCCGGCCGCGACCGCCGCGAGACCGAGGATGCCCGCGCACAGTACGGCGGCGAGCACGCCGCGGAGGACCGCAACATTCACGGCCGTTCGGCTTCGTCGCCGTCCGGAGGCGGTCCTCCACGACGTCGATCCCATGGTGGCCAGCCGCGTCATTTTCAAGGTGGCCAGCCGCGGGTCGCGCACCTCCCCTAGACGCGCGGAAGCGGCAGGAGGTTCCGTCCACCGACCGAAGGATACGAGGTTGCTCGGCGCGCGGGCAAGCCGCGCACGGCCCCGTGGGGCCTTTGGGGGGAACCAGGGATGCGGATCCGAGGACTTGTCCGTGCCGGGATCGGCGCGCTCGTCGTCCCCGTGCTGCTCGTCGCGCTCGTCACGCCGGGGAGGCCGGCGGCGATGCCGGAGATCAAAATCGGTACCGTGCTGCCGCTGACCGGGGCGTTCGGCTCGTCGGGCGGGTACTTCAAGCAGGGCTACACCATGGCGATCGACGACGTGAACAAGGCCGGCGGGCTCGCGGTCGGCGGCCAGAAGTACCACGTCAACCTGATCGTCCTCGACGACGGCAGCGACGGTACCAGGTCGCGCAGCCTCGTCGAGAAGCTCGTCACGGACCAGCACGTCAACTTCCTCCTCGGCGGGTACGACACGTCGCTCGTCGAGGCTCAGGAAGTCGTGCCGGACCAGTACAAGATCCCCTACGTCGAGGGCGGCGGTGCGGCGTCCGAGATCTTCAAGCGCGGCTACAAGTACATCTTTGGGACGCTCGCGACGGTGTACGATCTCGGCAAGATCACGATGGACTTCATCGGCGCCGAGCAGGCAGCGGGGCGTCTCCCGAAACCGCTGACCATGGCGGTGGTATGGGAGAACACCGATCACGGCAAGGACTACATCGACGCGATCAGCGACGCGGCGAAGGCCCACCCCGACCTGTACCGCATCGTGCTTAACCAGTCGTTCCAGCTGAACGGCAGCGACTTCTCGCCGCTGCTGCAGCAGGTCAAAGCGTCGAACGCGGCCGCGTTCCTCTCCGACGCCCACCTGCCCGACTTCATCACGATGCACCGGCAGTATCTGCAGGCCGGGCTGTATCACCAGTTCGTGTCGTACGGCGCGCGCGGCCCGGATCAGAAGGGCCGGCAGGCGCTCGGCCCCGGCGCGGACTACCTCATCGCGGGGCTGTGGTGGACCCCGGCGCTCAAGGACCCGGCGTCGCAGCTGTTCACCGACCGCTGGAAGAAACAGTACAACGTGATTCCGGACTGGTTCCAGGCGCTCTCCTACGAGACGGCGCGCGCGCTCTTCGCCGGCATCGGGAACGCCGGAACGCTCGATGGTCCGAAGGTCCGCGACGCGCTGGCGCACCTGACCCTGCGGTCGATGCTTCCGGGCGGGGTGATCAAGTTCCAGCCGAACGGCCAGGTCGCCACGCCGTACGTCATCGTGCAAAACACCCCCGGCAACACCGTACAGATCGTCTGGCCGCGCAACCTGCCGGAAACGCGGGCGGCGACGCTGCCGATGCCGAGGCCATAAGCCGGGTGCCTGACGCGGGTGGCCCGCCGGTCTAGCCGGAGGTGTTCACCGCTCAAAACCTGATCTCGATCTGCATCACTTCGATCTTGACGGCGGGGCTGTACGCGGTGATGTCGTACGGCCTCGCCATCATTTACGGCGTGATGAAGGTCATCAACCTGAGCAACGCCGGCTTCCTCATGCTCGGGGCGTTCATGACGCTCGTCTACTCGCAGGCGTGGCACCTCGATCCGATCGCCGGCGCGTTTCTCAACATGCCGCTCTTCTTCCTGGCCGGGTGGGCCGTCTACGTGCTCCTGGTCCGGCGCGTGCGGCAGGCGCTGCCGATCGCCTCGCTGCTCATGCTCTTCGGGCTGTGGCTCGTGCTGCAGAACGTGGCGCTCTCAGTGTGGGGGAGCGAAGATCAGTCGATCATCACCCGCTACACTTACAAGGCGCTGTCGTTCTTCGACTATCGGCTCGCCGTCACGCGGCTCGTCGTCTTCGCCGTCGCGCTCGTCGTGATGGCGCTGTTGCACGTGCTGCTCAACCACACCTACGTCGGCAAGGCGCTCCGCGCGACGGTGCAGGATCCGCAGGCCGCCCTGCTCGCCGGGATCGACACGGAGCGAATCAGCGCGCTCGCGTTCGGCATCGGCACGGCGTTCGCCGGGTTCGCGGGGGGCCTGATGACGCTGTTGTTCAGCTTCACGCCGGACTTCGGCGCCCCGTTTCAATTGAAGAGCTTTACCATCATCGTGCTCGGGGGTCTCGAGAATCTCGCCGGCGTGACCATCGGGGCGGCGATCCTCGCGTTCGCCGAGTCGTTCGCGGTGCTGTTCATGCGGGCCAGCCTGCAAAACGTCGTCGCGTACGCGCTGCTCGTCGTCGCCCTCATCGTCATGCCCGGCGGCGTCACCTCCGTATTCGGGCGGCGGTCGTGAAGGCCGCCGGCCTTCGCCCGGCAGCCGCGGCCGCGCCGGCCCTCGGGGTCGCGCTCGCCCTCGTGCCGCTCATCGCCCCGCACAACATCACCGTGCTCAACCTGGGATTTTTCACGTTTCTGTACGTCGCGCAGGGCCTGGCCTGGAATATCCTCGGTGGTTTCGCGGGCTACATCTCCTTCGGGTACGCGGCGTTCTTCGGGCTCGGGGCCTATACCACGGCGCTCCTGTGGCTGCACGGCTGGACGCCGGTGCTCACGTTTCCACTCGCCGGCCTCTGCGCCGCGGCGTTCTCGCTCGTCGTCGGCGTGCCGACGCTGCGCCTGATCGGGCCGTACTTCTCGATCGCCACGATCGGGGTCGGGGAAGCGATGCGGATTCTTATGCTCAACCTCGACAAGGTCACCGGCGGCGCCTCCGGCCTCAACCTGCCGACGGTGGTGCCGTCGAAGGGCTGGTTCTATCTGGCGGCCCTCGCCATCGCCGCCGTCGCGTACGTGACGGCGGTGTGGGTCCGCGGTTCCCGGTTCGGTCTCGGGCTCGCGGCGCTGCGGATGGACCAGGACGCGGCGGAGACGCTCGGTGTGCGCACCGCGCTATTCAAGAACGTGGCGCACGTGATCAGCGCCTTTCTGGTGGGCGTCTGCGGAGGGCTCTTCGCGATGTACTTCCAGTACCTGCATCCGGACAACGTCTTCAGTTTCACGGAGAGCATCAGTCTGGTCTTGATCGCACTGATCGGGGGGATCGGCACGATCTGGGGGCCGATCCTCGGCGCCGCCGTGTTCTTTGCCGTGCAGGACTATCTGCAAACATCGTACCCGGCCTTCCACCTGCTCGTGTATGGGGTGCTGCTGATCGTCATTCTGCTGTTCGAGCCGCGGGGCCTCGCCGGACTCGCGGCGCGGCTCGCCGGGCGCCGCCGAGTCCCCGCGCCGGTCGCGGTAACGCCGGCCGCCCCGGGAACGGTAGCGCCGCCGCCGGCGCAGGGAGGCGCCTTGTGAGCGCGCCGGCGCCGGATTTCGGCGCGGCGACCATGACCTCGAGTCCCCTTGTCCTGGAGCACGTCACGAAGCGGTTCGGCGGGCTCGTCGCCGTCGAAAGCGTGACGGTGGCCGTCGAGTCGGGGAAGATCACGGGCCTTATCGGTCCGAACGGGGCCGGGAAGACCACGATCTTCAGCGTGGTCAGCGGGCACCTCGCGCCGACCACCGGTCGGGTCGTGGCGCTGGGGCACGACATCACCGGCTGGTCGCCGCACGCCGTCTGCCGCCTCGGCCTGTGCGTGACCCACCAGCTCGTCCGGCCGTTCCCCGATCTCTCGGTGTTGGAGAACGTCATGGTCGGCGCCGCCTTCGGCGGCGGCGCACGGATCGCCGCCCGCGACGCGCGGCGCGAGGCGATGGCCGTCCTCGACTTCGCGGGGCTCGCGGCGCGCGCCGAGCAGCCGGCCTCCGCGCTGACCCTGGCGCAGCGCAAGCGGCTCGAGATCGCCCGGGCGCTCGCGACCCGCCCGTCCGTGCTGCTGCTCGACGAAGTCCTGGCGGGGCTGACGCCCTCTGAGGTCGTGCAGGCCGTAACGCTCGTGCGCCAAATCTCGGCGCGGGGGATCACGATCGTGATGATCGAGCACGTCATGCACGCGGTGATGAACCTCTCCCACCGGGTGCTGGTGCTCAACTACGGCCGGCTGATCGCCGACGGCACGCCGGCGGAGGTCACGGGCAACCGCGAAGTGATTGAGGCGTACCTCGGCGCCGGAGGGGACGAGACGCCCCATGACTGACCGCGCGCCCAACGGATCCCCGCTCCTCGAGGTCGCGGGCGTCGCCGCGGCCTACGGCGAGGTGCGCGCGCTGTGGGACGTCTCGTTTGCCGTGCGCGAGGGCGAGATCGTGACGCTGCTCGGCGCGAACGGGGCCGGCAAGACCACGACGATGCGGGTGATCTCGGGACTGCTGCGGCCGCTCACCGGCGAGGTCCGGCTCGGCGGCCGGCCGATCCAACGGCTGCGCGCCCCGGCGATCGTCGCGGCGGGGATCATTCAGATTCCGGAGGGCCGCCGGCTGTGGCCGCGCATGACGGTGCTGGAGAACCTCGAGCTCGGCGCGTACCTGCCGGAGAGCCGCGCGCGCAAGCCGCAGACGCTCGAGTGGGTGCTCTCGCTCTTCCCGCGGCTCGGGGAGCGCCGCGCGCAGCTGGCCGGGACCCTCTCCGGCGGCGAGCAGCAGATGCTCGCGATCGGCCGCGGCCTGATGGGCCGTCCCCGCCTCCTGATGCTGGACGAGCCGTCCCTCGGCCTCGCGCCGATTTTGGTCAAGGAAGTGTTCCGCATCGTGCGCCAGATCAACGCGGAGGGCGTGACGGTGCTGCTCGTCGAGCAGAACGTCCACCAGGCGCTCGAAGTCGCCGCGCGCGGCTACGTGCTCGAGACCGGCCGGATCACGCGGTCCGGCTCGGCCGCGGATCTGCTTCAAGATCCGGAGATCAAGCGCGCCTACCTGGGCCGGTAAACATCGTCACGCGCCAGGCAGGATTCGATTTTCGCCGGACGAACTCCACGGCACCGATCGAGATCGCGTGAGGGGGGACCATGATGTCCGAGCGTCGCACCGCCCGGTTCACCAGGCGTCAGGTGATCACCGCCGGCGGCGTCCTCGCGGGGGCGTTCGCCGCGGCGCGGTTCGGGGCGCGGCCCGCGTTCGGGGCGCCCCCGCCGGAGGTCGTGTTCACCACCGATCAGCTCATCCCGCTGCAGGAGCAGGAGTGGGCACGCACCAGCTTGATGGCCGGGTTCACGAAGACGACCGGCATCCCGGTGCGGCTGATCGCGGAGGGAGACGGGCCGTACGTCGACCGCCTGGTCGCGGAGGCGAAGGCCGGACGCGGCACCATCAGCGCGACCGGGGCCCTGCATGGTCTCTATCCCATCATGATCAGCGCCAATCTGATCCGCGACATGGCGCCGGTCCAGAAGCAGCTCGACGCGATGAAGGACCGGACGTTCTACAAGGATCTGCTGGCGGCGTCCCGCATGGGCGGGATGCAGGCGTTCATCCCGTGGATGCAGGCGACCTACGCGTTCGCGGCCGCCAAATCGGCGCTCCAGTACTTCCCGAGCGGCCGCAACCCGATGCGCATGACCTACGATGATCTGTTCCAGTGGGGCCAGAACATCCAGAAGGCTACCGGCCAGCGGCGGCTCGGGTTTCCGGTCGGCCCGAACGGCCTGTACGGCCGCTTCCTCCACGGCTACGCGTACCCGTCGTTCACCGGCGCTCAGGTCAAGCGGTTCAAATCCCCCGACGCCGTGGCGATGTGGCAGTATCTGCGCCGGCTGTGGGGCGTGACCCATCCATCGTCGTTCGCCTATGAGTTCATGTACGAGCCGCTCCTGTCCGGGGAAGTGTGGGTCGCGTGGGATCATACGGCGCGGCTCATTCCTGCCATCCGCCAGCGGCCGGGGGATTTCGTCGTGCTGCCGTCGCCCGCGGGGCCGCGGGGCCGGTCGTTCATCTCTGTGATCGTGGGGCTCTCGATCCCGAAGACCGCGCCCGATCCGGACGGGGGCGTCAAACTGATCGAGTACCTGACCCGGCCCTCGACGCAGCTCATGACGCTGCAGGGCGACGGATTCTTCCCGGTGTCGCCGGAGGCCGCCAAGTCGGTGGCGTCGGGATGGGTCAAGGTCGTGGCGGACGGCGTGTCCGCGCAGGCCGGCGCGCCCGACGCGCACACGGCGCTGCTGCCGATAGGATTGGGCGCACGGACCGCGGAGTTTGTCCCGATTTATACGGACGCCTTCCAGCTCATCGCGATCCAAGGGAAGAACATCCAGGACGTCTTGAACGCGCAGGCGGCCAAACTGGCGGCGCTGTACCAGGCGCAGAACGCGGTCTGCCCGCCGCCGGATCCCGCGAGTACCCCCTGTAAGCCCGACTAGAGTCTCCGGCGGGCGGACGGGTGGTCAAATCGCGCCGCGCCGCGTGGGCGCCGTACCTGCTGGTGCTGCCCACGTTCGTGTTTCTCGGGGTGTTCGTCGCGTATCCGATGGTGCAGGCGTTTCTCCTCGGCGTCACCGACCCCGCGACCGGCCGGTTCACCCTCGACCACGCCGGGCGGATGACGTCGGATCTCCACTTCGTTCCCGCGGTGCGAGACACGCTCGTGATCACGGCGATCGCGATCCCGCTGCAGATCGCGCTGGGTCTTGCGATGGCGCTCCTTGTGCAGAGCCGCTTCGCCGGCCACGCGATCTTTCTGTATCTGTGTGCGGTGCCGATCGGCATCTCCGATCTCGCCGCGGGCCTCATTTGGCTGTCGATCTTCACGGAGCGCGGATATCTCAACGCCCTGCTGTTCGCCGCCGGCCGCATCACCGAGCCGGGGCCGTTCCTCACCTACGATCGGCCCGGCTGGCTTCTCGCCGCCGTCGTCCTCACCGAAGTCTGGCGGGCCACCGCGATCGTGATGCTGATCCTGTTGAGCGGTCTGCAGCTGATTCCGAAAGACTACGTCGAGTCGGCGCAGGTCTTCGGGGCGGGACCCTGGCAGACGCTGCGGTGGGTCACGCTGCCCCTGCTGCGCGGCAGCCTGCAGACGGCGCTGATCATCCGGACGATCCTCGCGTTCGAGGTGTTCGCGCCGGTGATGATGCTGACCGGCCGCCTCCTGCCGGTGCTGGCCGGCGAATCCTACCTCTGGTATTCGCTGTACCGCAACCCCGGTGTCGCCAGCGCGTACGGCGTCCTCATTCTCCTCTTGTCCGGCGCGTTCACCTGGACGTACCTGCGCCTCCTGCGGCCGCAGCCTGGGGAGGTGCGCGCGTGACGCTGCGGCGCCTCCTCGTCTACAGCACCGCGGTGGTCATCGCGGCATGGGTCGTGTTCCCGCTCCTGCTGATCACACTCGCCGCCTTCACGCCCCGGGAAGCGCTGTATGCGTGGCCGCGCGCGATCTGGCCCGCCCGGTTCACGCTCCGCACGCTGGGCACGTTTCTGCAGTCCGCCGACGTCGTGCAGTCTACCTGGAACAGCCTGGCGGTGGCCGGCATGACGATCGGCTTGGCGTTCCTGATCTCGGCGCCCGCGGCGTACGCGCTGGCGCGGTACCGATTCCGCGGGCGGGAGGCGGTGCAGTTCCTCGTCCTCGCGACGAAAATGTTCCCGGCCGCGATTCTCGCCGTCCCGCTTGCCGTCGCGTTCATCCGGTGGGGGCTGTACGACACGCTCGTCGGGGTCGCGCTGGTGCATACGGCGCTGGCCGTGCCCTTCGTGATGACGATGGTGACGGGTATCTTCCTCGCGGTGTCCTACGAGCTGGAGGAGGCGGCGATGACGCTCGGCACCAACCGGCTCGGGGCCGTCGTCCGCATCACGCTGCCCATGGCGCTCCCCGGCCTGGCGGCGGCGGGGATCTTCACGTTCATCACGTCGTGGAACGAGGTGTTCGCCGCGTCCATCCTGACCGTCGACCATCGGACGCTGCCCGCGCTCATCCTAAACGCTGTGATCGGCAGCGGCGGCGGCGCGCCGCTCGACTTCCGGTTCGCCGGCGGTTTCTTCATGATCGTCCCCGCGCTGGTGATCATGCTGCTGATCCGCCGCTACCTGCTGACGCTGTGGGGGGTCGCGCTGCGCTGATGGCACAGGTCCGGCTCGAACACCTGCGCAAGACCTACGGCAAGGTCACGGCGATCGACGACGTCTCTCTGACCGTCGAGGACGGCGAGTTTCTGGTGCTGCTCGGTCCCTCCGGGTGCGGCAAGACCACGGTGCTGCGCGCGGTCGCCGGGCTCGAGGAGTTGGACCGGGGCGGGATCACGATCGGCGGCCGCGACGTCACCGGACTGCCTCCGGGCCGGCGCCGTATCGCGATGGTGTTTCAATCGTACGCGGTCTTCCCGCACCTCCGGGTCTACGACAACATCGTGTTCGGCCTCAGGATGGCGCGGGTGCCGGGTGACGAGCAGCGCCGGCGCGCGCAGGACGCCGCGGGCCTGCTGCAGATTCAAGACCTGCTCGACCGATACCCCGCGCAGCTGTCCGGCGGGCAGCGCCAGCGGGTCGCGGTGGCGCGGGCGATCGTGATGCGGCCGGACGTTCTCTTGATGGACGAGCCGCTCAGCAACCTGGACGCGCTGCTTCGGCTGCATATGCGCACGGAGCTCAAGCGCATCCACCGCGAGCTGGGCGTGACGACGATCTACGTCACCCACGACCAGGTCGAGGCGCTGAGCCTCGGCCAGCGGATCGCCGTCATGTACGGCGGCCGGATCGTGCAGCACGACACGCCGTCGCGCGTCTACGACGCGCCCGCCAACCGGTTGGTGGGAGCGTTCATGGGCAACCCGCCGATGAACTTTTTGGAAGGGCGCGCGCGGGCCGCGGGCGGCCGGGCCGCCCTGGTCGTGTCCGGCCGGTCCCTCGAACTTCCCGACCGGGCCGCGGCGTGGCTCGCGGCGCACGCGGCGGACCCAGTGCTGGCCGGGATCCGGCCCGAGCACATCGCCGTGTCGCTTCGCGAGGAGCCGGGGACCCTCGCCGCCGTCGTGGTCGCGGTGGAGCCGCTCGGGGCGCAAAGCCTGCTCACCGCCGCAGTCGGCGAGCAGGCCCTCAAAGTCTCCGTCTCCGTGGACTTTCACGCGGATCCGGGACAGCCGGTCTGGGTTCGGGTCGACGGGTCGCGGGTGCGGCTCATGGACGCGCGGACCGGCGACGCGATCCCGGTGTAGGGCCGCTATGACCGCGCCGCCGGATCTCGTCGCACCGTCGCTCGAAGTACTGCGCCGCAACGACGTGGGGCCGTACACGCGGCCGAGCCCCCGGCTGTACCCGCATCAGTGGAACTGGGACAGCGCGTTTATCGCGCTCGCGCTAGCCTACCTCGACTGGCCGCGGGCGGAGCGCGAGGTCGACGCCCTCTTCGCGGGGCAGTGGACGAACGGGATGCTGCCGCACATTCACTACAATGCGCAGACCGGCGGGTACTTCCCCGGTCCCGAGTGGTGGCCCGGTACCCTCGTGCGCCGTGCGGGCGAGCTCACGAGCGGGATCTCGCATCCGCCGGTCCTGCCCACGGCGGCGTACTGGGCCGGCCGCGCGCAGCCGGATGTGCGCGTTCGTCACGCATGGTGGACCCGCATCTACGAACCGCTGCGCGATGCGCTCCGTTTCTTTTCGGACCATCGGACCGTCCCCGGGTGTCCCCTGATCGTGCTCGTGCATCCGTGGGAGAGCGGGCTCGACAACAGCCCGCGGTGGGACTTCGCAACGCGGGCCGGTCTCCGTCCGTCGCGGCCGTACGCGCGCCATGACACCGGCGTCGTCTCCGCCGCGGAGCGCCCCCGCGCCGCGGATTACGATCTCTACCTCTACCTGGTGGAGCTGATCGCGGGCCACCGGTACGATCTGCCGTCGTTTCTTCCGGAGACGCCGTTCGCGGTGTACGATTCCCTGTTCAACGCGATCTGGTACCGGGCGGTCCTCGACCTGAACCGTCTCGCCGCCGAACTAGGACGGGCGCCCGATTGGCCGGCGGACGATCTGCGCGCCTTCCGCGACACCTATCACCGGCTGCTGTGGGACGCGCGCGCGGGACTGTTTCTCGACTTCGACATCCGGGCCGGCCGGCCGATCGCGGCGCAGACGATCGCGGGGCTCGGGGCGCTCTACGCGACCCTCGTCGAGCCGGCGCAGGCCGCGGAGATGTACCGGCGCTACCGGGATCGGTGCCGGGGGCTCCGGCTCCTCCCCACCGTGCCGCCCGACCAACCGGAGTACGAGCCGGCGCGGTACTGGCGCGGGCCCGCGTGGGTCAACACCAATTGGTTTGTGATTCGCGGACTCGCGGATTTGGGATTGAGCGCCGAGGCCCGGTCACTCGCCGATGCCACCATCGATCTCGTTCGACGTGGAGGCTGGTGCGAGTACTTTCACCCGTCGACCGGCGAGGGGCTGGGCGGCGGAGACTTTTCCTGGACCGCGGCGCTGCTGATCGACCTGCTGTTGCGGCCTGCGGCCCCGGCCTGACGGCCGGGGCCGGCGCGTCACCGCGCCTGCTGCGCGCCGGACTCCTCCACGCGTGGATCGCCGTAGATCGCCACGGCATTGTCCCACAAGAGCCGCCGCGCGATCACCTCGCGGTCGTCCGGTCCCGCGAACCCCCGGGCTTCGATCGCCGCAAGCGCCACATCGAGCGCTTCGCGCGCGCGCCGCCCCGCCAGCCAGAACAGGTCGGGAATCGAGAAGGCGTCCGTGGCCAGCAGCACTTTGGACGCCGGCGCAAGCCCGAGCGCCTCGACGATCGCGTCGCTCGCGGCGTGCGCGGCAAAGGGCACCGTGAGCGACAGGTCCATCGCGACGTGGGGGTAGACGTGGGTGAGCCACGCCGCTTCGCGGACGTACGGGTAGGTGTGCAGCAGCACGAAGGTGATCGCGCGAAACGGCGGGTGCTCGAATACCGGCCGCAGCCACAGTGGATTCGCCAGCCGCAGGTCGAGGTCGCGGTCGCCGAAGCCGGTATGCACTTGCACCGGCAGCCGGTGCTCCGCGGCGATCTCGAGCGCCGTCCACAGCAGGCTGTCGAGCAGCGGCTTCGAGGCGAGGCGGGTGTGGCCCAGCGCCGCCGCCTGGTGCGCCGCCCGGAACGCCCCGGCGAGCGAGGCGGCGTCCCAGTCCCGCACGTCGAGTCCCGTGCGGTAGGCGATGATCGTCTTGAGGCCGTTCAAGTTCGGGACCGCTGCGCGGACTTCGGCGGCGAACCGCTCGCGGAGATCGGGCCAGCCGTCAGCGGCCGGAATCAGGCGCTCCGCCAGGACCTCCAAGCGCAGCAACTCGCCGGCGGGACACGGCAGCAGGCCGCGAAGCGCCGGGAGCTCGTAGTGGTCGGCCGCCCGGAATCCGGGATCGATCAGGATCGCGCCGATACCGGCGTCGGCGAACATCTCCCGTGTGAGGTCATCAAACGACCGCCGCGCCCGCGCGGCGAGAACCGCGTCTTCCCGAGGCTCGCAGCCGAAGAACCCGCCGAGGTCGGCGAGCGACCGCCGGTAGAAGAGGCTCCAGCCGACGTGACGCGCGACCGTCTCCGGCGCGTCGCTTTCGGTAAAGTGCGCGCGGAACGCCTCCGGCGTGGCGGGCTGTTCGCGCCGCAGCGAATGAGCGTGATGGTCGTACAGTGGGATGCCGGCGAACGGAGCGGGACGCTGCGGCACGGACGGCCCTCCTGTTCCCCGCAGGCTCAGCAGGCTCAGTAGATGAACAAGTGGCGCCGGGCGACGTCCGCCGGGTCCAGGTCGCGCAGCGCGTCCCACTCGCCCCGGCGAACGGCGAGATACGACCGCGTGAGCGGCGCGCCGAGGATCTCCTGAACGGTCGAATCGCCCTCGAGCGCCTCGACGGCCTCGGCGAGCGTGGCCGGCAGCGGGACGATGCCGCGCTGCCGCCGTTCGGCCTCGGGGAGCGCCCCCGGATCGGTCTCGACCGGATCGCCCGGCGCGAGTTTCCGGCGGACGCCGTCGAGGCCCGCCGCGATCACGCCGGCGAGCGCGAGATAGGGATTGGCGCTGCCGTCGCACGTCTTCAACTCGACGTTGCACGACGCGGGGCCCCGCCGGGGAGTGATCACGCGGATCGCGGCCTCGCGGTTCTCCGGGCCGTAGCAGGTGAAGGCGCCGGCCCAAGAGTAGGGCCTGAGGCGCGCATAGGAATTGACGCTCGGGGCGACCAGCGCGCAGAGGGCCGGGAGGTGCGCGAGCACGCCGGCGATCCACGAATAGGCGAGCGGCGAAAGGCGCAGCCGGTCGTGTTCGTCGTACATCGCGTTCTGCCCGTCCCGCCACAGGCTCGTGTGCAGATGGCAGCCGCTGCCGGCGCTGCCGGCAAACGGCGACGGCGCGAACGACGCCGAGAGCCCGTGCCGGCCGGCCACGCCCCGCACGCCCTCGCGCAGGACGAGGTGGCGGTCCGCCGCGGCGAGCGCCTGGGCGTGGCGGATCGACACTTCGAACTGCCCCGGCCCCGACTCCGGATAGACCAGCGCGACGTCGAGCCCCATCGTGTTGAGCGTGTCGACAAGATCGCGCAGCACCTCGTGCGCGGCGTCGTGCGCGATCGTCATCGCGAAGTTGGTGCGATCGACCGGTTCGTAGCCGCCGGCGCCGCCCGCCGCCGGCCGCAGCAGGTAGAATTCGGGCTCAAACGCCGCCTGGATCTCGACGCCCTCCGCCGCCGCGGCCTCGACGGCGCGCCGCAGACACGCGCGCGGGTCGTGGGCCCACGGGTCGCCCGTCTCCGTCTGAAAATCGCCGAGCATCATCGCGGCCCCCTGGTTGTAGGGAAGGACCGTGAACGTGTCCGGGTCCGGGACGAGCCACACTTCCCCGATGGGGCTCAGGCCGCTCGCCGGCAGCGGCGTGTCCGCGAGCATGGGGAGCGCCTGCTGGGCGACCGTGAACCCGACGCCGTACTTCAGGATGCCGTCGAGACTGTCGAGCGGCGCGGCCTTGGCACGGATCAGGTTGGCGTTGTCACAGTAGGCGACGCGAACGAGACGAACGCCGGCGGCGCGGGCCCGATCGTACACGGCATTGGGACTGGCGCGCTGCGTGTGGGTTCGATCCGGGGGCATTGCCATGGCACGGGCGGATTCAGGGAGGCGTGAACCATTCCCTTCCGCGGGCCGCGCCGCGGCCGCTACCGGTGCGTGGGGCCGCAGAGGATCAGGACGAGATCGGCGACGTTGGTGCCGGTGGGGCCGGTGCGGATGAGGTCGCCGATCGCGTCGAGCAGCGGATAGGCGTTGTTGTCTCGAAGGTGGCGGGCGGGATCCAATCCCGCCCGCCGCGCGCGCGCGACCGTTGTCCCGTCGACCGCCGCTCCCGCCGCGTCGGTCGGTCCGTCGCGGCCGTCGGTCGCGAAGCCGACGAGCAGCGCATCGCGGAGATCCTCGAGTGCCGCGGCCCCCGCGAGGGCCAGTTCTTGGTTGCGGCCGCCGCGTCCGTTGCCGGTCACGGTGACGGTGGTCTCGCCGCCGCAGACCACGCAGGCCGGCCGCGCCGCGGGTTCGCCGGTAGATGCGATCTGCCGGGCGATGCCGGCCAGGACCCGTCCGGCGTGGCGCGCTTCGCCCTCGAGATAGGTGGTGAGCAGCAGCGTGTGAAAGCCCGCGGCCCGCGCCGCCTCCGCGGCGGCGCGGGCCGCGGTGAGGTTGTCCGCGATGACCGTCATCGCCCCGTCGGGAAAGGCGGCATCGCCGGGCTTGGGCGTGTCGGGGATCGCGCCCAGGCACCCCCGCTCGAGCACGCCCCGCGCCGCGGCCGGGACGTGCGCCGCGATGCCGTACCGGTCCAGCACCGCGAGCGCGTCGGCGAACGTCGAGGGATCCGGGACCGTCGGACCGGAGGCCATCGCTTCGGGCGGCGAGCCGACGACGTCGGAGATCGCGAGCGTCGCTACCCGCGCCGGCGCCGCGGCGCGGGCGAGCTGCCCGCCGGCGATTGCCGAAAGATGGCGCCGCACCATGTTCATCTCGACGATGTCGGCGCCGGAACGAAGCAAGAGGTTCGTCGTGTCCGCCATGTCCGCGAGCGAGAGGCCCGCGCGCGGCAGCGGCAGCAGGGCCGACCCGCCGCCCGAGAGCAGGCACAGCACAAGATCGTCGGGACCGAGCCCGCGGACGAGCGAGAGCATCTCGCGCGCCGCGGCTTCACCGGCGGCGTCGGGAACCGGATGCGCGGCCTCTCTCACGGCGATGCGCGGCGGTCCGTCGCGGTGTCCGTGCGCGGTCGTGACGAGGCCGGCCGTCAGGCGCGGGCCCAGCGCATCCTCCGCCGCGCGCGCCATCGAGGCGGACGCCTTGCCGGCGCCCACGACGATCACCTTGGCGTGCCCGCGGAGGGGATAGGTCCGTCCGCCGATCCTGACGCCGGTATCCGTAAGCGCGATCGCCCGGGCCGTCGCGGCGTACGCGTCCACGGCCTCGACCGCGCGCGCGAGCATCTCCGCGGCGGCGCGCCGCAGCGCGGACGTTTCCGCGACGCGGAACAAGGTACCGTCGATGCGCAGGGCCGTCACGTCGCGCGCTCGATCTTCACCGTGGTGCCGGAGCGCACCGCCTTGAACACGGCCGCGTCGCCGACGACGCGGCCAAAGACGTTGACGGGACTCGCCGGCCGGATCTCGCCGCCCTGGCTGGCCGGCGTGGGGCCGAAGAAGATGCAGAAGGCGCTGCCCGGCGGCCAGTAGCCGAGATCGCCCATCTCGACGACCTCGCGCGGCGACTCCGGCTCGCACTGGACCGGGATGGAGAAATAGATTTCATCGCCCCACGTGCTGGCGCGCGCCTCGAGCGGGAGCGCGTTCCAGATGGCGTCCGCCGTCCGGCCCGATCCGAGCGCAGCGGTCCCGCGGATCTTGCCCGCGGTGATGACGATCGTCCGCATCCGGTTCCCTCCAGTGCCGGCTTTGATGAGCGGACTGCCGGCCGCCTCACCAGTCGACGAGCAGCGGCGCCGTCCAGCCGTTGGGCCGCACGGCCAGCAGCGGCGGCCCGCCGGCGTCTCCCGGCGACCCGTTCCCGCCGGCCGCGGGCGGTGGGGCCGCCGCCTCGATCGCCGCGCGCACTGTGTCGCGCGCCAGCGGAGCGAGGTTGTTCGTGTCGCTCAGATGAACCAGGCACACGCCGCGGCGGCGGCCGGCGGCACGCGCGACGGCCGCGGTGCGCGCGAGCGCCCGCGCCGCGTCGTCGTTGCTCAAATGGCCGCGTCCGCCGAGGATGCGGTTCTTGAGAAACCAGGGGTAGGCGCTGATGTGCAGCAGCCCGAGGTCGTAGTTGCTCTCGAGGACGGCGAGATCGGTCTCGGCGAGGTACCGGTCGAGGATCGCGTCCGCCGCGCCGAGATCGGTCGCAATGACGACGCGCCGCCCGGCCGCCGCGATCGCGAGCCCCACCGGCTCGACCGCGTCGTGCGGGACCGGGAACGCGGTGATCTCGAAGGGCCCGACGGCGAAGGGGGTGCCGGGCGCGAACGGCTGCACGTCGGCGCCGGCGAGGGTCTGGGCCGCGGCGGCCGCCGTGGCCGCCGTCGCGTACACCCGCACGCCGGCGGCGCGGGAGAGGGGCCCGGCGCCGCGCGCGTGGTCGTCGTGCTCGTGCGTCAGCACCACCCCGTGCACGTCGCCGGGCAGGAGCCCCAGGCGGTCCAGCGCGCGCTCGAGCGCGTCGAGCGAGATCCCGGCATCCACCAGCACGCGGTCCATGCCGCACTCGAGCAGCAGCGCGTTGCCGGCGCTGCCGCTGGCGAGCACCGTGACGCGCAGCATGGTCATCGCAGGTGGATCTCCCACGGCATCAGCGCAAGCACGCCTTCGCGGAAGAGCATCGCCGCGGTGTCCAGTATCCCGAGGGCCGAGCGGCGGCCGATCGTCACCGCGCGCGGCGGGCGGACGATGAAGACGGGCACGACGCGGGACGGCGCGAGGCCCATCAATTCCTTCGCCGTGTCGATGGCGGTGTAGAAATCGCCGAGCCGGTCGACAAGCCGGTGCTGCATCGCCTGGCGCCCCGTCCACACGCGCCCGCGCGCGACCGCGTGCACATGTTCGCGCGGCAGCCGGCGGCCCTCGGCGACGCGGTCGACGAACCGCCCATAGATCTCCTCGGCCTGCGCGCGCAGGCGCCGGCGCTGCTCCGGGGAGAACGGCCGGAACGGCGAGGTCATCGCCGCGGCCTCCCCGCGCGTCAGGACCTCCTGATGCACGCCGGCGCGGCCGGCCAACTGCTGGATCGTGAACTTGCCGGAGATCACCCCGATCGATCCGGTCAGGGTACCGGCCTGCGCGACGATCCGCCGCGCGCCGGCCGCGACGTAGTAGCCGCCCGAGGCCGCGACGTTGCCGAAAAAGGCGACCACCGGTTTGGTCCGGTTGGCCTGCACGACGGCCCGCCAGATGAGATCCGAGGCGAGGGCGGAGCCGCCCGGCGAGTCGATCGACAGTACGATCGCTCCAAACAGGGGATTGCGCTCGACCGAGCGGATGGCCCGGATCAGCGACGCGTGCCCGCTCGCCTCACCGCGCGCCAGCGGCAGCGGGATGGGCGGCCGCGGCCGGCTCTCGCCCATCTGGATCGATCCCCGCACGGCGATGACGGCGACCGCGCGGCCGGGCATGCGCCACCGGAACGGCGCGCGAAGGCGCCGGCGCGCCAGGCGCCAGGGGACGATCGCGGGCGGCCTGCGGCCCGCCGCGAGATACGCGGGCAGCTCGTCCTCGTACATGAGCGCGTCCACGAGGCCGGCCCGCCGTCCTTCCTCGGCCGAGAGCGGGGACCGGTCGATCGCGCTCCGGACCGCCGCCGGGTCGAGGCGCCGCGCCGCGGCGACCTCGCCGGTCAGGTCGTCGTACACCGAATCGAGGATCGCGTTCATCTGCTCGCGCATCGGCTCCGACATTCCGCGCCGCGTGAACGGCTCCACGGCGGACTTGTACTCGGCGATCTGTTCGAACTCCCCGGCGACGCCGGCGCGCTCGAGGGCTTCGCCGAAGAACGTGACCTCGAGGACGGCTCCGCCGAGCTCGAGCGTTCCGCTCTCGGGCATGATGATCGCGTCGGCCACGCTCGCGAGGTAGTACTGGCGCGTCGTGGCCTGCGGCAGGTAGGCGATGATGCGGCCGCCGCGGGCGCGGTACTCGGCGAAAGTGTTCCGGAGGTTTTGCACCGACGCGAGGCCGGCGGGCAGGTCCCCGATCGTGATCACGACGCCGGCGGCCCGCCGGTCCGCGCGGATCACCGCGAGCTGCCGGCGCACGTCCTCGATCGTCTGCGGCTGCCGCACCCACCAGGGGTCGCGCGTCCGATGGTCGGGATACGGGCCGCTCAATTCCAAGAGCACGTATGCCGGCCGCGGACCGAAGAGCGACACGAGCGCGTTCCGGATGAGGATGAAGGTGTCGTAGATCAGGTCACTGATGCGGATGAATGGTCGCATGACGGTTATACGTTCGCGGGCGTCATCCGGCCTTTCCTCGCGCCGGCCGACCCTGGGCCTGCGGCGCTAGCCAAAGCGCGCCGGCAACCATGTAACTGAAGCCGCCCAGAGCGAGACCGCCAGCGCGACGACCGCCACGATGGCGGCGGACCAGTTCACGGCGCGCGCTTCCGCCCAGGCCGGTTCCGGCCCCGGCAGGCCCGTCCAGACGAGTGCCCGGCCCTCGCGGCCGGCGGCGTTCGTGACCGTGACCGCGCCCGGGACGGTCAGGAGCACCCGCACGTCCGGGGCGCCGGCCGCGAGGGCGCCGGGGGCGGCGAGCGTCTCGGAATAGGTCGTGACGATGCCCCACGTCCGCTTCCTTATATGAAGGACCGCGATCGCCGGGGCGGACGGCGTGAGCAGCCCGGCCAGCGTCCCCTGATCGACATCCTGCTCCAATTGTGCCCGGCCAGGCTCGGTCCCGGTGACGCGGATGTCGAGTGTGGTCCCGCCCGTCGCGGCGAACAACACCGCCGCCGCGAGCGCGCCCAGCCAGAATGCCGCGATCGTGCCGCGCATCAGAGGCCTCCGCGTCGTTCTACGCCGTGCCCCGAAGGTTCACCGCGCCGGCCCCGCCGGCCTACCCGCTTCACCCGGCGGCGGCCGCCGGACGAGGGAGGGGCGCGGCCGCGCGCGAAGGCACGGCCGATGTCAGCCCGCGCTTCTTCCCGCCGGCAGAGCGCCGCCGATCCCCGCGACGCCGTGCGGCGGCGCTGGGGCTACGACGTGAGCCAAAGATGCGCCGCGGTCGTGCGGGCCTCCGGGATGCGGCGGCCGCCGTTTTCGCCGGAGCGGTACGCGGCGAAGTGCGGGGTCGCGGGGATCATCGCGGGCGCGCCGGAGGAGGGCCAGGTTCGCGTGGAGCACCGCACCACGGCCGACGGCCGGGCGCAGCGCACGATGATCGTGGTTGACCGCCGGCTGCCGCCCCACACGCCGCAGTGGAACGGCGCCGTCGCGCTCGGTCTCGGCGAGATGATGCTCCCGCCCGGCGCAGCGGGGGAGGCGCGCCGCGCGCTCGCCGAAGCCGCCGCGGCGGACCTTCTCCTCCCCGCCGCGGTCTTCCGCCCGGCTGCCGCGCGCACCGATCTCACGATGGACGGGCTCCGCGATCTGTCCGCGCGATTCGCGGCCCCGCTCCGGCTCACGGCGCGGCAGTGGCTGTCCGTCGGCCTCTGGCGCGGCTTCGCGCTCCTGTGGCGCGAACTGGACGGCGCCCTGCGCATCGGGTGGCGGGCGTCGTCGTCCGGCCGATTTCCCCCGGCGCTTGCGCTCGGGACCGATGCCGCCGCGGTCTGGACGCCGGACTCCCGGCTGTTCGCGACGCACCGCACCGGCCTGGCACACCACGGCGTCGAAGAGGTGCGCACGGGCGGCGGGACCGCGTGGTGGTTCACCCGGTTCGCCGCGGTGCGTGACGGCGTGGCCGAGGGGGGCGGCGCCGCGCGTCCGGCGGTGTTTGCGATGGTGATGCTCGCGTCCGGCGGCCCACGGCGCACGCCGGGACGTCCGCGGCCGGCAACCATGTAACCGGAACGGCCGGCTACAGGGAATCCTCTCCGGACCTTCGAAGTAGACGCGCCATGGTCCGGGGCGGCCGCAACGTTTACGGTCACGCGATCGGCGTTCTAATGCTCGACACGGTGTTCCCCCGCATCCCCGGCGACATCGGCAATGCCGGCACGTTTCCCTTCCCGGTCCTGTATCATCGCGTGCGGCAGGCCTTTCCGTCGCGCGTCATCCGCGAGGCGGACCCGGCGCTGCTCGACGGCTTCATCGAGGGGGCGCGCGCGCTCGAGGCCGCGGGCGTGCTGGCCGTCACGACGGCGTGCGGCTTTCTGTCGATGTTCCAGCGGCAGCTGGCCGAGGCCGTGCGCATCCCGGTGTTTACCTCGGCGTTGATGATGGTGCCGATGGTGGCCCGCATGCTGGGGCCCGACCGTGCCGTGGGCATACTCACCGTCGACAGCGGCGCGCTCGGTCCCCGGCACCTCGCCGAGATGGGCATCACGGAAGAAGTGCCCGTCGTGGTCGCCGGTCTCGAGACGGGTCACGCCTTCACCCCGGTACTGCTCGACAACGAGCTCGAGCTCGACGTCGAGGCCGCGCGCCGGGAACACCTCGAGGTGGCGCGCGACCTGATCGAACGCCATCCCGAGGTCGGGGCGATCGTCCTCGAGTGCACGAATATGCCGCCGTATGCGGCGGCGATCCGTCAGGCTACCGGGCTGCCGGTGTTCGACATCACGTCGCTGACCCGCATGGTGCACGCCGCGCTGGTGCCGCCCACCTATCCCGAGCGGTAGGATCCGGCGGCGCCGCGCCGGCGGACTACCGGACGCGCGGGCCGGAATCGTGGAACTTCTTGCGCGGTTTATCGCTATGGTAAGATGGGCAAGTCAATAAGTGATCTCGCTTTGCTTGCGCGCCCGGCGCGCCAATAATGGAAGGAGTTTGTCCATGAAACCGTCCCACCGTTCGCCGCTGCGGCCGTTTTTGGCGGGCCTGCTTGTGGCCGCTCTGCTCATCGCGCCGTTCACCCAGACCCAACACGCCTCCGCCGCCGACGCGTCGCTCGTGCTCGCGGCCATCCGCGTTCTGCAGGAAGATTACGTCGACCAGGTGCAGCCGGTGTCCCTGCTCAACGCGGCGATCGCGGTCCTGCGAAAGGCCGCGAACCTCGGCGCGGACGCGCTGCCGGACATCCCCGCCACCACGCCGGGGTCCGACGCCGCATCACAGTTCTCGTCGGAGTTCGCCAAGGCGGCGCAGACCGGCGTGATGCAGGAGACCGAGCTCGCCTACACGGCGACCGCGGGCATGCTCGCGTCGCTGCGCGACAGCCACACGTTCTTCCTCGACCCCGCCGCGCTTCGCGAGAGCCGGCGCCAGATCTCCGGCAACCCGGGCTTCACCGGGATCGGCGTCACGATCGTCTCGCGGAAGGACGCGGCCGGCGCCGCGTGGATCTTCGTCGAGGACGTGTTCCCCGGATCGCCGGCCGCCGCCGCGGGGGTCCACCGGTTCGACCGCATCATGGAAGTCGACGGCAAGCCGCTGAAGGACGTGAACGTCGTCGACGCCAGCCAGATGATCCGCGGTCCGTCCGGATCCACCGCGTCCCTCGTGGTCCAGCGCGCGGGCCGGACGATGCCGATCTCCGTCGTCCGCGCCGCGATCCGGGTGCCGCCGGTCGAGGCGCGGTTCGCATCGCCGGGCGTCGCCTACCTCAAGGTCTTTGGGTTCTCGCAGGGGGCCGGGCGGAGTCTCCGCCAGTCGATTACCACCTTGGAGCATGATGGGCAGATCAAGTCCGCGATTCTGGACCTGCGCGGCAACCCCGGCGGACTGATCGTGGAAGCGGCCAGCGTGGGCGGAATCTTCCTGCCGACCCGGACGGTGCTGGCGCGCATCACGGAGCGCGGTCAGCAGCCGAGCGTGCTGCGCGCGAGCGGCACGTCGCCGCTCGTCAAGACGCCGCTCGTCGTGCTGATCGACGGTCAGTCCGCGTCGGCCTCGGAGATCCTCGCCGGCGCCTTCAAGGACTATCACCGCGGAACGATCATCGGCGAGAAGACCGCGGGCGCCCTGGGCGGCTCGGTCACCGTCCCGCTGCCGGAAGGCGGGATGTCGGTGACGGTCGAGCGCATTCAGACGCCCAACAACACCGCGGTCGAGGCGGTCGGGATCACCCCCGAGGTGCCGGTGACGCTTACGGTGGCGGACATGGAGCGGGGGCAGGACACGCAGCTGCAGGCGGCGCTGCATGCGCTGCACGCGGCGTGGCTGCGGCTCCTGCGCCTACGCGCGGCGTGACGGGCGACGCTCGGTAGCTCCGTCGTTTCGACGAGTTCACGAAGGGGTTGGTAACACGCGGCGGGCCGGAACGTTCCGGCCCGCCGCCGCTCTGATCGATGTTCGCCCCTGCCGGCCGTCTTCTGGGCCGGCAACCATACCACTCGAGCCGGGCCAATCAGCGCAGCAGGCCGAGCTCCTCGAGTCTGCGGCGCAGCGCGGTCGGCGTGACGCCGAACATCCGCGCGAGCAGGTGCACCACGTCGTCGGTTTCGGTCTCCCGCTGGCGCATGCCGAGCGTCTGGTCGATGCGCGGCGCGAGCTCGGCGAAGCGCGCGCGGATCTTCTCTTCCGGCATCAAGATCTCGGCCGCGAAGGCCCGCGCCTCGCGCTCTTCCTCGCGCCGCCGCGGCTCGGCGATCGCCGGCCCTGCCCCGGGCGCGCTGCTGGCGACCAGGGCGGTGTGCCCGAGCGCCGCGTGGCCGAGCTCCTCGGCGACGATCCAGCGGAGCTCCGCGTCGGTGTATCCGCCGCGTGAGGAGACCGCGATCACGACGCGGCCGCCGTCGCGTCCGATCGTGCCGCGCTGGCCCGGCGGCAGCGCCCGTTCCTGCACCGGAAATCCGAGCTGCCCGGCGATCTTCCGGATGTCGACGGGGAGTTCACGGGAGCCGGACGCGGCCTGTCGGGCGCGCTCGCGCGCCCGCTCGGGACCCGCCGTCCGCTCCGCTCCCGGCCGCGGTGAAACTGAGGCGGCCGCGGGCTGCGCCGCCGCGGGAACGGCCGGAGGGGGCGCCCCGGCCTGCATGAACGCTTCCAGTGCGCCGAGTTCGCGCCGCGCCTCCGGTGAGAGCGAGGTGCGGGGGACTTCCGTTTCGACCGTCCGGCACGCCGGACAGAGCCAGGCGACCGGATCTTCACACGGACTGTCGAAGAACGGCTCGCGTGCCGCGCCGCAGGTGTCGCAGTGGCGCGTCGTCCCGGCGCTGGATTCGGTCAACATGGTACAGACGATTGTAGCACAGGCCCGCAAGTCTAGACCGGCAGCACGGCCTCGGCGTGTCGCTCAGCCTCGTGGCAGGCCACGAAATGGCCGGGCTCGAGCGCGCGCAGCGCCGGCGCTTCGCGCAGGCAGCGCTCCGTGCGCCACGGGCACCGCGGATGAAACCGGCATCCCTCCGGCACGTGCACCGCGCTCGGCGGCTCCCCCTCGATCTCGATGCTTTGGCGGGACGGCGCCTCCACCTCCGGAATCGCCGACAGCAGCGCGAGCGTGTAGGGGTGCAGCGGCCGGGCGAACAGCGCGGCCGCGGGCGCCTGCTCGACGATCTTGCCGAGGTACATGACGGCCACCTGATCGCTGAGATACCGCACGACGCGCAGATCGTGGGAGATGAAGATCATCGTCAGGCCGAGCGAGGCGCGCAGGTCGAGCAGCAGGTGCAGGATCTGCGCCTGGATCGATACGTCGAGGGCGGAGACGGGCTCGTCCGCGACCAGCAGTTCCGGGCCGACCGCGAGCGCGCGCGCGATGCTGACGCGCTGCCGTTGGCCGCCGGAGAACTCCCCGGGATACTTGTGGGCGTCGGCCGCGCCGAGACCCACGAGCGCCAGGAGCGCGGCGACGCGCGACGGCCGGTCCGCCGGCGTGCCGACCCCGTGCACCGTCAGGACTTCGGTGAGGGCGCTGCCGACGGTCTGCCGCGGGTCGAGCGACGAATAGGGGTCCTGCATCACCACCTGCATCCGGCGCCGGAACGGCGCGAGCCCGTGCTCGTCGAGGCGGACGAGGTCGGCGTCGCCGTACCACACCGCGCCGCTGTCCGGTTGGTAGAGGCGCAGCAGGCAGCGCCCGAGGGTGCTCTTGCCGCAGCCGGATTCTCCGACCAGGCCGAGCGTCGTCCCCCGGGGGAGGTCGAAGGACACCCCGTCGACCGCGCGCACCGCTTCGGGCGGCCGCCCGGCCACGACGTCCAGCACGGACCGAGGCAGCGGGAAGTGCTTGACGAGATCGCGGACGCGCAGCAGCGGCGACGCCGGCGCATCCCGCCGGCTAGTCCCGTCTCGGGGCTCAGACGGCAACGGGCGCTCCAACCATCTCCGCTTTCAAGCACCGGCTGAGGCGCCCCGGCCCGACGTCGCGCATCGCGATCTCGCCGCGCCGGCACTCCGCGGCGGCGAGCGGACACCGCGGCGCGAAGGCGCACCCCTCCCCGAGCCCCACGAGGTCCGGCGGCGCGCCGGAAATCGGGACGAGCGGCCGTTCCCGATCCATGCTCGGCACGGACGCGATCAGGCCCGCCGTGTACGGATGGCGCGGGTGGGCGAACAACTCCGCGGTGGGCGCCGTCTCCACGATCTGCCCCGCGTACATCACGGCCACGCGGTGCACCACCTGGCGGACCACGCCGAGGTCGTGCGTGACGAGGACGAGCGCCATTCCCAACTGCTGCTGCAGCGAGGCGAGCAGGCGCAGAATCTGTGCCTGGATCGTCACGTCGAGCGCGGTCGTCGGCTCGTCCGCGAGCAGGACGGCGGGACGGCGCGCGAGCACGACGGCCAGCATGACGCGCTGCCGCTGGCCGCCGGAGAGCTGGTGCGGATACGCGCGCAGCCGGCGCTCGGCGTCCGGGATGCCGACCTGGCGCAGCAGGGTGACGATCCGGCGGCGCCGTTCGCCGCGGTCGGCCGGCGCGTCCGTGAGCGCTTCGCCGATCTGCCGCTCGATCGTGAGCACGGGGTTGAGCGCCGTCATCGGGTCCTGGAACACCATCGCGATGCCCCGTCCGCGGACGTCCTCCAGTTCGCGCTCGGAGAGGCGGAGCAGATCGCGCCCCTCGAACCGGACCGCGCCGCCCGTGATCCGCGCCGGCGGGTGCAGCAGTCTCAAGATCGCGCGGCAGGTCATGGTCTTGCCCGATCCCGACTCCCCAACGAGCGCGAACGTCTCGCCCGGCAGCACGGAGAAACTGACCCCGCGCACCGCTTCCACGACTCCGCGCCGGGTGGGGATCTCGAGCCGGAGGTTGTCGACCGCGAGGGCGGGTTCGGTCACTGGCCGCGCACGCGCAGCAGGTCGGCGAGGCCGTCGCCCACGAGGATGAAGCCGATGCCGGCGAACATGCAGGCGAAGCCGGGCATCGTCGCGACCCACCACGCCGTGTACATGAACGTGCGGCCTTCCGCGATCATGAGCCCCCACTCCGGCGCCGGAGGGCGCAGCCCGAGCCCGAGGAAGCCGAGCGCGGACGCGGTGAGGATCACGAGCACGATGTCCGAGGCGAGGAACGTCACGGCCGGCGCGATCGCGTTGGGCAGGATGTGGCGGAAGATGATGCGCCACCGCCCGAAGCCGAACGCGCGCAGCGCGGCGACGTACTCGAGGTTCTTCTCGCGCAGCACTTCGCCGCGGACCAGGCGGGCAAAGATGATCCAATCCACGGCGCCGATCGCGACCAGGATGTTCGTCTCGCCCGGACCCAGGAAGGCGACGATGGCGATGACGAGCACCATGAACGGCACGGCGGTGATGACGTCAACCGCGCGCATGACCAGCGTGTCGGCCCACCCGCCGGCGTAGCCGGCGACGGCCCCGGCCAGCGAGCCGAAGATGAACGGAAAGACGACCGCGAGCACGCCGATGCGCAGGTCGATGCCCGCGCCGTAAAGGACACGGGTCAGCACGTCGCGGCCGTAGTTGTCGGTCCCGAACGGATGCGCCGCCGACGGCGGCTGCAGCATCGTGTTGAGGTCCTGCGCATTCGGATCGGTCGGCAGCAGCACCGGGGCGAGGACGGTGGCGCCGGTCAGCGCGAGCAGCATGAGGCCCCCGGCGACGATCCCGAGCGGCGGCCGGAGGCGCGGGTGGGCCGCGCCGAGCGTCCCGACCGCCGCGGTCGCGCGTGCGTCCGCGCTCACGGTCGCGCCCTCATCCGACGCGCACCCGCGGGTCGAAGAGCGGGTAGACAAGGTCCGTGGTCAGATTGATCAGCATCGTGCCGAGCGCGAACATCAGCGTCAGCGTCTGCACGACCACGTAGTCGCGCGAGAGGATCGAATCGACCATCCACGAGCCGAGTCCCGGAATGGCGAACACGGTCTCGATCACGACGGAGCCGCCGATGGCGTACGACAGCCGCACGCCGACCAGCGTGACGATCGGCAGCATCGCGGCGCGCAGCACGTGGCCGAAGAGCACGGTGCGGCCGCGCAGCCCCTTCGCCCGCGCGAAGTCCGTGTACGTCGTCGTGAGGACGTCGATCAACGAGGAGCGCAGGTTGCGGCTCAACACCGAGGCAAACGCATACGACAGCGTGAGGGCCGGCAGGAAGAGATGCTGCAGGTGGTCTGTGAATCCCTCACCGTAGCCCTCGGCCGGCAGCCACCGCAGCTTCAACGCGAAGACGATCAGCAGCAGGATCCCGATCCAGAAGGGCGGGGAGGCGAGCGGCAGCGCCATGAACGAGCGGATGACGTGATCCGGCCAGCGGTTGCGGTAGAGCGCCGCCAGGAGCGCCAGCGGCACCGCGATGAGCACCGAGAGCAGCAGACTGTAGATGATCAGGAAGAACGTGACGCCCGTCCGGCGCGGCAGCATCGCCGTCACCGGCGTCTGATACCGCAGCGACTGGCCGAGATTGCCCGTCGCAAGGTTGCGCATGTACAGCGCGTACTGCTCCCAGATCGGGCGGTCGAGCCCCCACTGATGCCGCAGGGCCCGCACCGAGGCATCGGTCGCCCGGTCGCCGAGAATGGCGGAGGCGGGGTCGCCCGGCACCAGCTTGATCAGCAAGAAGATCAGGACGGTGACGAACACCGCGATCGGCACCATCTGACCGATCCGCCCGAGCGTGTAGCGCAGCATGCGACCGCTTCCGGGGCGCGGCTGTCTGGAAGCCCGGGCCGGCCCGCTACTGCGCCACGGCGACGTTCGTGAAGATCCAGGGCCCGGTGGCCAGCTGGACGAACCCCTTCATATTCTTGTTGAGCGCGTCCGTGTACGGCGCGTAGTAGAGCCAGATGAGCGGCGCGTCGGCGATCGCCAGTTCCTGCATCTTGTAGTAGATCTGGCGCCGCTTCGCCGTGTCCAGCTCCCGCTCGCCCTGTTTGATCAGCGCGGTCATCGCGGCCGACTGATAGCCGGTGTGGTACGACTTGGCCGTGACGTAGTCGAACTCGTACGCCGCCAGTTCGGACGGGTCGGGCACGTCGTTCGTCCATCCACCGACGTAGACCTGGTAGTCGAGGTTGCGCATACGCTGCGTCGCGGCGGCGCGGTCGAGCGGCTCGATCTCCAAATTCACGCCGATCTTGGACCACATCGCCTTCAGCAGCGTCGTCGCGGTCTGCGCGTCGGCGTTGCCGGACTGCACCATCGCGCGCAGCGTGACGGGACCGCTCACCCCGGATTCCTTGAGCAGCGACTGCGCCTTGTTGAGGTCCAGGGTATACGCTTTCAGCCCTTTGTCGAAGAACGGCGTCGTGATCGGCAGGAAGGACGTCGCCGGCGTGCCGTTCCCGTACAGGACGGCCTTCACGATGCCGGCGCGGTCGGTCGCGTACGAGAGCGCCTGCCGCAGTTTGACGTTGTTGAGCGGCGCCTTCGTGACGTTCAGGAGAACGTGCTGGACCGCGGTCGATGGATTGAGCTGAACCTCGATCCGCGGATCGTTGCGCAGCGCCGCGAGCAGCGAGAACGGCGGATAGTCGATCCCATCGACGCGCCCCGACTGCAGGGCGATGGTGCGCGTGTTGTCGTCGGGAATGTAAATGATCCGCAGCTCCGGCGTCCGCGGCAGGCCCCGCGTGTAGTAGTGCGGGTTCGCCCGCATCGTCAGCTGCTCGCCCTTCTTCCAGTCCACCAGCATGTAAGGACCGGAGCCGATCGGGTGGTTCGAGATCTCCTCGTGCGACGCGGACTTGAACGCCTTCACCGAGCCGATGCTGTTGGAGAAGAGCGACGCGTCGGACAGGAACGGCGCAAACGGCTCTTTCAGCGTGATCGCGACGGTGTGGGCGTCGAGGGCGGTGATCGCCTGCATCGGCTCGAGCGCCCACTGCCACGGGCCGTTGAGGTCGTGCGCCCGCTGGAACGTCCACACCACGTCGGCCGACGTCACCGGCTCGCCGGTGGAGAACACGGCATCCGGCCGCAGCTTGAACGTCCAGATCTTCCCGTCGGCCGAGACCTTCCAGCTCGTCGCGAGATCGGGCACGAACCCGTCGCCCGCCGCGTTCACCCGCACCAATTGCTGGTAAATCTGCATGTACGCCCAGATGTTCGGGTTGGCGTCCTGGGTCACGGGATCGAGGTCGTCCGCGGCGCGATTGACGCCGAAGCTGATCACCTGCTTGAACCCGGCCGCGCCGGTGGGTGACATTGCGGAGGACAAGCCGAAGACCAAGGCCGCGGCGGCCATTACCCGAAGCATGCGCACGGGCATCTGCCTCCCTGTGCCGGAATATGTCGCGGTGGAGCACGATGGAGCAGGGCGTGCCGCACCCAGCAGGCCACGGTTCGGCGCGCCGTCGAGCAGTTCCTCGCCCCCGGCGGACGTTGGCCGCCCCTCCAAGCCGGGTAGATATTCGTTGGGATCCGTGGCTCCAGAATCGTCGGTCGAAAACGGTCGCCCCGGCCGCCTGCCGGGCGGGGTCGTCGCGCCGGCGGCGCCTCCGCGCCGCCTCGTTCTCATTTCGGCCGAGACGGTGCTCGCGGTCGCGCTCGTGGCCGTCGTCACGCTTCTCGGCGTGGCGTTGCGCTCGGTCTCGGTGCGTTCACAGACGATCATGGCGCCCGGCCTGTTCCTGTTCATCCCGCCCGTCGCCGCGCTCGCCTATCGGGCCGGCCGCGGGGTGGGCCTGTGGACCGCGCTGCTGGCGACCGTGGCGGTCTGGGCCTATCTGCTGCCGCCGGCGGATTCATGGCCGGCCGTGCAAGGGACGCTGCCGACCCTGGCGCTGTTTGCCGTCACCGCGTTCGGCGCCGCCGAAGGCTTCGCGCGTGCGCGCGAAGCCGAGCAGCTGCGCCGGGGCATCGCGTACGGGACGGCCCATCTCGCGGCCATCGTGGAGTCCTCCGACGACGCGATCTTCAGCAAGAGCATGGATGCCGTGATCCTGTCCTGGAATCTCGGCGCGGAGCGGCTGTACGGATACGGCGCGGAGGAGATCGTCGGGCGGCCGGTGGCGACGCTTGTGCCGCCGGAGCGGCCCGATGAGATTCCGGCGATCATGGCGCGCCTCCGTCAGGGCGAGACGGTCTCGCGCCTCGAGACGGTCCGTGTGCGAAAAGACGGCAGCCGCGTCGACGTGGCAGTGACGATCTCCCCGATCCGAGACGGCGCCGGGCGCATCATCGCCGCGTCCACGATTGCGCGCGACATCTCGAGCCGGCTGCGGCTCGAACAGCGCCAGCAGCTGCTCATCGACGTGACGGCCGCGCTCTCGGGCGCCGTGACGCCGGGCCAGGTTGCCCACGCCGTCGTGACGCATGCGACCGCCGGCTTGCGCGCCGCGGCCGCCGCGCTGTGGCTGACGACCCAGGATGGAACCTTCGAGCTGATCGCGGCGATGGGATATGCGGACGAGTTCGTAGAGCGGTGGCGCCGCGCGGCGCCCGGACAGGACCGGCATCTCGACGACGCGGTGAGGACCGGCACGGCGGTGTGGCACGACGTGGGCATGGAGACGGAAGGCCACCGCGGCGATCACGACGGGCTGCCGGATGGGACCCGGGCGCGAACCGGCGCCGTGGTGCCGCTGATGCTGGAGACCAGGGTGACCGGCGTGCTCTCGCTGCACTTCGCGCCGCCGCGCCGGCTGGACGGCGACGACGCGGATTTTCTGCCGACGCTCGGCAGGCAGTGCGCCCAGGCGTTCGAGCGCGCACGCCTCTACGCCCACGAGCACCAGACTGCGGCGACGCTTCAGCGCGCGCTGCTGCCGGCGGGGATGCCCGAAATCCCCGGGCTGCGGCTTCGCGCCGTCTACGCGCCGAGCGCCCGGGAGCCGGACATCGGCGGCGATTGGTACGATGTCTTCAGGCTCCCCGACGGGCGCGTCGCGCTGGCGATCGGCGACGTGGTGGGCCGCGGCGTCGAGGCCGCGGTCGTGATGGGGCAGGTGCGTCAGGCGGTCCGGGCCACGGCCTTGGAGGGACATCCGCCGGCCGAGGTCCTCGCGATCGCGAGCCAGGTGATCCGGCTGAGCCACGAGCACGAAGGCATGACCACGGCGATCTTTGGGATCTTCGATCCCGTGGCCGGCGCGTTCGCGTACGCGACGGCCGGACATCCCGCGCCGATCGTCGCGAATGCGCTCGGCGTGCGCCTTCTGCCGTCCGGCGGCCTCCCGCTGGGCTTCCTGGACGCGCCGGCGGCGCCTTCCTGGACGGTCGAATTGCCTCTCGGGGCGCTGCTCGTGCTGCACACCGACGGGTTGATCGAGTCGACGCGCGACCCGGCCCGCGGGCAGACGGCGTTGCTCGATGCGGTCGCGCGCGAGGCCCAGGAGCGCTCGCCCGACGCGGCCCGCACGATCCTCTCGCGCATGGTGGGCGAGGCGGCGCCCGACGATATTGCGATCGTGACCCTTGCGGTGGACCCGCATCCGGTGGACCGGCTGGACATTACGCTGCCGGCCCAGCCGTCGAGCCTCCGGCTGATGCGGCACGCGCTGCGGCAGTTGAGCCGCGGGCTCCACCTCGAAGAAGAGACCGTCTCCGCGCTGATGATCGCGTCCGGCGAGGCCGTCAACAACGCGATCGAGCATGCCTACGCCGCATCCCCTGGGACGGTGGTCCTGCGCGCCGCGCCGCGGGAGGGCATGCTGCGCGTCGAGATCCACGACCGCGGCAGATGGCGGCCGGAGCGCTCCCACAACACGGGCGGCCGCGGCCTCGATCTGATCCGCGCCCTCGCCGACGAAGTGGACATCGTCACGACGCCGGCGGGCACGACGGTCAGGTTCGCGGTCCCGCTGCCGGCCAAGGCGGCGGGCGCGCCCGGCGCCGCGTCCTCGCCCGCGGAGGCCCCTTCCACGGAACCACCGGCGCCCGTCGTGCGTCGTGTAGGAGGCGCGTCCCGATCGGGCCGGACCGCCGGGGACTGGCAGAATTGGAGGACGCGCGTCGTGGACAACGTGCCGGTGGTCGAGCTTGCCGGCGACGTGGATCTCGAGAACGTCGCGCGTTTCAAAGCGATGCTCCAGGACGCCTGCGCGCAGGCCCGGCGCGGTGCGGTGGTGCTGTCGCTGACGCCGGTGCGCTACCTGGACAGTCAGGGTCTGCGGGCGCTGCTGCAGATGGGCCAGCGGCTCGCCACGATGCGGTGTCTACTGCTGCTGGTCGTCGGGCCGGAGGCGCCGCTGCGTCGGGCGCTCGCGGCGATGGACGTCGCTTCGGTGCTGCCGATCTTCGATTCGCTGGCGGACGCGGTCACGGCGGCGCGCGTTAGAGAGTCGTGATCGTGCCCGCCGGCCGGCGGAAGACCGACGCGGGCATAACGAGATCTGGCTAGGCGGTAAAGGAACGGGGGGAGCGCACAATTCGGGGCTTCCAGTTCTTGGCGGCCGGCTGGACCGCCGTCGCACTGACGATCGCGATCGCTGCCGCCCTGCCGGCCGCTGCTCCGGCGGTCCCCGCGCCCTTTGACCACACGACCGTCACCGTCGGCGGCCGGGCGCTGTCCGCGATCGTCGTCCGCGCGCCGCGCTCACGCTACCGCCTCGGCGTGGCGCTCGCCGGCAGCCGGCTCGGCGACAACGCGTGGCTCGCCTCGATCGCGCAGTCCGCCGGCGCGGCCTGCGCCATCAACGGCACCTTCTTCGCCGCGTACGCCGGCGAGACGAGGGAGCCGTACGGCACGCTCGTCGTCAACGGGCGGCTCCTGCACCTCGGCGATTTCGGCACGCGGCTCGACGTCTTCGACGACGGCGGCATGCGGATGGTGCGCGACCGCCTGCAGATCCGGGGGTCCCTCGACGGCAACGGGAGTTACCCGGACAACTGGTACGCCTACAATCTCAACCAAACTCCGACGGCCGCGACCGGCGCCTTCATCTATACGCGCGACCGCGGCCCGGCCCTCGGGTTCCGGGCCGATCTTGCGATCACCGCGCACCGCGGCTGGGTGGTTTCGATCGAGCAATACCGCGACGCCCCCATTCCCGCCGACGGCTTCGTCCTGGCGCTCATGGGCAGAGAAGTGGGCGTGCTCGGCTGGAAGTTCCGCATCGGGCAGCGCATCGCCTACAGCGCCGTGCAGGACGGCGCGCCGCTTCGTACGCGCTTCAGCCTGGGCGCCGGGCCGCGGCTGGTGGACCACGGCGCCGTGGTCTCCGACGCCGCGGCCGAGGGCTTCCACGATCCGAAGATCACGGCGTACCGCGGCACGCGTTCGCTGATCGGCTACACCGAGGACCGGCAGGTTCTGCTCGCCGTCGTGAGCGGCGCCACGATCCCGGAAGCCGCCGAGGCGGTGCGGCGGCTCGGCGCGTGGGACGCGATGAATCTCGACGACAACGCCTCGAGCAGCCTCTTCTGCGACGGCAGCTACCTCGTGCGCCCCGGCCGGGAGATCGCGAACGCGCTCGTGCTGTGGCCCGTGACGGCGCCGTAGCCGTCACGGCCTCTTATCGCGCAGGTTCGAACAACTCGATCGGATTGCCGTCAGGATCCTCCAGTTGAATTTGTTTGCCGCCGGGGCCTTCCTCCATGTGATTGCGAAAATGGACCCCGGCCTCTTTCATCACCGCGATGCGGCCGGGAAGGTCGGCGCCTCGAAGGACCACGCGGTTCCATCCCCCGGGTTCCTGATGACGGCCGTCGGGCATTGGGCGGGACCCCGAAGCCCCAGGACCGCTGAGTAAGATATTCAGCTCCCCGAGGGACACGCTCGCAAACGCCGGTAGTTGTTGGTGTTCGAGGTTGAACCCGAGCCGCTGAGTGTAGAAAGCGATTGACCGGCTGACGTCCGTCACTTGATACCGGACACCGTGAAAGCTCAGGACGACCTTCTGCGGTCGGCCTCCGGATGGTTCTCCCGCTGCCTTCATGAGCGGTACCTCCTGCCCCCGCGATGTTGCGCGGGCCCTCGTGGGTCGCGTTGCCCTCAATCCGGCCGGTCCCGAGGCCGGCAGGGTTCTACACCGCGCGTTCGGCGTGCGCCCGCAGCCAGGTGAGGATGTTGGGCCAGCCGCGATGGCTGGACCGCGAGCCTTCGGTCGCAAGACCCGAGTGCGTCACGCGGACCGTCGTGACACCGGCCTTCTCCTCCAGATCCCAGCGCACCACGCTCTCGGTCTCGTCCCCCTGCCAGTCGGGACGCCACGTGAAGACGAGGAGTCGCGGCCGCTCGATCTGGCGGTACACGCCGGTGACGCTGAACGGCCGCCCTCCCATGCCGGTGCCCCGCATCACCCGCCTGCCGCCGGGGCGCAGGTCGGACTCCATGTGCGTCGTTTCGAATCGCCCCTTGGACCCCCACCACTTCTGGCATTCCTCGGGGTTGATCAGCGCCTCGAAGATGCGGTCCGCCGGTGCGTTGATCGTGATTTCCTCGACGATCGTGTCGTCTGCCCGCGTGGCACTCATCGTGTCTCCTCCACGTACTGCTTGAGATTGCGCAGCCGCTCACCCCAGAACGCCTGATAGTCTCGGAGCCACTCGTCGACCGTGCGCAGCGGTCCGGCGTTCAACTGACAAATCCGCGCGGTGCCGTCCCGGCGGGTGACCACCAGGCCCGCGGAGCGCAGCACCCGCAGGTGTTTCGAGATCGCCGGCCGGCTCGTCCGAAAATGCCCCGCGAGCTCCCCGACCGTGCGGCGGTCGCCGCGCAGGAGGCCGAGGATCCGCCGGCGCGTCGGATCGGCCAGCGCCCGGAACACGGTGTCGCGCGGGGTTCGTTGATTGGTAACCATTTGGTTACCAATAACATGGACCGCCGGAGGGGGCGGTGTCAAGGAGTTGCGTCCGGCGCTACGCGGGCGCCGGCGCCGCGGGACGGATGTTCTGGTTCACGCGGAAGAAATTCGTCGGATCGTAGCGTTCCTTGATCTTTGCCAGCCGGTCGTAGGTCTCCGGCCCGTATGCCGCGCGAACGCGCTCGGCCCCCTCGTCGCCGAGAAAGTTGAGATACGGGGCGCCCGTCGCAAACGGCTGCAGCGCGTCAAACGTCCGGCGCACCCACGCGACGTGGGGATCCGGCTGTTCGGCGGCGGTCCACAGGCCGACGACGTTCATCGCGTAGCGCGGCGTGCGGTGCCGGAAGGCGGTCGCATCGGGATTCACGCGGCTCACCGCGCCCTCGAGGTGATGGATGTGCAGCGTCGTCAACGGCGACAGCGGGCGCATCTTCGCCGTTTCCGCGAGCAGCGCGTCGATCGCGGCGTCCGAGAGGTCCGGGACGTAGTGCGTCTTCCAGTACGAATGGATCCCGTGCGGCGCGCTGGCATCGAACATGCCCTGGAGGACGGTGTACGGCACCGGTCCGAAGTGCGCCGCCGCGGGCGGCCCAAACGAGACCATCGGCTGCGCCACTCGCTGGCCGTCCTCCACGGTCCCCGCGTAACAGGCGGCGATCGCGAGCATCGGCGTTCCGTGCAGCGGCTGCGGGATGAACGGCAGAGGCGGCGCGGCAATGAACGCCGCCATGGACGTCATTTCGTCCGGGAGCGTGGCGACCCACCGGTTGTAGAAGCGCAGCGCCTCGCGGGCCTTTTCGGCCGGATGGAAGACGGCGCCGCCGAACACGACGGGGCCCACCGGGTGGAGCCGGTATTCGAACGAGGTCACGACGCCGAAATTCCCGCCGCCGCCCCGCAGGGCCCAAAGGAGATCGGGATGGCTCGCGGCGCTCGCGGTCACGAGCCGGCCCTCCGCGGTCACAACGTCGGCGGAGAGCAGATTGTCGATCGTGAGGCCGTGCTTTCGCATGAGCCATCCGATGCCGCCGCCGAGCGTGAATCCGGCGATGCCGGTCGTCGTCACGAGCCCGCCGGTCGTCGCGAGCCCGAAGGCCTGCGTTTCGCGGTCGAACTCCCCCCAGGTCAGCCCCGGCTGCGCGCGTGCGGTCCTCGCCTCCGGGTCGACCCGCACCCCTTTCATCGGGGATAGGTCGATGACGATTCCGCCGTCGCACGTACCGAAGCCGGCGACGTTGTGCCCTCCGCCGCGCACCGCCGTCAGCAGGTTCTGCGCCCGGGCAAACCGGACGGAGGCCAGGACGTCGGCGACCCCCCGGCACCGGACGACGAGCCGGGGCCGCCTGTCGATGTACCCGTTCCATACCGCGCGGGCCGCGTCGTAGCCCCCGTCCCCCGGGACGATCACGTCGCCGGCGAGCTGTTCGCTGAATTCCCGGATCGCGGCCTCGTCCACAGCGCCGCCACTGCTTTCGGACCTGCCTGTCATTCGGAATCCTCCGGTGAGCGCGTTGATGCGGGGCGTGCCTCGTTCAGTTCGGACTGCTTCATGTGTTGACCTGCCCGGAGCGCCGCGGCGCGGTTTCGAGGCGTACTATGGAAGCGAGCGGCGCGTATTCTGCGTCGCGGAGGAGGCCGATCATGTTCGAGGAGATGCTGAACCGGTTCGGTCAGATCCATGAGCGCGCCACGGTGAAGACGGTGTTCGGCGAGCCGTATCAGGTCGACGGCCGCACGATCATTCCCGTGGCGAAAGTCTCGTTTGGCTTCGGGTTCGGCGGCGGCCGCGGCGATGCGAAGGACGGTGGCGCGGAAACATCCGGCCGCGGCGGCGCGGGTGGGGGCGGCGGCGGGCGCGTGTCCGTGCGGCCGGTCGCGGTGCTCGAGGTGGGCGCGGACGGGACCAAGGTGAAGCCTATCGTGGACGTGGCGCGGCTGGCGGCCGCCGGCATGATGCTGGTGGCGTGGAACATCTTCTGGATCACGTACACGGTGCGCCGCTGCAGGGCGCGGTGACAGGGACGCTTTCGCGTTCCGCCGAAGGCGAGGACGTGACGACCGCACACCGTCCATGGATCGGCGTGAGCTGGCTGCCCGCCGAGCAGGCCGCGACCCATGCGTGCGTGCGCGCGGTGCGCGACGCCGGCGGGGAGCCGGTGCCGCTGCTCATCGAGGACGAGTCGTGGACGGCGACCCTGCCCCGTCTCGACGGCCTCGTGCTGACGGGCGGCAACGCCGTCGATCCGCGCCGCTACGGCGAAGAAAACCACGGCCTGTGCCGGCTCGTGATCCCCCGCCGGGACGATCTCGAGCAGGAGGCGCTCGAGCACTGCGTGCGCGGGGGGAAACCGGTGCTGGGCGTTTGCCGGGGCATGCAGTTCCTCAACGTCGCGCTCGGCGGCGCGATGATGCAGGATCTCCCCATCACCACCGTGGAGCACGAACAGGTGGGGGAGCGCTCGCGGTTTCACACCGTGGACGTGGCGGCGGGGACGCGGCTCGCCGCCGTCACCCACGCAGACGGACCGCTGCGGGTCAACAGCCGCCACCACCAGGGCCTGCGGGCGGCGCAGCTGGCGCCCGGATTGCGCATGACCGCCGTCGCCGCCGACGGAGTCGTCGAAGGGCTCGAGGCCGCGGACGGCCGGTTCATCGTGGGGGTCCAGTTTCATCCGGAGATGCCCGGCGAGGTGCCGGAGGCGGCGCCGATGTTCGGCCTGCTGGTGTCACGCGCCCGCGATCGATGAGTTGAGCCGGGGGGCTCGCTGATGGCCGCGTACGCCGTCCGCCGGCTGCTTCAGGCCGTCCCGCTGCTGGTGGGGATCTCGTTCGTCGCCTTCGTTATCCTCCGGCTCGCTCCCGGCGGGCCGATGGCCGTGTACGCGCAGAATCCCAGCATGACCGAGGCCGACATGCGGCGGATCGAGCATCTGCTCGGCCTCGATCAGCCGGTGTACGTGCAGTACGTCAAGTGGGCGGCGGGGACGCTTACGGGGCACCTCGGGTACTCGTACCGCACGGGCCGCCCGGTCGGCGGCGTGATCCTCGAGCGCGTGCCGGCGACGCTCGAGTTGATGGCCACGGCATACCTCGTCGCGATCGTGCTGGGCGTCGTCACGGGTGTGATCAGCGCGGTGAAGCGGTACAGCGTCTTCGACTACATCGCGACCCCCGCGGCGATGATCGGCCTGTCGATCCCGATCTTTTGGTTCGGCCTGCTGGTGATCATCTACTTTGCCGCGACGCTGCACTGGATCCCGTCCGGCGGCATCGCCACGCTGGGCGCGCCGTTCTCGCTCGGCGATCGCCTCGCGCATCTGGCCGGCCCGGCCGGCGTGCTGGGGCTGTGGATGACCGCGACCTGGAGCCGGTACTGCCGCTCGAGCGTGCTGGAGGTCCTGGGCCAGGACTACGTGCGGACCGCGCGCGCGAAGGGCCTGCGCGAGCGGGTGGTGCTGATGCGGCACACCGTGCGCAACGCGCTGATCCCGCTCGTGACGCTCGCGGGTCTTGAATTCCGCAACCTGCTCGGCGGTGCGCTCGTCACCGAAACGGTGTTCTCCTGGCCCGGCATCGGGCGGCTGTACCTCGACTCGCTCAACAACCAGGACTACTCCGTGATCCTCGGACTGCTTCTCATGTCCTCGGTCGCGGTGCTGGCCGGCAGCCTGCTCGCCGATCTGTTCTACGCGGTGGCCGATCCGCGGGTGCGGCTTGCGTAGCGCCGCGATCGACGGCCGCGTCGCGGGCTCGTCCGTGCGCACCCGCACCCGGGCGGGGATGATCACGCAGCGCTTTCTGCGCCACCGGCTCGGCGTCGCCGGCGCCGCGGTGGTGATCCTGCTGGTGCTGCTGACCGCGCTGGCGCCGGTCGTGGCGCCGCATAACCCCCTCTACATCGACGTCGCGTACAAGTTCGCGCCGCCGGGCGCGCACGGGTTCCCGCTCGGCGCGGACGAGCTCGGCCGCGACGTGCTGAGCCGGCTGCTCTACGCCGGGCGCGTCTCCCTCGCGGTCGGACTCATCACGGCCGTGATCGCCGTGCTGGCGGGGTCTGTGCTCGGCGTCGTCGCGGGCCACTACGGCGGTCTGTGCGATACCGTGGTGATGCGCGTCGCCGACGTGCTGCTGGCGATGCCGACGATCTTTCTGCTGCTCGGGCTCGCCGCGTTCCTGAGGCCCAGCGTCTTCGCGATCACGCTCATCATCGGATTCAACTCCTGGATGCCGGTGGCGCGCCTCGTCCGGGGCCAAATCCTGTCGCTGCGGCAGCAGGAGTTCATCGACGCCGCCCGCGCGGCCGGCTCGCCCGACAGCCGGGTGATGTTCCGGGAGCTGCTGCCGAACGCGCTCGCGCCTGTCCTGGTCGCCGCGACATTGACGGTCGCGACCGCGATCCTCCTCGAGTCGTCGTTGAGCTATCTCGGCTACGGCATCCAGCCCCCCGCGGCGAGCTGGGGGAACATGCTCAACAACGCGCAGACCTACGTCTTCTACGCGCCCTGGGCCGCGATCTATCCGGGACTCATGATCACGATCACCGTGCTGAGCTTCAACTTTGCGGGCGACGCGCTCCGGGACGCGCTCGATCCGCGCACCGGCCGCGGGTGACGCGAACCCGCGGGGAGGACACTGATTCGACATGCACTGTGACATAGAAGGGGGGAGGGAGCATGAGCAGGCACCATCGGGAGGGGCAGGACGAGCGAGGGGACACCGTCCGGGTGTCCGATCTCCGGGCGCGTGTGACGCGGCGTCGGTTGTTGCGGCACGCGGCCGCGGCCGCCGGAGGCGCCGCCGCGGCCGGGCTGGTCGGAACTCAGGCACTCGGCGGATTGACCGAGGCGTTCGCGGCGGCGGCGCCCCGCCGCGGCGGCCAGGTCATCGAAGGCCTGTCGCAGGAGCCCGTGAACTTCAATCCGATCATGCCGTGGATCGAAGTCCAGCGCGGCGTGCACATGGACCTCTTCGACGCGCTGTGGAAATTGGACCCGGCGGGGCGGCTGATTCCCAACCTCGCGGCGGAGATCCCCACGGTCGCCAACGGCGGCATCACGGGCGGCGGCACGGGGTACACGGTCAAGCTGCGGCGCAACGCGCGCTGGCACGACGGCCAGCCGCTGACGGCCCGCGACGTCGTGTTCACGTGGCAGACCCTGATGAACCCGAAGGTGACGTCCTTCTCGACCGTCGGGTACGACCAGATCGCGACAATGGACGCCCCGGACGACTACACGGTTCACTTCACGCTGAAGGAGCCCTACGCGCCGCTCATGGCCGTGCTCTCCGACATGTACGTCGTGCCCGAGCACATTCTGAGCAAGAGCGCCGACATCAACAAGGACGACTTCAACACCAAGCACCCGGTCGGCAGCGGCGCGTTCAAGTTCGTGGAGTGGGCCGCGGGCGACCACATCACCCTCGAGGCCAACCGCGTGTACCACGGGCCGGGTCCGTACCTCGACCGGCTGGTGCGCAAGTACATCCCGGATCTCACCGTGATGTTCACGCAGTTCCGGAATCGAGAGATCGACATCACGGGCACGCAGGGCATCCCGATCGACTTGTACCCCGAGGCGAAGAAGCTGCCGGCGGCGCAGGCCAAGGTGCTGCTGACGCCGAGCACGACCTACGAGTCCATCGCGCTCAACTTCATGAACCCGCTGTTCCAGGACCGGCGCGTCCGCCAAGCGCTCTACTACGGCATGGACAAGCGGCCAATCGTCAACGGCATCTTTCAGGGCCTGGTGCAGGAGGCAGAGACGTACGTGCCGCCGCAGTCCTGGGCGTACGATCCCCGCGTGAAAGGGGCGCATAAGTACAACCCCGACCTGGCCAAGCAGCTGCTCGACCGCTCGGGATGGACGCCGGGTCCGGACGGCATCCGCGTCAAGAACGGGCAGCGGCTCGCGTTCGACAACTCGACGACCTCCGGCAACAAGGTGCGCGAGCAGATCCAACAGATTCTCCAGCAGCAGTGGCGGCAGATCGGCGTGGACATGCGGATCAGCAACATGCCGGCCTCGGTGCTGTTCGGCGACTTCTACCGGCTCTCGCGGTTCCAGACGGTGCTGATCGGCATCGCGATGGGGCCCGATCCGGACCACACCTTCCGGCTGCACAGCAAGTACATTCCGATCCGCGGCGGCAAAGGCCGCAACGCCATCGTCTACGACAACCCCGAGGTGGACCGCCTGCTCGACGCCGGCGTGCGCGAGATCGATCAGGCCAAGCGCAAAGCGATCTATGCGCATCTGCAGGAGGTGCTGGCCGTCGACCTCCCGCACCTGCCGATCTACCACTACGTCGGCATCACGGGCGTCAACGCGCGCCTCGCGGGCTACACGCCCAATTCCAACGTCGTCGACGGCAGCTGGAACTCGAACACCTGGTGGATGCGGTAGCTCAGGACGGCTTTGCGAGCGCGTCCCAGCAGGTCCGGCTGAGCCGGGCGATGTGCGCCGTCGCGACGGCCTTGCCCGGCTCGCCGTTCGCCAGGACGCGCGGCACGGGATAGGTGTAGACGGTCAGGACGAACAACGGCCGGTCGTCCTGGAAGACGATGCCGCAGTCGCACACGGCGTTGCCGCCGGTACCGGTCTTGTGCGCCACCTTGGTCCCGGCGGGCAGCAGCGCGGGCAGGCGCGCGACGAGATTCTGCCAGCTCAGGATGTCGATCGCGTACCGGCAGAGCGCCGGGGTGGAGCCCAGACGCGTCGCGGCGGCTTCGTCTTCCGCTCCGCGCAGGATCCTCTCAAGTAAGTGGCCGACGTCCGCCGGGGTCGTCGCGTTCAATCGGCCGACGTCGTGCGGCGGGACCTCGCCCGGCGGCATCAGCGGGTAGTTTTCTTGCGGGATGCCGGCGCGGTGCGCCGTGCCGGTCATGCCGATCGAGCGGCAGAACTCGTTGATCCGGTCGAGGCCGACCAGGTCGGCGATCGTGCCGGTGCACACGTTGTCGCTCACGATGATCATCATGACGAGATAGTCGTGAAGCGTGAGCGTCGAGCCGGGCCGGAAGTGCTGCATGCAGCCGCTGTCGCTGATCTGGTACCGTGCTTCGATCGTAATCCGTTGCTCGAGCGCGAGACGCCCGGCGTGGACGTCGCGCAGCGCCGCCATCAGGATCGAGATCTTGCGCGTGCTCGCCGACGGCACCACCACGTCGCCGCGCCGGTTCGCCGACGCGCCGCCGCGCAGGTCTTTGAAATACCAGCCGGTCTCGAACGGCTGCGCCGCGCACAGCTCGTTGAGCGAGGCCGCGAGTTGGTCGCGCGCCGTGATCATGCCGGGCACACCGCCTTCGCCTAGACTCGGGTCAGGGTCTCATATTCCTCGTCGCTGAGCCGCACCCCCGCGGCGGCGACGTTCTCCTCCAGATGCTCCGGCGATCCGGTGCCGGGGATCGGGAGCACCGCGGGCGAGCGGCGCAGCAGCCACGCGAGCGCGACCTGCGCCGGGGTGGCCGAGTGCTTCAACGCGACCGTTGCGAGGTTCGCCGCGAGCGTCTTGCCGCCGCGCCGCGCGGCGGCCAGCGGGGCCCAGGGCAGAAAGGCGAGACCCTCGCGCGCGCATGCGTCGACGACGTCGTCGGACTCCCGTTCGGCGAGGCTGTACTCGTTCTGCACGGAGACGATGCGGGCGACGGCCTGCGCCCGGCGCAGCTGCTCGACCGAGACGTTGGAGACCCCGATGTGCCGGATCTTGCCCTGTGTCTGCATCTCCGCGAGCGTCCCGACCGACTCTTCGATTGGGACCTTCGGGTCGACGGTGTGCAGCTGATAGAGGTCGATCCGCTCGAGCCGCAGGCGGCGGAGGCTGCCGTCCAGCGCCTCGCGCAGGTGCGCCGGCCGGCCCCTCGCCACCCAGGCGCCTCCCGGGCGAATGAATCCCGCCTTCGTCGCGATGACGAGCCCCGCCGGATACGGATGCAGGGCCTCGGCGATCAGCTCTTCGGAGGCGCCGGGACCGTACGAGTCCGCGGTGTCGACGAGCGTAATCCCGAGATCGACGGCCCGGCGTAAGACGCCGAGGGCGCGGGCGCGATCGCGCGGCGGCCCGAGGCCTCCGCGTCCGAGGATGCGCAGTGCGCCGAAGCCGAGCCGCGCGGCGCGCAGATCACCGCCGAGGACGATGGTGCCGGCGGCCGCCGCGGGAGGAGCAGGGGGGACGGGGTCAGGCATCTCGGGTCTGCCCTTTCGGCCGCGCCGCGCCGGCACCTTCGCGCCGGCAGCGGCCCAAGCCCTGTGTTAGACTGAGAAGTCACTTCCGAGCGGCCGAAAGGGATGATGAGATGAGACGGGATCAGCGACAGACCGGCAGCGCCCGCACCGCCAAGCCGACGAAGATGGAATTGATCTGGGCGATCCGCAAACCCGGGCCGGCGGGCCCGTTTCCGTGGGACCCGTCGATGCCCGACACCCGGAAGCCCTCCAAGCGGGAGCAGCGGCGGTCGTACGAGTTTAATTCCCAGAAGGCCTAGCGCCCTTCCGCGCCATCATCGCGCCGGCCAGCGGGCACGGCGTGTTGCGGATGGCCACGCTGACGAGCGCGGCCTTCCCCGACTCGCGGGCGCGCCGGATCGCCGGCGCGATGCCGGCCGCTTCCTCGACATGCTCCCCGTAGCCGCCTAGCGCTTCGACCATCTTGTCGTAACGCGCCGGCCGCAGCTCCGTCCCGATCGCGCGGCCGTAGTAGGCCAGCTGAAAGTTTCGGTCGATGCCCCACAGGGCGTCGTGGCCCATCACGGCGGTGAACGCCGCGCCGTGGCGGACCGCGGTGTCGTATTCGATGCCGTAGAATCCGAACGAGCCGTCGCCGATGAGGAGCAGCACGTCCGCCTCCGGCCGCGCGAGCTTCGCCGCGATCGCGTAGGGAATGCCGCAGCCCAGCTGGCCGAGCGGCCCGAGCCGCAGCCACCCGCCGGGGTTTCTGGCCTTGAGGTAGCTTCGGCCCCACCCCGCGAAGTCGCCGCCGTCGACGACGACGACGGTGTCGTCGTTCGTGACCGCGTCGACGTCGCGCAGCACCCGCATCGCGTGAAGCGGCGCCTCGTCGGTGCCGAGCGCTTCGAAACGCCGCCGCTGCGTGTCCCGCGTCATCGCGAGCTGCCGCCGCCACGCCGCGGTGCCGTTCCACCTTGCCCCGCCCGCCGCCGCCGCGGTCATCTGCTCCACGACCGCACCCAGATCGCCGGCGATGCCCACGTGCACGCCGCGGTTCCGTCCGATCTCCGCGGGCGACGGGTCGACCTGAATCAACTTGGCGGCCGGGTGGAAGAACGGCGGCATCCCGTAGCGGTACCGGTGGTCCAGGCGCTTGCCCAGCAGCAGGACGGCGTCCGCCTCGCGGAAGTGCCTCGCGGTCTCGTTGAGCGCCGGATCGGCATAGCCGAAGCACAGCGGATGGTCGTCCGAGAGCAGCCCGCGCGCCTGTTCGATGGTGAAGCACGGCAGGCTGGTCGCCTCGATGAACTCCCGGAGGCTCCGCGGCGGAACGGATGGGCGCGCGGCGTTCGCGACGATGACGACCGGCCGCTCGGCGCCGCGCAGGACCGCGACCGCCTCCCCGATCAGCGCCGGATCGCCTTGGGCGCGGCCCGCGTGGCGGTATTCCCGCGGCGAGTACTTCGGGAGGTCCGCGTCGGTGATCGGTTCCTCCTGAATGTCGATCGGGATCGTGAGATGCACCGGCCCGCGGCGCCCGTCGAGCGCAGTGCGGAACGCGGCGGCGACCATGTCGGGGATCCGGCGCCGGTCCAGCGCCATCCACGAGCCCTTGGTGGCGGGCGCGGCGAGTCCGACCTGATCGATCTCCTGAAATCCGTACATCCCGCGCTCCGCGAGCTCCCCGCACCCGGCGAGGAGCATGACCGGACTCTCGCTGGCATGGATCGGGGGCAGCGCCGAGACCGCGTTGGCGAAGCCGGGGCCGCCGGTCACGAGCGCCACGGCCGGCTCGCCGGTCACCCTCGTCCACGCGTCCGCCATGTGCAGCGCCGCCGCCTCGTGGCGCGTGTCCACGAGCTCCAGGCCTTCGTCGACCGCGGCGTCGCAGAGCGGCAGGATGGTGTCGCCGACGATCGTGAAAAGCCGCCGGACGCCCTCGAGCTTGAGGCAACGCAGCGCGAGATGCGCTCCCCGCAAAGTCATGCCGTAATGTCTAAACCACGAGATGGGCGGGCACCTCCCTGGCCGGGGGGACATACCATGACGCGGCGCTACGATGAGGCACTGCGGGAGAGTCAAGAGCGGTACCGGCGGCTCGTCGAAGAAGCGAGCGACGCCATCTACACGGTCGACCTGCAGGGCCGGTTCGTCTCGGTCAACCGCAAAGCGACCGAGCTGACGGGATATTCCCGGGCGGAGGCGCTCGCAGGCGACATCTCCCGCGTGGTGGCACCGGACGATCTCGGCTTCCTGCGCGAGATCATGGCGCGCAAGCTGGCCGGCGAAGACGTCGGCCCCTACGAGATCCATCTTGTCGGCAAAGACGGCCGGCGCATTCCGGTGGAGCTCAACGGGCATGTGATCTACGAGGACGGACGTCCCGCGGGGTTTCAAGGGATCGTGCGTGACCTCACCGAGCGGCGGAGGGCGGACGACGACCTCCGCGCCCGAATCGAGTTGATGCACCGTGTGCTCCTGCTCGGCAAGGCGACGGCGCGACCGCTCACCATCGGCGAAGTGATTCCGCTGCTCGGCGACGGCGCGATGCGCCTGGGCGGAACCTCCCGCGCGGCCGCCTTCCTCCGGCAGCCCGGCGACGCGGTCAGCTGCCCGTGGGTCGCCGGAGTGCCCGACGAATACGTGGCGCGGCTCATCGCCCGTGGGTCGGATCTGTCCCAGGTCGCGATCGACATCGCGGGCGCGGCCGACCGGCGGATCGGCGACGCCGGACGTCCGTTTCTTTGTTCCGACGCGGCGCGCCTGTCGCCGGACTCGATGGCCCGCCGTCTCGCACGGTCCGCGGGATACCGCGCCGTCGGCGTCTGGCCGCTCATCTACGGAGGACGGCTTACCGCGCTGATTCTCAATTACTACGACGCCCCCCGCGTGTGGTCGATGGCGGAACACGACGCGTTCGAGGCCTTCTGCCGCCAGGGCGCCGTGGCGCTTGAAAACGCGCGCCTCTACGACGCGATGGCGCAGCTCGCTCTGCTGAGCCGCAAATCCGGCTGATCGCCCCCTCGGCTAGGGTTGATCGTACGCCCGCTGCAGCGCCGCGATGTCGAGCTTGGTCATCTGCAGCATGGCCTGCATGACCCGCTGCGATTTTGCCGGATCCCTGTCCCCGAGCAGCTTCCCCATCGCGGTGGGCACGATCTGCCAGGACAGCCCGAACTTGTCGCGCAGCCAGCCGCACTGGCTGGTCTGTCCACCTTCGGACAGTTTCTCCCAGAAGTAATCGACCTCGGCCTGGGTCTCACAGTTCACGACGAACGAGACGGCTTCCGTGAACTTGAACTGCGGACCGCCGTTTAGCGCCAAGAAGTCCTGTCCCTCGATCTGAAACCGCGCCACCATCACCCGTCCCTTCGGTCCGGGGCCCGCGTCTCCGTAGCGGCTGACGTCGAGCAGCTTCGAGTCCTTGAAAATGGAGGTATAAAAGCGCGCCGCCTCCGCGGCCTGATCGTCGAACCACAGGAACGGCGTGACCTTCTGCATCCCGGTGCCCTCCCTCACGATGATGTCACCGGATAGTCGTTCGGCGGCGCGGAGAATCGACAACCTGCTTACCCTTTACACCCACCAGCGGTAGCGCGACGGGTTCGTAAACGTGATCGTGTACGGTCCGTCCTTCTTGTAGCGGTTGACGCCCCGTTCCAGCGCCTCCGGATCGAGCTCGACGCCAAGGCCCGGCCCCGTGGGGACGGCGATCTTCCCGTCCGCGATGCGCATCGGCCCGCCGGCGATCACGTCGTCGGCGTGAAACCAGTGGGTGACGTCGATCGGATAACTGAGGTGCGCCGTCGCCGCCGCCAGGTGCACCCGCGCCGCGGTGGCGATCCCCAGTTCGTGCGAACTGTGCAGTCCGAACCCGAGGTTCATGCCCTCGCACAGCGCCGCGAGTTTTCTGGTCGGCCAGATCCCGCCCCAGATCCGGTGGTCCCCGAGAATCACGTCTACGGCGTCGGCCCGGAACGCGACCGGAACCTCGTCGAAGTTGCGGACGCACATGTTCGTCGCGAGCGGCACGGGCACGGCCGCGCGGACGCGCCGCATGCCCTCGATGCCCCAGGTGGGGTCCTCCATCCACTCCAGATCCAGGTCGAGCGCGCGCTGTCCGAAGCGGATGCTCTCCTCCGGGGACCACACGCCGTTGGGATCGACGCGCAGCGCGAGCTCATCGCCGAACTTATGCCGCAGCGCGCGCAGCGCGCCGAGCTCCGCGCCGGGACGGTAGACGCCGGCCTTCACTTTGACCGTGCCGAACCCCCACCGCGCGATCGCTTCCTCGGCGGCCGCCACGGTCGCGGACGCGAAATCGCCCTCCGCGTCCTCGTGCGTAAACAACGGCGCGCAGACGGGGACGGCGCCGCGGTAC
>DASYXS010000103.1:0-16438 GCA_035934535.1 bacterium
CACGCCGCGCTTCGAGCCGAATTCGGCTCGTGCCGGTGGTGGCACGGCGGCGGAAACGTGCACGTGGCGGCGGGCGACGCGGAACGCGCGGCGCTCCGGGAGCGCATCGACCGGCTGCGCGCCTGGGACTACGCCGCCGAGGAGATCACGGCGGCCCGCGTGCGCGCACTCGAACCGGACATTCCGGACGCGGCGCTTCGCGACACGACGATCGCGTTCTTTCCGGACGAAGGATGGATCGAGACCACCGTCTACGTCCATGCCATGGCGCGGGCGGCGGCGGCGGCCGGGGCGCGCGTCGCGGCGCGGACCGGCGTGCGTGAGATCCGGCGGGCGGGGGATCGCGTCACCGGCGTGCGCACCGAGTCCGGCGAGGTGCACGAGGCCGACGTCGTGGTCAACTGCGCCGGACGGTGGGCCGGCGCGCTCGGGGCGTCGGCGGGTCTCAGCCTACCGATGGCGCCGAACCGTAGCGTGCTCGCGATCACGCCGCCGGCGCTGACCAGCCTCGCCCGGGTCGTGCACGCGCCGGCATGTCAGTTCCGTCCCGACGGCGGAGGGCGCGTCATGGTGCAGGCGGACGACGTCGATGATGCGGTGACCGCATCCCGCGTCTCCGAGCCGCCGCCGGACCTCGCGGCCGCGCTGGTGCGGCGCGCCGCGGAATGGCTGCCGGGTCTCGCCGGAGTCGGCGTCGAGTCGAGCCGCCTCGGCATCCGGGCGATGCCGGCGGACGGCCGCGCGGTGATCGGGCCGCAGGGCGGGGTGGCGGGCTATTACGCGGTCGTCACACACAGCGGCGTCACCCTGGCGCCGTATCTCGCGGCCGCGGCGGCCGGCGAGATTCTCGAGGGCCACCCCGACCCACGCCTGGCGGCCTTTCGCCCGGACCGGTTCGGCAACCCGTAGTGTGGGGTTAGAGAACCGTGATGCGCAGGTGCGTGGCGGCCGCCTTGTCTCCGCGCTGGCACGAGACGGTGACGGGGTAGGGGCCCGGCTTGGCGATACCGGGCACCCGGACGCTGAACATCACCAGGCCGGACGGATCGGCCGTCCGGGCCGGCAGCGACGCGATGGTGCGTCCGGGATCAGTCTGCGCCTGGACCGAGGCGCCGCACTGCGCGTACGGCGCCGTCCGGACGACGAGATGCCCTTCGGTCCCGCGCGCGACGGGCGTCGTCACCGACACCACCCTCACCGCCATCGGCATGGGAGCCGCGGCGGCCGTGCACGCGATGGCAAGACCGCCGGCGAGGCCGGCGCATCGGAGAATCGCGGAATGCGAGATTCGCATGATACCACGATTTTGCCCGGCCGGGCCGGATGACTAAACCGGAGAACACCCTATGACCTGGAGAGCTTCCCCCAGGCGCTGTAGCCCTGCATCAACAGAATCCAGCTCTTGTCGCGCAGGTCCGTCGGGAGCAGGTCGTGGATCGCCTGCAGCTCGTCCAGCTTGGCTTCCATCGCACTTTGGACTTGCGCCTTGCTCTCGGCGTCCATGTATGCCTGGTCGAGAACGCGCAGCTGGCGGTGAATCCGCAGCAGCGACGGGATGACGCTCATCGAAACGCTCATTGCGTACCCTCCTTGTGGGCTAGCCGAATGCGCTCGGGCGATCGCCGCCCTCGAGGTCCCAGGGCGCAGCGGGGCCGGATTCGGCGATCGCGTCATCGATGGTGTCGTGCACGGGAATCACGGTATCGAACCGCAGGCGCCGGAAGAGCGAGCGCAACGGGGCGTCCGACGACATAACGAGCCGGAGCTGGCGCCGCCGCGAGCGGAGATCCTCCGCGAGATCGTATAAGAGACGGATCGCGGCGCTGTTCAAGTACGTCACGGCCGTGACGTCGACCGCAAGCAGCGTCTGCGACGTAGAATCCGCCGCCGCCGCCCGCAGTTCGCGCTCCACCTGGGGCAGGCTCACAAGATCGAGATCGCCCTCCACACAGGCCACCGTGGCATGCGGTGGCTGATGCACCGTGACCTTCGCCTGCGCTCGCATCGTTGTCCCGGATTTACCCGCTCCCCTGACAGGCCTAAACGCCGTCGGGGCGTGCCGGACGGACGCGTTCGCGTCCGGGAGCGGAAGGAATTCCGGCCGCCACGGGCCGAAACGGCGCGCACCGGCGCTACCGGGAGGCGGGTCATGGCGTGTTCGCCCCGATTGCTGGTTCTGGCGGCCGTGTTGCTCGCCGCCGCGGCTTCCGCGCCCGCCGCGGGCGTTCCGGCGACGTTGACTGTTGCCGTGGACCGTTTTCAGGCCGGCCACGTCATCCCGCAGGTCTACGGGTTTTGCGTGCCGGCGGCGACGGGTCACACCGCGCCCGGCCGGAACGTCAGCCCGGCGATCTCATGGTCGCGCGGACCGGCCGGGACGGCATCGTACGCGGTCGTCGTCGTGGACACCGACGTGCCGGCGATGTTCACCGATGCCGACAAAGAGGGCCGCGTCATCGCGGCGGGCGTCAAGCGGCGTCCCTTCTATCACGGGCTGCTCGTCGACGTTCCGCGATCGAGGACGGCGCTGGCGCAAGGCGAGGACTCGAAGGACGGCGCGGGCAAGCCCGCCGGGCCGACGGCCCACGGCGTGCGGGGACTGAACGACTTCGGCGGCGGACGCGCCGGCTACGACGGGCCCTGCCCGCCGTGGAACGATGCGATCGCGCACCGCTACCACTTTCAGGTGTACGCGCTCGACGTCGCGCACCTGCCGCTGCCGGCGAACTTCGCGGGGCCCGACGTCGTGCGCGCGATCCGGGGGCACGTCGTAGCCCGCGGAGAGATCGTGGGTCTCTACACGCTCAACCCGGACGTCGCGCGAATGCTGCCCCCGTAGCGGCTCAGGCGTTCGGGTCGGAGGCGCGCTCCCCGGCAAAGCGCACGAACGCGTCGAAGGCCGACGGGTTGGCGAGCGCATCGCGGCTGGCGGCGCGGTCGGGCGGCGCGCCCGCGAGGACGCGCTTGACCGGGACCTCGAGCTTCTTGCCGTTCAGCGTCCGGGGCACCTCGGCAATCTGACGGATCTCATCGGGCACATGCCGGGGCGAGAGCTGCGTTCGCAGCCGGTCCCGGATCGCCGCCCGCAGCCGGTCGTCGAGCGCCGCGTCCTTCCGCAAGACCACGAAGAGCAGCAGCCGGCCCTCGCGGCCCAATTCGCCGGTGTCGATCACGAGGCTGTCGACGATCTCGGGCAGCTCCTCCACGGCCCGGTAGAATTCGCTCGTGCCCATCCGCACGCCGGCCCGGTTCAGGGTGGAGTCCGAGCGCCCGTAAATGACGCAGCTGCCGCGCGGCGTGATCTTGATCCAGTCGCCGTGGCGCCACACGCCGGGGTAGCGTTCGAAATAGCTGTCGTGGTAGCGGGAGCCCCCGGGATCGTTCCAAAAGCCGACCGGCATCGACGGCATCGGCTCGGTGACGACGAGTTCGCCGACCTCGTCGACGACGGGGCGGCCATGCTCGTCCCATGCCTCCACCTTCGCGCCGAGGCCGCGGCACTGGATCTCGCCGGCGCGCACCGGCAGCAGTGGACAGGACAGGACGAACGCCGTCGCGATATCGGTGCCGCCGCTGGCCGAGCCGAGCAGCAGCGACGGGCTCACGTGATCGTACACCCAGGCGAAGCCTTCCGGAGTGAGCGGCGCGCCGGTTGACCCCACGCTGCGGAGGCCGGACAGGTCGAACATCGTCCCAGGCTCGAGCCCGGCCTTCATGCAGGACAGCAGAAACGGCGCGCTCGTCCCGAAGTACGTCATGCCGGTGTCCGCGGCGAGCCGCCACAGCGCGCTGAGATCGGGATAGGCCGGGCTGCCGTCGTACAGGATCGCCGTCGCCCCGGCCAGCAGGCTCGCGACGACGACGTTCCACATCATCCACCCGGTCGTCGAGTACCAGAAGAAGCGGTCGTCCGGCCGCACGTCCGCGTGGAGCACGAGCCACTTCAGCTGCTCGAGCAGCACGCCGCCGTGGCCGTGCATGATCCCCTTCGGCAGCCCGGTGGTCCCCGACGAATAGAGGATCCACAGCGGATGGTCGAAGGGCACCGGTTCGGGAGTGAAGTCGCCGGTCGCCTGGGTCATGGCGTCGGCCCACGGCCGCGCGCCGCGCAGCCCGGCGAGATCGGGGCGCTCGTTGAGGTACGGGAGGACCACCACCGCCTCCACCGTGGGGAGCGCGGCGGCGATCTCGCGCACCGCGTCCATACGATCGTAGCCGCGGCCGTTATAGCGGTAACCGTCGACGGCCAGCAGCACGCGCGGCTCGATCTGCCGGAAACGGTCGACGACGCTGCGCGTTCCGAACTCAGGCGGGCAGCTCGACCAGATGGCGCCGAGGCCGGCCGACGCCAGCAGCGCCACCGCCGCCTCGGGCACGTTCGGCACGTACGCCGCGACGCGATCGCCGCGCCGCACGCCGAGCCGCCGCAGGCCCGCGGCGGCCGCGGCCACGTCGCGCCCGAGATCGGCGCGGGTCAGCGCGCGCGGCGGGCGTGTTTCAGAGTAGGCGAGCACGGCCGGCGCGCCGTCGCGGCGCCGGAGGGCGCGCTCCGCGAAGTTGAGCGTGGCCCCGGGGAACCACCGGGCGCCTTCCACGCCGCGGCCGTGCTCCAGCACCGCGCCCGCCACCCGGGCCCCCCGCACCTCGAAGAAGTCCCAGATCGACTCCCAAAATGCCGCGAGGTCCCGGACGCTCCACCGCCAGAGCGTGTCGTAGGAGTCGAAGGTGAGGCCGCGCGTCTCGCGCAGCCACGCCATATACCGCGTGATCTCCGCGCGCGCGCGCACACCGGCCGTGGGTTCCCACAGCACGGTGCCTTCGGCGACGGTCGCGGCAGGGCGGCGCATCGCCGAGCGGTTCGACTACGCTTCAATCAGCCCCTTGCGGATCGCGTAGCGCACCAGCTGCGTACGGTCGTGGAGTTCCAGTTTCTCGAGGATGTGGGCGCGGTGCGTCTGGACGGTCTTGACGCTGATAAACAGCTGCTTGCCGATCTCCTGATTGGTGGCGCCGTGGGCGATGAGCGTGAGGATCTCTTTCTCGCGGGCGGTGAGTCCGTCGTACGTCTCCCGGTTCTCGCCGCTCTCGACGCGCGTGAGGTAGTCTTCGGCCACCGCCGTCGCCGTCTGCGGGAAGAGGAACGCCTCCCCGCGCGCCGCGGAGCGGATCGCCTCGATCAGGTCCGGCGCCGCGTCGTGCTTGAGCACGCATCCGGACGCGCCGGCCTTGATCAATTGGAAGACGTAGGTGTCGTCGGCGTGCATGGTGAGCGCGATCGTGTGGGTCTCGGGCAGCGCGGCGCGAATCTGCCGGGTCGCCTCGATGCCGTCGAGCCGCGGCATGCTGATGTCGAGCACCGCGACCGTGGGCCGCAGCTGCCGGGCCAGGGCGACCGCCTCGGCGCCGTCCGACGCTTCGCCGACGACCTCGATGTCGGGCTCGCCGGCGAGGATGCGTTTCACACCCTCCCGCACGATCGCGTGGTCGTCCGCGAGGAGCACCCTGATCTTGCCGCCGGCCGCTTCGTCGTTCATCTCGCTTCGGTCCATCACGCGGTTTGGCCGCGGCGGGCCGCGGCCGCGGGGAACTCGGCTGTGACCTCGGTCCCGCCCTCGGCGCGCGAGGCGATGCGCACGGTCCCGCCGAGCGCCGCGGCGCGCTCCACCATGCCGCCGAGACCGACGCCTACGCGCCCGCGCCGCTCCGGCGGCGCGTCTCCGGCCGCGAGCCCCCGTCCGTCGTCGCGAATCCGCAGCATCAGACGGTCCCCGGTTCGGGACAGCTCGACGTCCACCCGGGACGCGCGTGCGTGCTTGACGGCGTTCCACAGCGCTTCCTGGGCGATCCGGAACACCGTGGTCTCGAGCGCCGGGTCGAGGCGCTCGCTGCCGAGCCGCTCGCTCAGGTTCACCGCGAGTCCGCGGGAGGCGATCTGGCTCTGCGTGTACCACCGCAGCGCCGGGACGAGGCCGAGGTCGTCGAGGACCGCGGGCCGCAGGTCGTAGATCAGTCCCCGGACCGCCTCCACGGTCCGCGCCGCGAGCCGCCGAAGACGCGCGAGCGTGTCCTGCGTGACCGGCGTGCCGCGCGCGTTCTCGAGCCGCGCCGCTTCCAGCTCGAGCATCAGGCCGGCGAGGGACTGGCCGGCCTCGTCGTGGAGCTCTCGCGCGATCCGTTTGCGCTCGTCCTCCTGCGCGCTGAGAAGCCGGCGGATCAGATCGGTGCGGTCGGATTCTTTGTCGCGCAGCTCGTCGAGCAGCTGCGTCTTGTCCATCGCGAGGCTGACCTGCGCGCCGACCGCGGACATTAACGACAGCTCCCGGCGCGTCGAGAACCGGCCCGACGGGAGAACGAGGTTGAGCACCCCGGCGGTGTGGGCGCTGCGCAGCGGCACGCTCGCGTGGCGCAGCGTTGTGCCCGCGCCGGTGAAGCGGTCGCAGTCCACCACGCTGCCCTGCGCGGGCAGCCGTCCGGCGCGGAGGAGCTCGAGGCACCGGCACGTGCCCGCCACGGCCGCCTGGCCGTTGCGGGCGAGGGGACCCGAGGGCCCGAACGCGGCCGCGGTCTCGTACCGGCCGCCGCGCTCGAGGAACACCCAGCCCGAATGTGCCTGCACCATCACGCCCGTGGCCCGGAGCACGTCGGTCAGCATGTCGCTCACGTGGCCGGCCTGGTGCAGCGCCGCGCTGATGCTGCTCATCACTTCAAGCGAGCGCTGCCGCTCGAGCGACCGCAGTTGCACCCCCGTTCCGAACAGCGCCGCGCAGATCGCGCCGATCAGTTCCGAGACGCCGGCGTCCGTGGTGGTGCGCGAAAGGAACGACCAGCCGGCGAAGTTGATGCCGATCGCGACGAGCGCGACAAAGATCAGCCGGATGGCGGTGTCGCCGGCCGTCCCTTCCGCGTGGTAGTAGCCGCGGCCCGCGAGAACGAAGGCGAACGCCGCGGCGAGTCCGGCGACGGCCCGCGCGGCGCTCGCGTGGCCCGGGCCCAGCGCAAGGAACAGGGCCGCGGCGGTCAGCAGGCCCCCGTAGCCCACGGCCCCCAGCAGCACAGTGCCCCGGGCGTTCGGGTCGCGCGCGACCGACCCGGTGAGGAAGCAGCCGGCCGCGGCGAGGATCAGGATGCTCGGGACCAGCGCAAACGGCGCCGGCGCCGCGCGCGACACGAGCGCGAGCTCCGTTGCCGACCGCGCGGCCAGCGCGGCCGTGCCGGCGGTCCACCAGATGACGTACGGCAGGCGGGTCTCGACGTACTTGCCGAGGAGCAGCAGCACGATGGCGACGTGAATTCCGACGGCGAAATCCAGCATGAGGACCGGCATGCCCACTCCGTCACCCCCGTCAGGCCCCAGGGACCCTTCTAACCGCTTCATTCCCAGCGGCACCCAGGAATAATCCCCGGCCGGAGCGGGGCAGCCCCCTCGGTCCTCGACCGCCCGGCCGGGCCGGGCGAGCCGGCATCGGGTCCAGACCTGATTTCAATCGCCAATCAGGCCCTCGCCCGATTATCGCCGGAGCCCGCCGCTGATAGAGTCGCAGTGGGATGTGGACGATCGTCTACGGGGTACCGTTCGTTTTGCTCTCGGTGGGGTTCGTGGGGTTCCTTCGACTCGCCGCCACGCGCCGACACAAGATTCACTACTTGCCGAGACGGAGATTGCCAGGCCGGGCCTCGTAACGGGGGGAAGCGAGGCTCGGCCCGTTTGCCGGCCGGCGCTCATCGAGCGCCGGCCGGCTGCGTTTGGGGCACGATACCCAGAAGGAATGTTCCGTAGTGCGCCCAACGTTGTTCCGGAGGACAAGGCCGAGGGGTGGTGAGCCATGGATTCGACGGTCGAGCAGCGGCACTCGATCCCGCCCCGCGAAGACGGCGGCGCGGCGCAGAAGCCGCTCTTGCTCTACGAGGTCAGAGACGGGGTGGCCGTGCTCACCCTCAACCACCCCGAACGGCGCAACGCCCTCTCGCGTGCGATGCTCCTGGAATTGAAGCGCTCGCTCGACCGGGCGGCCGCCGACGAGCAGGTGCGCGCCGTCGTCATCCGCGCGGTCGGCCCGGTCTTCAGTTCGGGGCACGACCTTCGCGAACTCGTCGGGCAGCCGGAGGCGGATGTCTCGGCGCTGTTCGACGTCTGCACGGACGTGATGGAGACGGTACGGACGCTCCCGAAGCCCGTGATCGCGCAGGTGCACGCGCTTGCCACCGCGGCCGGCTGCCAGTTGGTCGCGACCTGCGACCTCGTGGTCGCATCCGACACCGCGACCTTTGCTACCCCCGGAGTCAAGAACGGTCTATTTTGCACGACGCCCGGGGTCGCGGTCGCGCGCGCCGTTGGTCCGCGCAAAGCGATGGAAATGCTGCTCACCGGCACGCCGATCGGCGCGGAAGAGGCGCAGCGGGCCGACCTGGTCAACCGCATCGTGCCCGCGGAGCGGCTCGAGGAAGAGACGATGGCCCTCGCCCGGCAGGTGATCGCGGCGAGCGCCTATACGCTCGCCATCGGCAAACGGGGCTTCTACCAGCAGATCGCAAAGGACCGGCCGGAAGCGTACGCTGTCGCCCAAAAAGTAATGGTGGAAAACGCGCTGGCGCCCGACGCGCAGGAAGGGATGCGGGCGTTCCTCGAAAAGCGCCCGCCGCGGTGGCGCCATTAGCGGCGGTCTGACGCGACGGGCCGTCGCCGTGGCAGCGGCAACGATGGCGATCGGCGCGATGATGATGGGCCTTTCCGCCGTCGACGCGGCATCCGTCCGGGCGCCGGACTTTCATCTGCCGCTGCTGGGCGGCGGGACGACCGGTCTTGCCGCATATAAAGGAAGGCCGGTGATTCTGCTCTTTTGGGCGCCGTGGTGCCCGACCTGCAACGGAGAAGCCCCCGGGTGGGAGCGGACGTACGGCGAAGCACAGGCCAAGGGCGTGGTCATGCTCGGTGTCGGACTGCTCGACGGCCCGCAGGCGTGCCGGGAATTCGTCGCCCGCTACCACTTGACGTTTCCGAACGCCTACGACGCGGATGGCCGCGTGGCGAGGGCCTACGGGTTCACGTATCAGCCGTACTGGGCCGTGATCTCGCGCACCGGCGTGCTGGTCCGCCATGCATACGGCCCGGCGAGCCAGGCGGAACTGCGCACCACCATCGAGATGTTGGCCGGACTGTAGCGGAGAGCCCCGTGCATCTGTCGTTGCTGATCGCCTTTTTCGCGGGAGTGCTCGGGTTCTTTTCCCCGTGTATCGTGCCGCTCATTCCAGGGTACCTGTCCTTTGTGTCCGGCGTGTCGCTGCTCGACGTCGCGGCGGCGGAGCGGCGCCGGCACGTCTGGCGTGTCGTCGGCGCGACGCTCTTATTCGTGCTCGGGTTCTCGCTGGTGTTCACCGGGCTCGGGGCGTCGGCGTCTCTCGCCGGCGGCTTCATTCTCGGCAACCGGGAACTCCTCGGCCGACTCGGCGGCGCCGTCGTCATCCTGTTCGGTTTGGTCATGCTGGGCGTCATTCGCGTGCCGGGGCTGTCCCGCGAGCGCCGCATCGCCTTCGCGGAGCGGCCGGCGGGGCTGGCCGGGATCGTGCTGGTCGGCATGGCGTTCGGTTTCGCCTGGACGCCCTGCGTGGGCCCGGTCCTGGGGGCCATCCTCACGCTTGCCGCGACGACGACCCGCGCGGCCGACGGCGCCCTGCTGCTCTTCGCGTATTCGCTCGGGCTGGGACTGCCGTTCCTCATCACCGCCGCGCTGCTCACGAGCGCGTTCGGCGCGCTGCGCGCGATCGGGCGTCACGCGCACGCGATCGAAGTCACCGGCGGGGCCTTCCTCGTCGTGATGGGCGCGGCGCTCTTGTTCGACTGGATCTACCGCCTCAACGCCTGGATCCTTCAGGTGTTTCCGGTCCGGCCCGCCCTCTAGCGCCTTCCCGCGGGCGGCGGCCGGAAAGGACTCGCCGCGCGTCGTTTCGTAGCCATAACCCGTACCTCACGCGCTGAGACCTTGGGGGTCCCGCATCCATGAAATTTGAGCCCGCGGCCACGTCGTGGATCGGGAAGAGCGTGCGGGCGCAGGAGACACTGCGGCCGATTCGCGGGCTCGCCCACTACGTCGACGACCTCGTGCTGCCGGGCGCCGCCTACCTCGCCGTCGTTCGAAGCCCCGTCGCCCACGCGCGCATCGGCCGCATCTCGACCGAGGCGGCGCGCCGCGCGCCGGGCGTGCTGGCGGTGCTCACCGGAGCCGATCTGGCCGGCCGGACGGACGGCTTCCCCGTCAACGTTCAGGAAGGCGCCAAGGTGACGGTCGTGCCCCTCCGCCTGCTCGCGACCGGCGTCGTGCGGTACGCCGGCGAACCGGTGGTCGCGATCGCCGCGGAAACGCCGGCGGCCGCGCTCGACGCCGCGGTCCTTGTGAACGTCGAGTACGAGGACCTGCCCGCGGTCACGGACCTGCGCGCGGCGCTCGGCGGGCCCGTGGCGGTGCACGAGGCGGCGCCGGACAACGCGCTTCTGCGCTGGCGGCGCACGCACGGCGACGTTGACGCGGCGATGGCGTCCGCGGCGCACGTGGTGCGGGCGCGGTTCCAGAGTCCCCGGATGGCCGGCGCGCCCATGGAGCCGCGGGGCGGAGCCGCTGCGTACGATCCCGGCACGGACGTCCTCACGGTGTGGTGCTCCACCCAGGATCCGCACCGCCCGCTGGTCCAGTTGAGCCGCGTGCTCAAGCGGCCGGAAGACCGCCTCCGGATCATCGTGCCGGACGTCGGCGGCGGGTTCGGCGTGAAGGGCAGCCCCGCGCCCGAGGTTGCCGTCGCGGCGCTGCTGGCGATGGATCTCCGCCGCCCGGTCAAGTGGATGGAGACGCGCCGCGAGAATTTTCTCTCGAACTACCAGGCGCGCGGCATCGACGCCGACGCGGAACTGGCGCTCGACGCGGACGGCCGGTTCCTCGCCCTCCGCGCGCGCGTACTCGCCGATCTCGGCGCCTACATGTACCCCGCGACGGCGACCGTGCCGTTGACCGCCGCGATCTTGATGGTGAACACCTACGCGACGCCCGCGGCGGACGTCGAGTTGATCGGCGTCGCGACGACGAAGCCGCCCACCGGGCCGTACCGCGGCGCCGGACGGCCGGAAGCCGTGTACATCATGGAGCGCCTCGTCGATCTCGCTGCGCGCGAGACCGGTCTCGATCCGATCGAGATCCGCCGCCGCAACTTCATCGCCCCCGACCGGTTCCCGTACCGCACGCCGCTCGGCTGGGTCTACGATTCCGGCCAATACGAGGTGTGCCTCGACCGCGGGCTCGAGGCGATCGGGTACGAGGGCTGGCGGCGGGAGCAGGGGCGCGCGCGCACCGAGGGACGGCTCCTCGGCATCGGCGTCGCCGCGTACGTCGAGCGCGCCGGCACCGGCTTGTGGGAGGCCGCGGCGCTGAGCGTCGCGCCGGACGGCCGCGTCGTCGTGCGCATCGGATCGACGCCGCAGGGGCAGGGTCACGAAACGACGTTCGCGCAGATCGCCGCCGACGCCCTCGGCGTGCGGCCCGAGGCGATCACGGTCGAGCACGGGGATTCCGCGGTGGTCCCGCGCGGAATGGGCACCTTCGGCAGCCGGTCCATCACGGTCGGCGGCTCCGCGCTGTGGGCCGCGGCGCAGAAGGTCCAGGACAAGGCCGCTCGGATCGCGGCGCATCTGCTCGAGGCCGCGCCGACCGACCTCGTCCGCGACGGAGACCGGTATGCCGTTCGCGGCGCGGCCTCGCGCGGCGTCTCCTTCGCCGAGGTGGCGGCGGCGGCGTACCAGCCGGGACGCCTGCCGCGCGACCTGGAGTTGGGCCTCGACGCCTCGGCGACGTTTGCCCTGCCGGGACCCGTGTTCCCCTCCGGCGCCTACGTCGCCGTGGTCGAAGTCGAGCGGGACACGGGCGCCGTCCGCATCCTCGCCCTGGTCGCGGTCGACGACGGCGGCCGGATCGTCAATCCGTTCCTCGCCGAAGCCCAAGTCATCGGCGCCGTCGCGCAGGGTATCGGCGAGACGCTCTTGGAAGAGTCGGTGTTCGACGAGACGGGCCAGCCGCTCACGACGACGTTCGGCGAGTACGCCATGCCGCGGGCGGCGAACACGCCCGGGGTGCACGGCGTGTTCGTCGAGACGCTGTCGCCGTTCAACCCGCTCGGGGCGAAAGGCGTCGGCGAGGCGGGGGCGATCGCGGCGCCGCCCGCCGTCGCCAATGCGGTGATGGACGCGCTTGCGCCGCTCGGCATCCGGCACCTCGACCTGCCGCTGCGGCCTGAACGGATCTGGCGCGCGATTCGGGACGCGGAGTCCCGCGCGTAGCGGGGCCGCGGCACGGCGTCTGCCGTCCAACCATTGGGGGTGGGGGATGAGATGGCATCTGGCAGTCGTCACAGCGATCGCGGCCGCGGCCCTCGTCGCCGGCGGCGCGGTCCCGCCGGGAACCGCGGCGCCCCAGTTTCCGGCGCCGGGCCCGCATGAGCGGGTGATCTTCGGGCAGCCCACGGCGCCGCCGAACGTGGTGCACACGCCCGTGGAATTGGCGAAGGCGTTCGGGTTCATGGACAAGTTCAACGTGGACCTGTCCGTGCTTGACTTCGACGGCTCCACGAGGGCGCTGACCGCGGCGATCGCGGGCGGCATCAACGTCGGACTGATCGACTGTCAGGTCGCAAACGGCAACGGTGTCCAGATCGCGGCGTTCTACGCCCCGGCGCCGCGGACGGACTTCGTGCTGGTCGCGCGCGACAGCATCAAGACGCTCTCGGATCTCCGAGGGCACAAGATGGGCCTCTCCGGCGCGCCGGGCGGGATCATCGACCGGATGAACCGGGCCATTCTGGCGGCGGCGGGCCTCAAGGCCGAAGACGTGACGTTCGTGCCGACGACCACGGCCGGCCGCGTGGCCGCGCTGGTGACGGGACAGAACGACACGGCGCTGTTCCATCTGGAACAGGCGAGCAAGGTGCTGCGGACGCAGCGCGGCTTCCACGTGCTGTACGACCTGTACAAGGCGCTGCCGGACTACGAGTACAACATCTACTGCGGGCTGCGGCCCTGGGTCCAGGCCCACCGCGCGGCCGTGGTCAACATGACGGCGGCCACCATCCTCGCGGTGCGGTACGCGTACGTGCACCGCACCGAGGCGATCAAGGCGATCGCCGGCATCACGCATGAGGATCCCGAGGACGTCGCCTACGCCTACGGCAAGATCGTCACCGGGTGCATCTGGGCCCGCAACCTCGGGCTCGATCTCAAGCGGCTCGACTGGACGACGCAGTTCGAGCATCAGGGCGGCAACCTCCGCAACGTCTACGACGCCCGCCGGATCCTGGACATGGGCATCGCGAACGAGGCACTCGCCAAGGCCGGCGGCGCGGTGCCCGTCCCCGAGGGCTGTGAGTAGGCCGGCCCTCGTCCGGCATGCCTGACGAAACGATCCGGTACGTCGGCCGTACCTGGGAGCCGCGGCTCGTCGCGAACGGCGTCGACCCGGGCGACTACCGTCGCGTGGTCGACGGGCTCGAGACGTGGGATCAATGGTATGCCGCGTGGATGGAACTGGGCCGGACGCATGAAGGCCTGGCGCGGGACGCCGAGTCGGGCGGCCTGGCCGTCACCGCGGGCGACGCGTACTATCGCGCGGCGCTCGCGTACCACTTTGCCGTGTTCAGCTGGACGGAGAATCTCGACGAGTACACCCGCGGGCACGGGCGCTGCGTCGGCTGCTACGCCCGCGCGCTCCCCTGGCTTGATCCGCCGGGCGAGCGCGTCGAGTTTCCGCTGGAGACGGTCCGGATCCCCGCCTACCTCCGACGGCCGGCGGGCCTCGCTCGTCCGCCCGTCGTATTGTTTCTGTCCGGTCTCGACTCGGTGAAGGAAGAGCATGCCACCTTCGAGCGGTTTTTCCTGCGCCGGGGGCTTGCGACGTTGACCCTCGACGGACCGGGGCAGGGCGAGACGTGGTACCGGATGAAGATGCGCGCCGACTGGGAGGTCACGGCGACGGCGGCGATCGACTACCTGCTCGGGCGGGACGACGTCGACGGCACGCGGGTCGGCGTGTGCGGCGTAAGCTTGGGCGGCTATCTGGCGCCGCGCTGCGCCGCGTTTGAGCCGCGTCTCCGCGCGGTCGCCTCGTGCGGGGGGCTGCACAGCCTCGAGGAAGGGCGCCTTCACCGCGGGCTGCATCTCGCGCGGTGGCTGCACGTCTGGGGCGCCCGCGATCCCTCCGACCTCGCGGCCCGCAGCCGGGGCGCGACGCTCGCCGACTGCGCCGGCCGCATCACGGCGCCGCTGCTCGTCGTGCACGGGGCGCAGGACAACCTCATCCCGCCGGACGACGCGTACCGCACCTACGAGCGCGCGGCCGGGCCGAAGCGCTGGGTACTGTATCCCGACGGCAACCACGTCTGCAACAACATCGCCTACAAGTACCGGCCGCTCGTCGCCGACTTCATGGCGGACCACCTGCGGTGAAGGCCAAGATCCGGATCGACAACGCGTGCCGGATGTTCGTCGGCGGGACGGTGAGCGCGTTCGAAGGGCTGTCGTTCGACGTTTACGACAACGAGATCTTGTGCATCGTCGGCCCGAGCGGCTGCGGCAAGACGACGCTGTTGCGGTGCATCGACGGCCTGGTGCCGCTCTCCGCGGGCCGGATCTTGCTCGACGGATCGCCGGTGACGGCGCCGCCGTCCCGGATGGCCGTGGTGTTTCAGCACTTCGGGCTGTTCCCCTGGAAGACGGTAGAAGCCAACGTGGCCTACGGCCTGCGGCTGGGAGGCGTCTCCCGCTCGGACGCGACGGCCCGGGTGCGGCGCGCCCTCACGCTCGTTGGCCTCGAGACGTTCGCCGGCTACTATCCCTACCAGCTCTCCGGCGGCATGCAGCAGCGCGTCGGCCTCGCCCGGGCCCTCGCGATCGACCCCGATGTCCTGTTGATGGACGAGCCGTTCGCGGCGCTGGACGCCCAGACGCGGGAGATTCTGCAGGAGGAGATGCTGCGGATCCTCGAGCAGGAGCGGAAGACGATCGTCTTCGTGACTCACAGCATCGACGAAGCGCTCGTGCTGGGCGACCGCGTGATCGTGCTCACCGCGCGTCCCGCGCGGGTGCGCGCGGTGCTCACCGTCCCGTACGCCCGGCCGCGGTCGGTCGCGGCGGTGCGGGCCGATCCGGCGTTTGGCGCGCTGCGGTCGCAGGTCTGGGATCTGCTGCGGCAGGAGCTCCAATGAACGCCGCGGCGAGCGTCGCGGACACCGCGTCCGCGCAGCAGCGGGCGGTGCGGGAAGCGGCGTCGCGCCTGCGGCGGCGCCGGCGGTTCCACGACGCGCTCGTGCGCGTCGTGTCGGTCTGCGCCGTCCTCGCGATCTGGGAGGTGGGGGCCCGCGCGATCAGCCCGCTCTTGTTCGCGCCGCCGTCCCGCATCGCCGTCGCCGGTGTGGCGATGATCGCCTCCGGCGAACTGTGGCCGTACCTGAGCTTGAGCTTCCGCGTGGCCGCGATCGGCATGCTGCTCGGCACGATCGTCGGCATCGCGGCCGGGGTCTTGATCGCCCGCGTGCGCCTCCTCGACCTGTCGCTCGAGCCCTTCGTGATCGCGCTGTACTCGACCCCGATGGTGGCGTTGATCCCGCTCGTCGTCATCTGGGCCGGGTTCGGCGACTCCGGCAAAATCGTCGTGATCTTCCTGTTCGCCGTCTTTCCGGTGCTGCTGAACACGTACCAGGGCGTCCGCGGGGTCGACCCGCGGCTGCTCGAGGTCGCGCGGTCGTTCCGCACGTCGGAGCGCGCGTTGTGGGGCGACGTGATTCTGCCGTCCGCGCTGCCGTTCATCGTGGCCGGGATGCGCCTCGCGCTCGGCCGCGCGCTCATCGGGATGGTCATCGCCGACCTGTACACGTCGGTGTCCGGCATCGGCTATCTGATCGTGCGCTACGCGCAAAACCTGCAGATCGACCGGTTGCTGGTTCCGGTCGTGATCCTCTCGCTCACCGGCGTGACGCTCGTGCAGGCGCTGCGCTGGGTGGAGACGCGGATCGCGCCCTGGCAGTTTGCCGGGCACGACGAGTGACGGGCCGGGAAAGGAGGCCGCATCCCGTGTCGTCCCAGGACTTCGACGCGGTGCGCGGCGCGCTCGACAACGGCGCGCGCTTTGGGCGCCTCGCCGGCACGCCGTACTACGCGGATGCGGTGTACGAGCGCTTCTCGGACGGCGAGCAGCAGCGGCGGCTCGCCGCGGTCCGCGCGAAGATGGCCCGCCTCGGCCTGGACGGCCTGATCGCCTGCGGCGGTCCGAACCACTGGAGCTACGGGGCCGGCGTGTTCTGGCTTACCAACCACCGCGAGTGGCACGCGCTGTCGGTGTACCTGTACGTGCCGCGGGAGGGGGAGCCGGTGCTCGTGTACGGGATGGGCGGCACGCATATCGAGGCGACGCGC
>DASYXS010000115.1:0-12466 GCA_035934535.1 bacterium
GTCTCGCGCGGCACGATGACGTGCCCGCGGCGATTCGGACCGCGAAGGCGTTTGTGACCGCGGCGATCGAAGCGGCGCTCCCCCTCGGCGGCGGGCACGGTCCGGTCAATCCGATGCACGGGCTGGGCGCGTGGCGTCCGGCCCGCAACACCAGAATATAGGAGGATCTTCGCACCATGGGTGACTACATGGTCCGCGCGACCGTGGCCGGCGAGCGGGTCCGGGCCGTCGCGACCGTCACGACGGAAATGGTGGAGGATGCCCGCATCCGGCACGCGACGTCGGCGACCGCGACCGCGGCGCTCGGCCGCACGCTGACCGCCGCGGCCCTGCTCTCGGCGGGTCTCAAGGACGGTCAATCCGTCACACTGCGCGTGCTCGGCGACGGTCCCGCGGGCGGTATCATCACGCAGGCGGATGCCGGCGGGCGGGTGCGCGGCTATCTCATGAACCCGCAGGCGGATCTCCCGGCGACCCCGGCGCGGAAGCTCGACGTCGGCGGGCTCGTCGGGCGCAACGGCACGCTCCACGTCACGCGCGATCTCGGGATGCGGACGCCGTACTACGGCTCGGCGCCGCTCATCTCGGGCGAGATCGCCGAGGATCTGGCGGCCTATTTCGCGCGGTCCGAGCAGGTCCCGTCCGCGGTCTCGCTCGGCGTGCTCGTGGGACGGGACCTTCGCGTGCTCGCCTCGGGCGGCCTGTGCGTGCAGGCGCTGCCGGGGGCGGATCCGGACGTCGTGGCGCGCCTCGAGGGACGTGTGCGGGCGCTGCCGCCGATCACGGACCTGGTTGCCGCCGGGCAGACGCCGGAGCAGCTGCTCGAGGCGGCGTTGGACGGTTTGGTGTCGGAGCCGCCGAGCGCGGGCCCGGTCACGTTTGCGTGCCGGTGCAGCCGGGAGCGCGTAGAAGGGATGCTGAGCGTGCTCGGCGCCGACGAGCTCGACGCGCTGCTGGCGCAGGAAGGGCAGGTCGAGGTGACGTGCCGGTTCTGCGGAGACCGCTACGTGCTGACCGAGGACGAAGTACGGGCGCTCATCGACGCGCTCCGGCGCGGGAAGGGGGCCGGCGAAGCGGTCGTCTAGCGGTGTCTAGGCGACGCGCTTCACCTTCCCGGCTTTGAGACAGGACGTGCACACCATGATCCGCTTGGGCGAGCCGGACACCAGTGCCCGGACTTTTTGGAGATTTGGATTGAACCGGCGCTTGGTCTTGTGATGCGAGTGGCTGACTCTGTATCCCGTGTGCGGCTCTTTGCCGCAGACGGCGCAACGCCTTGCCATTGGATGGACCCCCTCTCGCACAGTGCCGTTCAGTGTAGCACACGGCGTCGGGGAGGGGCAATGCCGGTCGCGTAGAACATGGCGAGACACGTCCCGGCAGACGACGCATATCGACGCAGGAGGGCGGGCGGCGGCATGGCGAGCGCAGACAAGGCACGGGCTCGCGAGGCCGCCGTCGCATCTCCGAAGATCCCGCCCGCGGTGCCCGACGCGGCTCCGGCCGCCCTCGAGACGTCGCTGCGATACCTCCCGGGCGTCGGTCCGAGGCGGGCCGAGCGGCTCGAAGAGGGGCTCGGACTGCGCACCGTCGGCGACCTCCTGTACCGGCCGCCCCGGCGTATCGAGGACCGGCGGACGCTCCACCAGATCTACGATCTCACGCACGGCGCGGTGGAAACGGTCGAGGGCACGGTGGGCGGCATCCGCGCGTTCCGGGTGCGGCGGCGGCGCAACTTTGTCATCGTGAAGGCCGCCGTCACCGACGGCTCCGGGGTGCTGCACGCCGTCTGGTACAACCAGGGTTACATCGTCCGGCAGCTGCCGGCCGGCGCGCGCGTCATCCTCCACGGCCGCGTGCAGCGCCAGGCCGGCGAAATCCAGATGGTCGCGCCGGAGTTCGAAGTCCTGGAGCCCGGCGAGGACACCCTCCACGCCGGCCGGATTGTGCCGGTGTACGGCGCCACCGAAGGCCTGACGCAGCGCGCGCTCCGCACGATGGTCATGCGCGCACTCGACGAGTACGCCGCGTCCGCGGTCGACTGGCTGCCGGAGGCGCTGCGCGACCGGTACACGTTTCCGCCGCTGGCCGCCGCGCTGCGCGCGCTCCATTTTCCGGAGACGGAAGACGAGCAGAAGTCGGCGCACGGCCGGCTGGCGTACGAGGAACTGCTGCTGTTCCAAACCCTGCTGCTCCAACACAAGCAGGCGAGACAGCGGGAGCCGAAGGGCATCCGCTACGGCGACGCGGCGCCGCTCCTCGAGCGTTTCGAAGCCCGCCTGCCGTACCGGCTGACCCGCGCGCAGCGGCGTGTGGTGAACGAGATCGCGCACGACATGGGCACGCCGCATCCGATGAACCGGCTCCTGCAGGGCGACGTCGGATCGGGCAAGACCGTCGTCGCCGCCGAGGCGCTGCTGCGCTGCATCGGCGGCGGGGCGCAGGGGACGTTGATGGCGCCGACGGAGATCCTGGCCGGCCAGCACTATCTGACGCTGCGCGCGCTGCTCGATCCCATCGGCGTGACGGTGGTCCTGCTGATCGGCGGGCTCGCCCGCGCGGCGCGCGGCGAAGCGCTCGACCTGATCCGCGACGGCGGCGCCGACCTCATCGTCGGGACGCACGCGCTGATCGAAGAGGACGTGGCGTTCAGCCGCCTCGGCCTGGTGGTCGTCGACGAGCAGCATCGCTTCGGCGTGGCCCAGCGGGCGGCGCTGCGGGCGAAAGGCACGCGGCCGGACGTCCTGGTGATGACCGCAACGCCGATTCCGCGGACCCTCGCGCTGTCGCTGTACGGCGACCTCGACGTGTCGGTGCTCGATGAGCTCCCGCCGGGGCGCTCGCCGATCCGGACCTACGTGCGATCCGGCGCGAGCCGTCCGCAGATCTACGCATGGGTCGCGGACCAGGTCCGCGAGGGGCGTCAGGCCTATGTGGTCTGTCCGCTCATCGAAGAGAGCGACAAACTGCAAGTCGAAGCGGCCACCGGGCTCGCGGCCCGGCTCTCCGCCGGGCCGCTCGCGGGCCTGCGCGTCGAGGTGCTGCACGGGCGCATGAAGGTGGACGAGCGCGACCGGATCATGCGGGATCTGCGCGCCGGCACGATCGACGTCCTGGTCGCGACGACGGTCATCGAAGTCGGCATCGACGTCCCGAACGCCACCGTCATGGTGATCGAGGACGCGGACCGGTTCGGATTGTCGCAGCTCCACCAGCTGCGGGGCCGGGTCGGCCGCGGCCGGCACGCCTCCCACTGCGTGCTGATCGGCGACCCGAAAACCGAAGACGGCGGGGTGCGCCTCCGGGCGATGCAGGACACGACGGACGGCTTCGAGATCGCGCAGCGCGACCTGGAGCTGCGGGGGATCGGCGAGCTCCTCGGCGAGACCGGCCGCGAGGCGCTGCGGCAGCACGGGCTGCGCGGCGACCTCCGGATCGCGGACCTCGTCCGCGATCGGGGTTGGCTCGAGCGGGCCCGCGGGGACGCCGCGGCCCTATTGGTCAAGGATCCCGCGCTGCGCCAGCCGATGCACCGGCCGGTCGCGGACGCGCTCCGGGCCCGGTTCGGCGCGGCGCCGGTCGAGAACGTGCGGGTGGGGTGATGCGCGTCACGTCGGGCACGGCCAAGGGGACCCACCTCCGCGCGCCGGGGGCGGGAGTGCGCCCGACGTCCGACCGGGTGAAGGAGGCGCTGTTCAACGCGCTCGCGCCTCGGCTCGGGGACGCACGGGTGCTGGACCTCTTTGCCGGCACCGGCGCGCTTGGGATCGAGGCGCTGAGCCGCGGGGCGGCGCGGGCGGTCTTCGTCGAGCGGGACGCGCGCGCGGTCGCGGCGATCCGCCGCAACCTCGCCGCGGCGCACCTCGACGAGCAGGGGGAAGTGCGGCGCGGCAACGTGCCGGGGGCCCTCGACGGGCTCGAACGCGACGGGGCGGTGTTCGATCTCATCGTGCTCGACCCGCCGTACGGCCAGGACCTGCCCGGGCGCACCCTGCGGCGGCTCGCCGGCTCGCCGCTGCTGGCGGCCGGCGGCGTGATCGTCGCGGAAGGGCACTGGCGCGACGATCCGGGCGAGATCCCCGGGCTTCGGCGGACGCGGGACGCGCGGTACGGCGAGACCGGACTCTGGTTCTATACGCAGGAGGCCGCAGGGCGGCCGGAGGTCCCGCGTGAGACGGGGAGAGAAGGTGGGGGGGCGGGATGACGACGTCCGACGGGGTCACCGCGCTCTATCCGGGGAGTTTCGACCCGGTACACAACGGTCATCTCGATATCATCGTCCGGGCGCGCCGCGTCTTCGGCCGCGTGGTCGTGGCGGTCGCCACCAACGTGGACAAGCAGGCGATGTTCTCGACCGAGGACCGGGTCGAGATGCTGCGCGCGGCGATGGCCGGGCAGGAAGGCATCGAGGTACGGGCCTTCGAGGGCCTCACCGTCGAGTTCGCGGCCTCGATCCGCGCCGGCGTGATCGTCCGCGGGCTCCGCGCCAACGAGGACTTCGAGTTCGAGCTCAAGATGGCGGCGATGAACAAGCGGCTCCATCCCGAGATCGAGACGGTCTTCATGATGACGAGCCCGGAGTACGCCTACCTCAGCTCGACGCTGATCCGGGAGGTCACGGGATTCGGCGGGTCCGTGGCGGGGCTGATTCCGGCCGCGGTGGAAGCGCGCCTTGCGCGGCGGCGCCGCGAATGACGCCGCCTTGACATCACAAACCGGGCATTCGTATAATGAACGCGTGTTCGTGTGCCCGGCGGCGCCCGCCGGGCACATGTTGTGAGGTGCGGCTGTGCGCGTGAACGTGGCTGAGCTCCTGGCGGACCGCGACGGCGTCCGGGTGCTCGCGTTCGCGGAACAATTGTCGGCGCCCAGCGAGGACACCGCGTTTGCCGAACCGGTCACCGGCGAGATCACCTTGACCGGCGCGGCCGGCGGCGTCTCGCTTCGCGGCCGGGTTCGGACGGTCGCCCGCTGCGTCTGCGGCGCGTGCCTGCGCCGGTTCGAGTTGCCGATCGCGGTCGACGTCACCGAGGAGTTCGGGCCGCGCGGGGAGCGGCCGGAGGCGATCGGCGAGGAGCACGAGCTGACCGCAGGCGATTTCCTGGTTCCGGTGGAGGCCGGCGACACGATCGACGTGACGGAAGTGGTCCGCCAGCACGTGCTGCTGGCGCTGCCGCTCGCGCCGCGGTGCCGCGACGACTGCCCGGGCCTGTGTCCCCGGTGCGGCGCGGACCTCAACGACGGACCGTGCGGATGCGATCCGCACGAGGTGGATCCCAGATTGGAAGCACTGCGGCGCTGGAGCACCGGGCAGGCGTGAGACGCTTCTTGCGCCGGTGACGCCCAAGGGAGCGTGACGGATGGGACTGACCAAACGGCGATTCAGCAAGGCCCGCACCGCGTCGCGCCGCGCCGGGTTCCGCGCGCAGCCGGTGACGCTCGTCGACTGCCCCCAGTGCCACGCGCGGATGGTGCCGCACCGGGTGTGCCCGACGTGCGGCTACTACGCCGGCCGGCAGGCGATCCAGATCAAGACGAAGGAAGACAAGAGCGCCTAGTGCACCAACGCCGCCGATGATGCGGGTCGCGCTCGACGCGATGGGCGGCGACCACGCGCCGCGCGAGATCGTCGCCGGCGCCGCGGACGCGGCGCGGGAGTTGGACGTCGAGGTCCTCCTCGTCGGCCCGGGCGACCGCCTCAAAGAAGAACTCCGGCACCTCCCTGCGCCGCACCGGCCGTCCCCCGCTCAGCCGGGGTCCGAGGCCCTCCGCATCGTCGACGCCCCCGAAGTCATCGGGATGGCCGAGGCGCCCGCGATGGCGCTCCGGCGCAAGCGCCGCTCGTCGATCGCCGTGGCGCTCGATCTGGTCCGCCGCGGAGAGGCCGACGCCATGGTCAGCGCCGGCAATACCGGTGCGGTCATGGCCGCGGCGCTCCTGACGCTGCGGCCGATCGAAGGCATCGACCGGCCGGCGATCGCCGCCGTCCTGCCGACGCAGCGCGGCCGCGCGATCATGCTGGACGCCGGCGCCAACGTGGACTGCCGGCCCAAACACCTGCTGCAGTTCGGTGTCATGGGCAGCGTCTACGCGGCGCGCGTCCTCGGCATCGAATCGCCGCGGGTGGGCCTGCTCAGCAACGGCGAAGAGGACACGAAGGGCAACGAGCTCGTGCTCCGGGCGGCGGAGCTGCTGCGCCGGTCGGGCCTGCGGTTCATCGGCAACGTCGAGGGGCGCGGGGTCTTCGCCGGCGTCGCCGACGTCGTGGTGTGCGACGGATTCGTCGGCAACGTCGTGCTCAAGTTCGGCGAAGGCCTCGCCCTCGGCATCTTCAGTCTGCTCCGCGAGGAGCTGAGCCGCGGCCTGCTCGTGCGCCTCGGCGTCGCCCTCGCGCGCCCGCGCCTGCGGGCGCTCGCGCTACGGCTCGACCACACCGAATACGGCGGCGCGCCGCTGCTGGGCGTCGACGGCATCTGCATCGTGAGCCACGGGAGCTCCAAGGCCAGGGCGGTGCGCAACGCCATCGGGCTGGCGGCCGAATCGGTCCGCGCGCGCATGGTTGACGCGATCCGGGCCGACGTGGCGCGCCTCGCGGAGCTGGCGCTCGCCCAGGGATTCTCCGCAGTCTAATCCGGGGAGGAGACGCGTGCGAAGCGGATCCACGATCGTGGGCATGGGCCGATGCGTGCCCGAGCGCGTGCTGGCCAACGCCGAGCTCGCGGCCTCCGTCGCGACGACGGAAGAGTGGATCGAGTCGCACACCGGGATCCGCGAGCGCCACATCGCGGGCCCCGACACGGCGACCTCCGATCTGGCGTACGGCGCCGCGGTGGAGGCGCTCGGCGCGGCCGGGATCACCGCCGCGGACGTCGACCTGATCGTCGTCGGGACGACGACCCCGGACATGGTGTTTCCGAACGTGGCGTGCCTCCTCCAGAAGCGCCTCGGCACGCGCACGGTCGGGTGTCTCGACGTCTCGGCGGCCTGCTCCAGTTTCATGTACGCCCTCAGCGTCGCCCACGCCGCGGTCGTCTCGGGCCAGGCCCGGACCGTCCTCGTCGTCGGGGCCGAGACGCTGTCCCGGATCACGAACTGGCAGGACCGGTCGACGTGCATCCTGTTCGGGGACGCCGCGGGCGCGGCGGTCGTGCGGCCGGCGCGGGAAGGGTACGGGTTCCTTTCCTTTGCGCTCGGCGGAGACGGCGCCGCCGGCGGCCATGCGCTCTACCTGCCGGCCGGCGGCAGCCGGAGGCCCGCGTCGTTCGACACGGTCGAGCGGAACGAGCACACGATCCGCATGGAGGGTCCGGAGGTCTATAAGTTCGCCGTGCGGACGATCCCGCGGGCCGCCCTGGAAGCGATCGCCAAGGCGGGGCTCGCGCCGGCGGACATCGACTTCGTGATCCCGCACCAGGCCAACCTCCGCATCATCCAGTCGGCGGCCCACTGGCTGCGGGTGCCGATCGAAAAGTTCTACGTCAACGTACAGCACTACGGCAACACGTCCGCGGCGTCCGTGCCGGTGGCGCTCTACGAGGCGGTGGCCGCCGAGCGCGTGCGCGAGGGCGACGTCGGCGTGATGGTCGCGTTCGGCGCCGGGTACACGTGGGGCGCGTGCGCGATCCGGTGGGGCGGCGCGGCGTGAAGACCGCCGCCGTCTTTCCCGGCCAGGGGGCGCAGTACGTCGGGATGGGGCGCGAGCTCGCGGAGCGGTTCCCCGCGGCGCGCGAGATCTTCCGCCGGGCGAGCGATGCCGCCGGCATCGATCTCTACGCGCTCTGCGCCGACGGCCCGGACGAGGCGCTGCGGCAGACCGCAAACACGCAGCCGGCGATTCTGACCGCCAGCCTCGCCTGTCTTGCGACGGTCCCGCTTGCGCCGGCGTGCGCGGCGGGGCTGAGCCTCGGCGAATACACCGCGCTCGTGTGCGCCGGCGCCGTCTCGCTCGAGGACGCGGTGCGCCTCGTGCGGCTGCGCGGCCAATACATGCAGGAAGCCTGCGACGGACTCGACACGATGATGGCCGCGGTCGTCGGGCTCGACGGGGATCGCGTGCGCGCGGTGTGCGACGCGCACGCCCATCTCGGCGTGGTCGAGCCGTCCAATTTCAACAGCCCAGGACAGGTGGTCATCGGCGGGGAGGCGGCGGCCGTGTGCGCCGTCCTCGACGCCGCCCGCGCCGCCGGCGCGCGGCGGGCGATTCCGCTCGCCGTCAGCGCGCCGTTCCACACGCGCCTCATGGCCCCGGCCGCCTCCCGCCTCTCGGCGGAACTCGAGCGGCTGCCGCTGCGCGACGCGCGCATCCCGGTGATCGCCAACGTCTCGGCGGCGCCGGTGCGAGAGGCGGACGAGATCCGCCGGGCGCTGCTCGCCCAGGTCGCCTCCCCGGTGCGGTGGGAAGAATCGGTGCGCGCGATGCGCTCGGACGGCGTCGGGATCTTCGTGGAGGTGGGGCCGGGCACGACCGTGAGCGGAATGGTCCGGCGCACCGTCGACGCCGTGACCTGCCACGTCGAGGACGCCGCGTCTCGCGACGAGACGCTTGCCCTGCTGGCCGCGGGCGGGACCGCCGCGCCGGGACCCGGTACGGCGGCGGGACGCGAGGGGGTCGCTCGGTGATCGCCGCCGGACGGGTGGCGCTCGTGACCGGCGCCTCCGGCGGGATCGGCCGCGCGATCGCCACCAGGCTGGCGCGGGAAGGCGCGGCCGTCATCGTGCACTACGGCCGCCGGGCGGAGGAAGCGGAGGAGACGCTGCGGCAGATCACCACCGGCGGCGGCGAGGGCATCATCCTCCAGGCGGACTTGACCGACGTGGAGGCGTGCCGGCAGTGCGCGGACGCCGCGCAGGCCTGGCGCGGACGGCTCGACATCGTCGTGAACAACGCGGGGCTCACGCGCGACGGCCTGCTCGTGCGCATGCGGGACGAGGACTGGCACGAGATCATGGCGATCAACCTGCACGCGACGTTCTACCTGACGCGCGCCGTGCTGCGGGAGATGCTCCGGCAGCGGTGGGGACGGATCGTCAACATCACGTCCGTCGTCGCGGAGGTTGGGAACCCGGGGCAGGCGAACTACATCGCGGCCAAGGCCGGCGTGATCGGCTTCACGAAGGCGGTCGCGCGGGAGGTGGCCACCCGCGGCATCACGGCCAACGCCGTCTCGCCCGGCTACATCGAGGCCGGGCTGACCGGCAAGCTCACCGACGCGCAGCGCGCGCGCTTCACCGAGCACATCCCGGTGGGACGCACCGGCCGGCCGGAGGAAGTCGCGGCCGCGGTGGCGTTCTTCGCGGCCGAGGACACCGCGTACATCACGGGACAGGTTCTGAACGTCGACGGCGGATTGGTCATGCGCTAGTGGAGCATCGCTGGGGTGGACCGGCGTTAGTCACCGAGGAGGTGCACGAATAATGGCAGCGGCATTTGATCGGGTAAAGGCGATTGTGGTCGAGCAGCTCGGCGTGGACGCCGCGCAGGTGACGCCGCAGTCGAAGTTCGTCGAGGATCTGGGCGCGGACTCGCTCGACGTCGTCGAGCTGGTCATGGCGCTCGAGGAGGAGTTCGATCTCGAGATCCCGGACGAGGACGCCGAGAAGATCGCGACCGTCGGCGAGGCGGTCAAGTACATCGAGAGCCATGTCGAGGCGCCCGCGGAGTAGCCGGCCCGCTGAGGTCGGCCGGCACGCACGCGATGCCTGAGACACGGGTGGCCGTGACCGGCCTGGGCGTGGTCAGCCCCATCGGCACGGGCGCCGACGCATTCTGGAACGCAATGATGGAGGGCCGGTCGGGCGTGCGCCGCATCACGACGTTCGATCCGGCGCCGTACGACGCGCAGATCGCGGCGGAGGTCCCGGATTTCGACCCCGCCGCCTATCTCGACCGCAAGGAAGTCCGCCGCAACGACCGCTGCGTGCATTTCGCCGTGGCCGCCTCCCGCCAGGCGCTCGACGACGCGCGCCTCGCGATCACGCCCTCGCTGCGCGACGACGTCGGCGTGATCATCGGAACCGGCACCGGCGGCGCCATCACGTGGGAGGCGCAGCACCAGCTGCTGCTCGAACGCGGGCCCGGCCGCATTAGCCCGTTCTTCGTCCCCATGATGATGCACAACAGCGCCTCGGCCATCGTCAGCATGCTGACCGGCGCGCGCGGGCCCAACTTCTCCGTGGCGTCCGCGTGCGCCACCGGCGGGCACGCGATCGGCGAAGCGATGCGCAAGATCCAGCGCGGGGACGCCGTGGCGATGCTGTGCGGCGGCACCGAAGCCGCGATCACCCCGCTCAGCCTGGCGGGCTTTTGCGCGGAGAAGGCGCTCAGCACCCGCAACGACGCCCCGGCGAAGGCCGTCCGGCCGTTCGACCTTCACCGGGACGGGTTCGTGATGGGCGAGGGCGCCGGCGTCGTGGTCCTTGAGGCGTGGGAGCACGCCGAGCGCCGCGGGGCGAGGATCTACGCCGAGCTGGTCGGGTACGGCGCGAGCGCCGACGCCTTCCATATCACCCAGCCGGACCCGGAGGGCGACGGGGCCGCGCTCGCGATGCGGCGGGCGCTCAAGGACGCGCGGCTCCGGCCGGACGAGATCGGCTACATCAACGCCCACGGCACGGGCACCGAGTACAACGACAAGTTCGAGACGTTCGCGATCAAGCGGGTCTTCGGCGACGCCGCGCGCCGCGTCCCGGTGAGCTCGACCAAGTCGATGACGGGGCATCTGCTCGGCGCCGCGGGCGGGGTGGAGCTGATCGCGTGCGCGCTCGCGATCGCGCGCGGGGCGCTGCCGCCGACGATCAACTACGAGACCCCGGATCCGGACTGCGACCTCGACTACGTCCCGAACAAACCGCGGGCCGCCCGCATCACCACGGCGATGTCAAACGGCTTCGGCTTCGGCGGCCACAACTCGATCCTGATCGTACGGAGCCCCTCCTGAAATGGTCGAGATGATCGAACCGCTCGCCCCGGATCGGGACGCGCAGCTCGCCGAGCTCGAACGCCGGTTGGACGTGCACTTCCGCGACCGCACGCTCCTGCACACCGCCCTCGTGCACGGCTCCGTCGGCTCGGAGGCGCGGAGCCGTCACGGCGACAACTATGAGCGCCTGGAGTTCCTCGGCGACGCGGTCCTCAACCTCGTCGTCGCCGACCACCTCTACCGGTTGTTCCCGACCCGGCTCGAGGGGGACCTCGCGCGCCTGCGGGCCTCGGTGGTGAGCGAGGGACCGCTCGCCCGGATCGCCCGCGCGATGGATCTCGGCCGGTACATGCTGCTCGGACGGGGCGAGGAGAAGGGCGGGGGGCGGTCGCGGGCGTCGCTGCTCGCGGACGCGCTCGAGGCGGTCGTCGGCGCGGTGTACGTCGACGCGGGGTACGGCGTCGCCCATCACTGCGTAACCCGGTGGTTCGCGGAGGACCTGTCGCGTCTCGAAGAGCCGGGCGGCAGCGATTACAAGAGTCTGTTGCAAGAGCTCGTGCAGCAGCGGGAACGCCGCCTTCCGCGGTACCGTATCACCGACCAGGAGGGCCCGGAGCACAGTCGCGGGTTCGTGGCCGTGGTCGAAGTGAGCGGCCGCGTCATCGGCGAGGGCCGAGGCAAGAGCAAGAAGGAAGCGGAGCAGGCCGCGGCCCAGCAGGCGCTGGAGCACCTCCGCCGAAGCCGCGCCGGGTGAAGCATCTCTGGGCACCCTGGCGGCTGCAGTACATCAAAGGACCGCCGATGCCGGATTGCATTTTCTGCACCTTTCCGCGTGAGGGCCGGGACCGCGACCGCGGCATCCTGATCCAGGGCCGGCTGGCCTTCGTGATTCTCAACCTGTACCCGTACAACTCGGGGCATCTCATGGTCGTACCGCACCGGCACATCGCCGATCCCGGCGATCTGACGGACGACGAACATCTCGAGATGCAGCACCTCATGGTGGCGTCCATGCGCGCGCTGCGCGAAGTCTACGGGCCGGCGGGTTTCAACATCGGCCTGAATATCGGCCACGCCGCCGGCGCCGGCATCGCGGATCATCTCCACACCCACATCGTGCCGCGCTGGGTCGGGGACACGAATTTCATGCCCGTCCTCGGCGAAACCAAGGTGGTGCCCGAGGAGCTGACCGCCACGTACGATCGCCTCGCCGCGGTGCTCCGCGCGGCGCCGCCCGCGGGCCCGAAATCCTGACGCGGCTTCGAATCGCCACCGGCTGCGGCGTGCTGGCGGCCGCGCTCGCCGCCGCGGCCGTTGCCGCCGCACCCGCCGGCCCGGCGCCGGGGATCGACGTCGCGGTGAGCGACCGGACCGCGCGCGCGCTCGGTGTGGCGGCGGGCGACGTGATCGAGGTCGCCCCGACCGCCGCGGGGCCCTGGCGGCGCGTGGGGGTCTCGCATGTGTACCGGCCGCTTCTCTATCCCACCGAGGTCGCCGACCGGGACGCCGACATTCGTCTGCATCTCACGGACCTCCAGAGCCTCGGC
>DASYXS010000119.1:0-3025 GCA_035934535.1 bacterium
GCTTCACCGCGACCGTCCTCGACGACGTTCGCGTCGGCCCGTCGCCGGCGTGGATGCAGCGGCGGCTGGAAGCGGCCGGCGTGCGGGCGATCAACAACGTCGTCGACGTCACCAATTACGTCATGCTCGAGATGGGCCAGCCGATGCACGCGTTCGACCTCGCGCGGGTCGGCGGACGGCGGGTGATCGTGCGGCGGGCCCGGCCCGGAGAAAGCCTCGTGACGCTGGACGGCGTCACGCGCACCGTGGACGCGGAATCGCTGGTCGTTGCCGACGCCACGCACGCCGTGTCGCTGGCCGGCATCATCGGCGGACAGGACACCGAGATCGGTCCGGACACCGCGGCCGTGCTGCTGGAGGCGGCGTACTGGTATCCGCCGGGCATCGGCCGGACGAGCCGGAGGCTGGGCGTGCGCACGGAGGCGTCGAGCCGGTTCGAGCGCGGCGCCGACCCCGAGGGGCCGGTGGCGGCCCAACGGCGCGCCGGACTGCTGCTCGCGGAGGTGGCGGCCGCCCGCCCCGCGCCCGGGCTGATCGACGTGTACCCACGGCCGCAGTCCCGTCCGACGATTCGCCTGCGGCCGTCGCGCGCCGCCGCGGTGCTCGGGATCGCGATGCCGCGCGGCGAGATGGTTCGCGCGCTGCGCGCGCTCGGGTGCGACGTGCGGCCCGGTCCCGCGGCCCTGACCGTTCGTCCGCCCACGTACCGCCCCGATTTGGCGCGGGAAGAGGATCTGATCGAGGAAGTGATCCGCGTCCACGGCTACGACCGCGTCCCGCTCACGATGCCGCGAGGGGTCACGACGCCGGGGCGGGTGTCGGCGCCCGTCGCCGAGGAGCGGTGTGTTCGTGACGTGCTGCTCCGCGCCGGTCTCACCGAGGTGATGACGCTCACCCTGGTGGCGGCCGAAAGTCCCGCCGCGGAGAGCGGCGGCGCACCGGACGGTGCGGCGGAGGTACGGCTGGCCAATCCCCTCACCGCGGAGCACGCGGCGCTGCGGCGATCGCTGCTGCCGGGCCTGTTGCGGGTGCTGGCCACCAACGCATCGCGGCGTCAGCAGGACGTGCACGTCTTCGAGCTCGGCCGGGTCTGGCGCGCGGCGAGAGACGGCGGCCGGCCGGAGGAGCGCCGGGCCGCGGGGATCGCGATGATGGGCCGGTGGCGGTGGGGCTGGAACGTGCCGGCCGACGGCGTGCTCGCGGACGTCTATCATCTGCGCGCGGTGCTCGACGCGCTGCTCGGCGACCTCGACATTACCGGTGCCGGCCGACAGGCGGCCGGCAACCACGAAATCAAAGCCGAGGTCGCGGCGGGCCCCTCCGCGTCGTATCTGCTGAACGGGACGCCCTGGTGGCATCCGGGACGCGTGGCCGCCCTGACGCTCGCCGGCCGCCCGGTCGGGCGCTTCGGGGAGCTGCATCCGGAGCTCGTCGAGCGTGAACGGCTGCCCTACCGGCCGTGCGTGGCCGAGCTCGACCTGGAATCACTCCTGGCCGCGGCCCGTCCGAGCCGCACCTACACCGGCCTGCCCCGCTACCCGGAGGTCGAGCGGGACCTCGCCGTCGTCCTGCCGGAGACGCTCGCGGCGTCGGAGATCGAGCGGCTGATCCGCGAGACCGCGGGGCCGCTGCTGGAAGCCGTCGAGTTGTTCGACGTCTACACCGGATCCCCGGTGCCGCCGGACCACCGCAATCTCGCCTACCGGCTGCGGTTCCGCGCGGCGGACCGCACGCTGACCGCGCCCGAGGCGGAGGAAATCATGGCGCGAATTCGAACAGCCCTTGAGAGTCAGACCGGCGGGCAGCTGCGGGCGTGAACGCCCGGGTCCTCCGAGGAGACGCGCCCGGCGCGGCGGCTCCCCGGGGAGGGCATTGGGGGGAGGGCCGGATGCCCCGCACGATCGCACTGAACTGGATCGACTGGGTCACGCTCGCGATCGTGCTGGTGTCGATTCTCCGGGGCATGCGCTTCGGCGCGCTGGCCGGCCTGCTGGATCTCGGCGGACTCGTCGCGACCTTTCTCACGGCGGCGGCCGTATACCCGCGCGGCGCCCAATATCTGCGCGAGGTGCCGGGCCTCACCCGGTCCTGGGAAGGATTCATCGCCTTCGTCGTGATCTGGCTCGGGCTGTACCTGCTGCTCGGCATCCTGATCCGGTGGATCACCGCCCGCGCGAAGTTCCCCGGGTCGGGCCTCCTCGGCGGCGTGCTGGGCGTGGTCCGGGGCATCGTCCTCGTCGCCTCGCTGCTCTTGCTGACGCTCGCGGCGCCGTTTCGGAGCGTGGTCGCTGCGGACGCCCACCGGTCGCAGGTCGCCCCGTATCTGTTGCGCGGCAGCGAACGCGTGCAGGCGGTGCTGCTGCCTGCGCTGCCGGTGCGCGTGCCGCGGCTGGGCCCGGGCGGCGCCACGTTCTGATCAGCCCCCGTAACCTCGAGCTCGCGCGTCTCTTGTCGGAGATCGCCGACTTTCTCGAGCTCAAGCAGGAATCGTCGTTCCGGGTCAACGCCTACCGCAAGGGCGCCCGCGCGGTCGAAAGCCTGAGCGAGGACGTCGCGGCCGTCGCCGCGCGCGGGGAGCTGCGGAAGATCCCGGGCATCGGCGCGGGGCTCGCGGACAAGATCGAGGAGTATGTGCGCACGGGTGCGATCGCCTACCATGAAACGCTGCGGGGTGATCTCCCGGCCGGCCTGCCGGAGTTGATGACGATTCCCGAGGTGGGACCCAAGACGGCGCTGCTGCTCTACCGGGAGCTCGGCATCGCCGACGTGGACGCGCTCGAGCAGGCCTGCCGCGACGGACGCGTGCGGGCGCTGCCGCGGCTCGGCGCGCGGTCCGAGGCCAACATCTTGAGGGGGATCGAACGGCGCCGGCAGCAGGGCACGCGCCGCCCCGCCTTCGAGGTGCGCCCGCTCGTGGACGCGGTCGTCGAGGGACTCCGGCGGGCGCCCGGCGTCGAGGCGGTGAGCGTGGCGGGGAGTCTGCGCCGGCTGCGTGATACGGTCGCCGACATCGACGTCGTGGTGG
>DASYXS010000131.1:0-4601 GCA_035934535.1 bacterium
CCCGCGCGGCGAGGCTTTCCAGCGAAGGATCCAGCTCGGGCCGCGCCGCCCGCAGCAGCGCCATCTCGAGGACGACGCGGGGCTGCGTCGCGGCCCGGGCTTCCGCTTCCGCCGCGGCAAAGACGCGGATGTACTGGGCGATGGCGCCGGGCGCAAGACGCGCCGCCTGCGCGCGGAGCGCCTCGAGCCGCTGCTCGGTCGTCTCCACGAGCTCCTCGGCGTGCCGCATCACTGCGACCACGAGCAGGTCCCGGAACTGGTCGACGAGGGTCCGTAGAATTTGCCGGACGTCCCGTCCTTCGTCCATGAGCCGGCCGGCGAGGACGAGACACGCGCCGGCGTCCCCGTCGATGATCGCCTGTGCGAGGTTGTGCGCGACCTCCTCGTCGACCACCCCGAGCACCGCGAGCACGTCGGGTTTGGTGATCCTGCCGCGGCAGAACGCGTTGAGCTGGTCGAGCAGCCCCTCCGCGTCGCGCAGCGCGCCGTCGGCGGCGCGCGCGATGAGTTGGAGCGCGTCGTCGTCGGCCACGAGCGACTCGGCCGCCGCGATCGCGCGCAGCCGCTCGACGATCGCGGCCTGCGGGATGCGCTTGAAGTCGAAGCGCTGGGTCCGTGAGGTGATCGTCGTCGGCAGCCGGTGCGGCTCGGTCGTCACGAGCACGAGCACCGCGTGCGGCGGCGGCTCCTCGAGCGTCTTCAGCAGCGCGTTGGCCGCCTCGGCCGTGAGCATGTGCGCTTCGTCGATGATATAGACCTTGTAGCGGCCCTCCACCGGGACGAGGCGCACTTTCTCGCGCAGGTCGCGGATCTCGTCGATGCCGCGGTTGCTCGCGGCGTCGATCTCGATGACGTCGAGCGAGGAGCCGTTGCCGATCGCCACACAGGACGGACAGACGTTGTCCGGCGTCGGCGTCGGGCCGCGCACGCAGTTGAGGCACTTCGCGAGAATGCGCGCGGTCGTCGTCTTGCCGCTGCCGCGGTGCCCGCAGAACAGATATGCGTGGACGATCCGGCCGGAAGCGATGGCGTTCTGCAGCGTGCGGGTGACGCGCTCCTGGCCGACGACGTCCTCGAACGTCTGCGGGCGCCACTTGCGATAGAAAGACACGTGGGACAAGCGGACGTCTCCTCGCGCAGGTCTCGCCCCGTATTCGCCGAACGTTTCCCGCACTCCTGGAGGTGGCCCTATCGCGCAGCGATTACTCGCGCTTATCTCGCTCGCCGCCGCCCTGCTGGTCTTCGCCGATGCCCGCCGCAGGATGCGCCGCCGGCCCGCAGTGCTCTGGGCGATCGCGGCCGCGGCGTTCGTCGGCGCGGCGGTGCCGCTCTACCTCATCGTCCGGCCGGCGCGACGCGACACCTGGGGTCTCGTGGAGGTCGCCGGCGTGACGCTCTTTTTCGCGGGAACGCTGCCGCTCGCGGGCCTGCTGCTGCCCCGCACCGCCGCCACCGGGCTCCCGCCGTTTGGGCTCGTGATCACGCTCGCCGTCGCGCAGAACGCGTTCTTCGTCGCGGCGGGCGCGTACCTCGCCGCGGTGAAATACCGGCAGCCCCTCGCCGCGCTCGGCCTGCGCGTCGACGACGCCCGGCGCCGCGTCCTCCAGGGCCTCGGCGCGTCCCTTGCGGCCGTGCTCGGCAACGGCCTCGGACAAAGCCTGACGGTGTTCCTGCTCGCGCTCAGCGTCGGCCAGGCCGCGGCCACGAAATACGTGAACGGCGAGCAGCAGCGCAGCCCGATCTATCGGATGATGCCGCAGCTGCACGCCGGCGTCGAGATCGCGTTGCTCGCGGTCGTCGTCGGTGTGGTCGTTCCGATCGGCGAGGAAATCTTCTTCCGCGGTCTCGTGCTCGGCGCGCTGCGCCGCGCGTTCCACCGGCACACCGCGGTGGTGGTGAGTGCCCTGTTCTTCGCCGCGGCGCACCTGCAGGTGGTAGAACTGCTGCCGATCCTGATCCTCGGCCTGGTCCTCGGGTATCTGTACGAGATCACCGGCTCGCTCGTGCCCGGCATGATCGCGCACGGCCTCAACAATCTCGCCGCCCTGTTTGTGTTCTATCAAGGTCCGTCGATCGGATCGTAGGCCGCCCTCAACGGCCCCACGCCCGCCGCTCCGCGCCGCAGTACCCGGCGATGAACAGCGCGCCCCACGTCATCGCCCGGCGCAGGTCGTCGACCGGGAGCATCTCTTCGGGGCTGTGACACCGGTGAATCTCGCCGGGCCCGAAGTTGATCGTCGCGATCCCGCCGATGTTGACGAGGTAGCGCGCGTCCGTGATCGCCGAAAATCCCCGGACCGCAACGGCCTCGCCGAGCGCGCGGCCCGCGGCGGCGAAGGCGGTCACCGCCGGATGCCCCGGGTCCGTGACGGCCGGATCCATGGGCCGGTCCAGCCACCGCAGTTGCGGCGGATGCTCGAGCGTCCACGGATCGGCCGCGGTCACGCGGGCGATCGCGGCCTCGATGGTACGCCGCATGTCGGGGATGCGCTCGCCGCCGATCATGCCGGCGTTATAGTGGACCTCGCACACGTCGGGCACGGCGCGTCCGGCCGGGCCCGAGTTCAGCGCCAGCAGATTCCACACGTGGCCGGCGGGAAGCGCCCGCCACAGCGGATGCATCGCGGTGCGATCCAGTTCCGCGCGGAGCGCCTCGAGCGCGTCGACGTAGCGCCACGCCTGGCGGATGGCGTTGACACCGCGCCAACCCTCGCCCGGATGGGCCCGGCGTCCGGCGATGCGCATCACGAGGGTCATCGAGCCGCGGGAGCCGGGACAGACGACGAGCCCGGTCGGCTCGCCCACCACCGCCGCGCCCGCCGTATACCCGCGGCGGACGCAGTCGAGCGTCCCGGCGCCCCCGGCCTCCTCGTCCACGACGGACTGGAGCGCAACCGGCTTCCGCGGAAGGAGGCCCGCCTCGCGGAGGATCGCGAGCGCGCCGAGAAACGTGAAGAGCGCGCCCTTCGCGTCGGCCGCGCCGAGCCCGACGAGCCGGCCGCCGGTGAGCGCGGCCGAAAACGGCGGCGACGGCCACGCCGCCGGGTCGCCGGCGTCCACGGTATCCGCGTGGCTGTTGAGGATGAGATGGGCGGAGCGGCCCTCGGTCCGCTCCGCCGACGGCGCCCAGGCGACGACGTTCGGCCGGCCGCCGAATCCCTGCGCCGGCAGCACCGGCCGCATGAACGGATACTGGTCGGCGAGCGCCTGCGCGTCGGGCTCCCATGTCTCTACGCGGCAGCCGAGCCGTTCGAGCTCGCCGGCGAACATCGTCTGAAACGCCCCTTCGCCGTGCGCGCCCCCGTGCGCGGGGTTCACACTGTCGATCCGGACCCCCGCCTGCAGGCGCGCGGCGACGTCCGCGGCAAGCTCCTCCCCCGCGCGGCGGATCGCCGCGGTGAGATCGGCGTCCATCTCAGCGCCGCCGCGCACATCGTCACCGCCGGCGCCGCGCGGCGCGGGGTGAGGCGTCCAATTGCACGAAGCTCGTGATGCCGAGGTGGTTCAGGAGCGGCCAATTGGCGATGAACAGGAGGCGCGCCGGCCGCCCCGGATCTCGTTGACGTGCCGGTGCACCACCATCGGTGGGATGTACAGTCCGTCGCCGGCCCGCCAGCGCACGACCTTGCCGTCGTGGACGTCGTGCCCGCGGCCTTCCAGCACGTACGCGACGGCCTCGAAGTTGTGGTGGTGCGAACCCGTCGCTGTGCCCGGTGGAATCTCCCGGATGAACATCGCCAGGTTCTTGGAGTCGAAGCCGGTCACCGAGTCGACGATGTACGCGCTGCGGCCGTGAAGATTGTCCTCCCAGCGAAGCGCGCGCGCGGATCGCCCGCTTCGTCGCGCGCCGGCGGCTGTCCACCGCCGCCCGCACGTAGTGAATGTCCCGCGCGAACGCGGCGTACTTGCGCCCCGCCGCCGGCTTCGTCCGCGCGCGGCGCCGCGTCACGCCCGCGCCCCCGCCGCCGGCTGCTGCTCGCCGTCGTGCACCGTGCGCAGATAGTCCAGCACGTCGGCCATCGGGATCACGTCCCCGTACTTCATGTGGATGTCGAAGAGCGTCACCTTGTGCGACGTCGCCCCGCGGTCGCAGACGGCCTCGACCGGCACGATGACGCGGAAATTGTAGTTGAAGGCATCGAGCACCGTGTCGCGCACGCAGCCGCTCGTGACGGTACCCGTGACGAGGACGGTATCCACGCCGTGGTAGATCAGGTAGCTCACCAGGTCGGTGCCGGCGAACGCGCTGGGCGCCGTCTTGACGAGCACCGACTCGTCGGGCCGCGGCCGCAGCTCCGGCACGATCTCGTACGCGGCGGGATCGGCCATGATCGGGTGCCGCGTGCCCGCCGTCTTCCAGCGGCCGCGCTCCGCGGGGATCGAGCGCGCCCGCGCCTTGGAGAAGAACACCGGGCAGCCGGCGCCCCGCGCGGCGTCGAGCAACGTCCGGATCGCCGGCACGGTCGCCGGCGCCGACGGGCTGCTGAACGGGTACGCAGGGTCGACAAAAGCAGTGTACATGTCGACGACCAGGAGCGCCGGCCGCCGACCGAAGCCGACGCGTCCGCCCCAGCCGCCGCGCTCGTACAACGCCCGTTCCT
>DASYXS010000009.1:0-13578 GCA_035934535.1 bacterium
GGTGCCGCGCCTCCGCCGTATTTCCTGGGACGTCGGCTGTGCCTCCCGAACACGGATCTCGCGCGGCACGTCCTCGTCACAGGTCTGACGGGCGCGCACAAGACGACCGCGCTGACTCTGCCGGTGTTGCTGGACGCCGCCAGAGCCGGCGTCTCCGCCGTGGCGTTCGACCTCAAGTATGGTGAGCGCGACAGTCTGGCCGGCGCTGCCCCGGAGTGGTGGCGTCAGGGTCGCGACGTCCTTGTATTCGCGCCGTCGGATAGTTCTTCGCTGCGATGGAATCCGCTGGCGGTGTGCGGGTCGCTCGGCGACGCGTACGAGTTCGCGTTGGATCTCTTTCCCGACGAAAGCGCCGAAAGCCCAGACTTCGGCTATTGGACCGGAGCCGAGCGCCACGTTTGCGCCGCGCTGACTTGGGCGCTTGTTACGGACGGCGGGGCCCGTTCAGTTGCCCGGCTGCGGGCGCTGGCCGAGGCGGGGTCCGACGCGGTGGCCAGCTACGTCCATGGGCATCGACGCGCCGCGGTTATCGCGGAGCATCTTGGCGCGTACGGGGCGATGCTGCCGAAAGACCGGGCCGGCATCTTGCAGGGAATTGCCGGCCGCCTGGAGTCCTGGAGTGATGAACGCGTGTCGGCGGCGACGGCGGATCCGCGCGGCGCGGGGTCGTGGGATGAAATCACGTTGGCGCGATTGCGCCGCGAGCCAACACTCCTGCTCATTGGCGTGCCCCAGGCCGCCCTGCCGCGTCTACGGAGTCTGTGCCAACTATTGATGCGGATGCTCGCCGCGCAGCTGCTGCGGCCTCGCGGACGAGACGAGCCGGTTCCGGTTGTATACGTGCTCGAGGAATTGCCGGCATGGGGGCCGCTGCCCGGTCTGGCCGATCTTCTTGCGACCTTTCGCAGCCGTGAGGTGGCGATCGTCGCCACAGTGCAGAGCGAGGCGCAGGGTGAATCGGTATACGGTGCCAGCGGATGGGCGGCGATCGCCGCTAATTTCGTGACGAAGATCTACTTCCCGTCGCTGGCCGACCCGGACGCCGAGCGGCTCAGCCGCGCCCTGGGAACGACCACCGTCGTTCAGGTGTCGCGTAGCCGGGGTTGGGGCGGAAGGGGCCGGCAGGAAACCGAGCAGACGCGGATGATCGACGTCCCGCTCAGGCGGCCCGAGGCCCTTCAAGGCGTCGGCGCCATGGAAGACGAGATCACCGTCCGGTGTTCCGGACTGCCGCCGGCGCGTCTGTGGTGTCCGCCGTACCATCTCCGGCCGTCGTACGCGCGCCTTGTCCCAGAGACCGCGCCGTCTACTGTGGAGATCGCGGTCAAGCACCATCTGAGAAGCCGCGAGCGCGACGGTCGGAGGCGGAACCACGGTTCGTCGCACTTCGGCCCGTGCCCGGCCGTGTCGGCGGAGCCAATCGTCGATGCACCGATCGTGACCGCGCCGCGGGCAGCGACGTCCGCGGCATCGGCACCGGCCGCGGAGGTCCGGTCGACCGATCGCGGCCGGACGGCGCCGGATGACGATTTTGGCGTCTTCGTTGAGGCCGTGTTGAGCAGTTCGGGCGGCGGCATCTCCCCTCGTATTGTGTGTCGGGATGACCGGCTCATCGAAATGCGCATCCAGCCTGCGCTGGCATTTCGGTTGCTCGGCGGAGGCGATAAGGCGCAGACGGTCATCCGGAAATGGGCGGCCCGCCGATGGGTGAGACGGGTACGGCCTGTTTTTGTGATCGAGCGGGCCGCCTTCGACACGCTGGACCCAGAGCTCCGGCGGCGTCTGACTGCTTTATGCGGGACCGCTCGAGTCTTCTCATCGAGCGGCGACAGACCGGCGTGATAAGATCTTGAATAAGGGAGTCCTCATCGATGGCCGCGGACGCTTGGGAACTCAGGACCGCCCGCCTCGAGGGCGTATACGAGCGGGTCGACAGGCGCCTGGGCGCCGTCGAGGGCCGGCTCTTCACGTTGGAACACAAGATGGACACGGGCTTCGCACAGGCCCGCGCGGAGATCCGCGCGACTCATTCCGAGCTCCGCGCAGAGATCGCCGGCCTCCGAGGCGAGTTACACTCGGAAATCGCCGGCCCCAGAACGGAACTTCTAGGCCGGATGGATCGGCAACTCGCGAGAGCGGACCGCCAATTCTACTGGCTCCTCGGTACGCTCGGGGCGCTGATCGTCTCCGGGCTTCTTCCATTAGGGCTCAAACTCACCGGCCACTGAGTACCGCCTGACGTTGGCGCTGCGACACCGCGCCCGACCGATCGCAAGGCCCTCGCTCCCGCCGCCCCGAAGTTCGTGGCGATGGATGTGGCCCGCGTGCTCGACGAAATCCGGCGCGATCCGCGGTACCGTGATCAGATCGTGCACGAGGAGACGTTTCCCGGGCGGCCGGCGCGGTACGCCGATCCGGCCCGTCCGCTGCCGGCACCGCTTGCGGACGCGCTGACCAAGCGCGGGGTCGGGCGGCTCTTCACGCATCAGGCGGCGGCGCTCGACGCGATCCGCGACGGCGAGTCGGTGATCGTGACGACCGGGACCGCGAGCGGCAAGACGCTGTGTTACCTGCTGCCGGTGCTCGAGACGCTCGTTCGCGACGCCGAGGCGCGGGCGCTCTTCATCTACCCCACCAAGGCCCTCGCCCAGGATCAGGCGGATGCGATCGGCGAGTTCGCGTCGCCGGTTCCGGATCTTGTGTTCGGGACCTACGACGGCGACACGCCCGCCGAGGAGCGGCGGCGCCTCAGGCAGGCGGGACGCATCCTTCTCACCAACCCCGACATGCTGCACGTCGGGATCCTGCCGCAGCACTTCCGGTGGTGGCGGCCGTTTCTGCGGTCGCTGCGGTACGTCGTCCTCGACGATATGCACGTCTACCGCGGCGTCTTCGGCAGCCACGTCGGGCTCGTGCTCCGCCGGTTGTGGCGGACCTGCCGCGTGCACGGCTCGGACCCCCAGGTCATCTGCACGTCCGCGACGATCGCCAACCCGGAGCAGTTCGGCGGCCGGCTCACGGGTCGGCCGGTGCGGCTCGTCGACGACGACGGCGCTCCGCGCGGACCGCGCCGGTTTGTGATGTGGAATCCGCCCGTGCTTGCGCGCCGTGAGATGCGGCGGCGGAGCCCTTACTCGGAGGCGGCGTGGCTCCTCGCGTCCCTCGTGCGTCAGTCCGCCCGGACGATCGTCTTCACCAAAGCCCGCAAGATCACTGAGCTCGTGTACCGGTACGCCGCGGATGCGCTGTCAGATGTTCCCGCGCTGGCGGCCCAGGTGAGCCCATATCGTGCCGGATATCTCGCCAAAGAACGGCGGGCGATCGAGCAGCGTCTCTTCCGCGGCGAACTGCTCGGCGTCGTGAGCACGAGCGCCCTCGAGCTCGGCATCGACGTGGGCGCACTCGATGCGTCGGTGCTGGTCGGCTATCCCGGCACCATGGCGAGCGTCTGGCAGCGGACGGGCCGGGCGGGGCGGGGGAGAGGCGACGCGCTCGCGGTGCTGATCGCCCTCGAAGACGCGCTCGACCAGTATCTGATGCGCCGGCCCGCGTACTTCTTCGGGCGGCCGGTCGAGCACGCGACCGTGGACCCGGAGAACCCGTACATCCTCGCGGCGCATCTTCGCTGCGCCGCGGCCGAACTGGCGTTGGGTCCGAGCGATGCGGCGCTGTTCGGGCCGCGTCTGACGGAGGTGGCCGAAGCCCTCGAAGGGCTCGGCGAACTGGTCCGCCGCCGGGACCGCTGGCATCCCCGCACCCGCGCGTACCCGGCGCGCCAGGTGGACATCCGGGCGGCGTCCGGCGACACCTATCGGATCGTGGAGGCGGCATCCCGCCGGTTGATCGGGACGGTGGACGCGTCACGGGCGTTCGAGCAGGTGCACCCGGGCGCCATCTACCTGCATCAGGGCGACGCCTACCGGGTCCTCCGGCTCGACTTCGAGACCCGCCACGCGCTCGTCGAGCGCGACGACGGCGGCTACTATACGGAGGCGCGCGTCCTCACGGACCTCGCGATCCAGGGCACGCGCGCCTCGCGGCCGATCGGGGGAGAGGCGGGCACCGTCGCGTGCTTCGGGGACGTGCGCGTCACGAACCAGGTGATCGAATACCGCCGCAAGCAGCTCGCGACTGAGACGGTGCTCGCCGTCCACAGCCTCGAGATGCCGGAGGAAGAACTGCGGACGACGGCGCTCTGGCTCGTGCTGCCGCCGTCCGTCGCGGCCGAGATCGAGTCGCGCGGGCTCGACCTGGCGGGCGGCATTCACGCCGTCGAGCACGCGGCGATCGGCCTCCTGCCGCTCTTCGCGATGTGCGACCGGTGGGATATCGGCGGGGTGAGCTATCCGGTGCACCCCGAGACCGGCCGCGCGACGATCTTTATCTACGACGGCTACCCCGGCGGCGTCGGCGTGACCGAAAAGGGTTACGAGTTGCTCGACGGGCTGCTCGCCCGCACGCTCGAAGTCATCGAGTCGTGCCCCTGCGAGGCCGGCTGCCCGTCCTGCATCCAGTCCCCCAAGTGCGGCAACCTCAACGAGCCGCTCGACAAGCAGGCGGCCGTGCACCTGCTGCGGGGGCTCACCCGCGAGGCCGCTCCGCCCGCCGCACGATAGGCGCGGAGCGGGCAGGGGGGCCGGAGCCGCCCATCTAAATGGCTCGGTCATGAAGGACGTGCCACCGGCCGGAGAGGGTCCCGCGGTCCCGGGCGGACCGGTCGTTGCCGCGGGGACACTCGACGAGGCCTACCGGCGCCAGATCATCGAGTCGGCCTCCTACGGCGCGGCGTTTTTCAACTGGATCTACCTGCTGGCGATGCGGGCGTGGGGACACGCGCTGCTCGCGCTCATCATCACCGCGGTCTTTTGGCCGGCCGCCTGGATCATCTACGGGGTGTACGGCAAGCGGATCGCCTGGCAAACCCGGCGCTGGCGCGACTTCGACGATTTTCTCGCCTGCCAGCGCGCGTGGACGCGCGCCGCGATCGTGTGGACGATGGTGTTCGCCGCGCTCATCTTGGTCGGGATGATCCTTTCGCTCCTGGTCCCACACCACCGGTTCCGGCCGTCGATCTGACGGCCGCCGTGTCACAAACCGGCCGCCTCCCCGGTCTCATGGTCGAGACTCGGAACTGGGAGGTGCACCATGCGGCAGTCCTCACACATCGTCGTGCTCGGCGCCGGCTACGCCGGCCTCATGGCCGCGATGCGGTTGGCCAAGAAGACCGGACCTGAGGCCGGCATCACGCTGATCAACGCCGCGGACGCGTTCCATGAGCGCGTCCGCAACCATCAACTCGCGGCCGGACAAGCCGCCGGCCGGCATCCGCTCGCATCACTCGTGCGGGGTACCCGCATTCGGCTCGTCCAAGGCGTCGTGACCGCGATCGATCCCACCGCGCACCGCGTGACCGTGCGCCGCGGAGGGCCGGAGACCTCGGACCAAGCGATCGGCTACGATTATCTAGTGTACGCGCTCGGCAGCACGAGCCGGACCGGACGGATCGCCGGCGCGGGGGAGCACGTCTACGGGCGATCTCGACGGGCTGCTGACGATGCTCGCGGACGACGTGACGGTATGGGCCGACGGCGGCGGCAAGATTCCCGGCGCGGCGCTGCGGCCCGTGCACGGGCCGGCCAACGTGGCCCGCTTCTTGATCGGGGTCACGGCGCGGTTCGCGCCGGCGGATGCGCGCTACGCGGTGGCCGACGTAAACGGCCGGCCGACGCTGCTCCTGCGCCGCGCCGACGGCACGCCGATCGTCGTCGTGAGCATCGAGGTCGACGGGTCGCGCATCCGCACGATCTGGGCGATCGGTAACGCGGACAAGCTCAGGGCGGTGTAGCGCCCGCAAAGGCCAGCACACGCCGCGCCCGTCAATCGTCAAGCGGCACAGCCGCCGTGCATTCGATCTCGACCAACTGACCCTCGTAGCCCAGGTGCGTGACGCCGACCAGCGTCGTGGCGGTCCGCACCACCTCAGGCAGTTCGGAGTCGAGCAGCGCCTTCCACAGGCGGCCGAGAGTCCGCCGCTCCGCCGCGACGACGTACACGGTCGTGCGCACGACGTCCTCCGGCCGCGCGCCGGCGGCGGCCAAACAGGCGGCGAGGTTGCGGAGGCACCGGCGGGCCTGCACGAGGGGATCGCCCGCGCCGACGAGTTGGCCGTGTTCGTCGAGCGGCACCTGGCCGGCCACGAAGACGAACCGCGCGTCGGCGACCGTCACAAGATGAGTGTAGCCCGGCGGATCGGCCAGTCCCGGGACGTTCCGGCGGTCGATGCGCATCTCCTTGAGCCTCCGGCAAAGCGGATGGGTTTAGCCGGTGAGGTTCCGCAGCGCGTCGAGGTTGAAGTGGAGGCGCTCACCGAGCTTCCAGAACAGGGCGACCCGGTCCGAGGCGTCGTCCGTCTCGCGGAGATCGTTCATGTGCGCCCGGGCCGCGCCGTGATAGGTGTTCTGCGTCTGCCAGAGGTTCGGGATGAGGCCGAGCGCCTCGGCGAGGTCGAGGAGACGGTGGATCTGGTCGAGGTCGGGGCCGAGCGGCTGCCGCCGCAGGCCCTCGACGCGGGCTTCGATCACGCGGCGGAGCAACGGCTCGCCGTCGGGCCAGTCCTCGACGAGGCCGAAGGCGGCCATTTCGCCGGCGATCTCGAACGCCCGGTCCGAGAGCGGCTCGGTGCCCGCCGCGCGCAGCTCCGCGACCATCCGGCGGGTCAGCGTCTCTTCCGCGGCCATGCGGAACGCCGGCGGCACCGGCACGTCGGAATCCCGCATCAGCGTGATCAGCGGCCGGGACTCTTCGTACAGCGAGTCGTAGACGCCCTCGAACCGCCCGAGGCGCTCCTCGATCAACAGACCGAGGATCTTGCGGCGCTCTTCTTTGAAGAGGTCCCGCAGGCCGTACAGCGAGCCGCCGAACTGCGCGTCGAGCATTCGCACGGCGGCGCTGGCCCCGTGTTCGACGAGGACGCCGGCGACGCCGTTCTTCATCGTCTCGTACCACTCCGGCGTCGCGTCCGCGCGGACGCCGCATTGGACGTCGTGCCCGCCGAGATGCAGCACCGCGTAGGCGGCGGTCGACGCTTCGCCCGTGATCTGCGAGGTGACCGTGACGAGGCCGGTCGCGAACGTGTGGCCGCCTACGTTCTCGCGCCGGACGTCGCGCTGCCGGACCGTGAAGCAGAACACCTCTTCCGTATCGGCGTAGGTCTCGAACAGCGAGCTGATGCCGTAGTGCGCGACGACCCGCGGCAGGGTGACGAACGAGGGGCGCACGGCGCGGCGGTAGACGGTTGTGCCGTCGCGCCACTGCCGCAGATTGCTTTTCGCCGCGCCGAGCCGGCGGGTGAACTCGTCTTCGAAGCGCGCGCCGAACTCTTCGGCCAGCTGCAGCGCGCGCGCCGCGTACTTGATCACCTGGACCGTCTCGATGCCCGACAGTTCGTCGAAAAACCAGCCGCACGACGTGTACATCAGCATGGCGTGCCGCTGCATCTCGAGGAGGCGCAGGGCGGGGACGCGGCCGGCCTCGGCGTTGCCGGCCCGGCCGTGCTCGGCGAAGAACGCGTCGAGCGTGGCGAAGGACCGGTCCAGGACCACGTCGACGTACCCGTCGCGCGCGGCCCAGGGATCGCGGAGATAGCGGGGGCCGTGCTCCTCGAACACCCCGGCGAGGCGGTCGCGCAGCCAGTCGAGCGCCTCGCGCAGCGGCCGCCGCCATTCCTGCGACCACTCCGGGTGGCCGGCCCGGCAGCCGCAGTTCGAGCGCCACCGCTCCACGCCGTGCACGCACGACCAGGAGGTCGGCTCGGCGATCTGGACCTCGTGGTCGGGCGGCGCATCCGCGAGGACCTGGCCGTAGTTCGCAAGGCGCGCCTGCTCCTGGGATTCGATCACCTCGAAGGCGTAGGTGAGCGCCATCTCCCCGAACGGATGATGGTGGCCGTAGGACTCCCCGTCCGTGGCGATGTGCACGAGCTGCGGCCGAGGGTCGCCGGCGGCGAACGCCCCCAGGAGGCGGGCGGCAAAGGCGTCGCCGCTGTCGAGCAGGCCGCCGAAGGCGACGTCGTGCGCGACCGGCCCGTCGTAGAAGAAGAGCGCGATGGAGGCGCCGCCCGGCAGGGTACAGCGGTACGGCCGGCGCGGATCGACGCGTCCGCCGCTCACGTCGATCCACTCGCCGTCCGGCGGGCGCACGCGCGCCGCCTGGTTCGGGGCGAGGATCGTGAAGGTGATGCCGTTGCGCGCCAGGACCTCGAGCGTCTCCGTGTCGACGGCCGTCTCCGGGAGCCACATGCCTTCCGGGAGACGGCCGAAGCGATGGCGGAAGTCGGCGATTCCCCAGCGGACCTGCGTCTCCTTGTCGCGGCGCGTCGCGAGCGGCAGGATCATGTGGTTGTAGACCTGCGCGATCGCGTTCCCGTGCCCGCCGCGTTCGGGCAGGGCGCCGCGGTCGGCGTCCACGATCCGCGCGTATGCCTCCGGCGCCGCGCGCTCCATCCACGCGGCGAGCGTGGGCCCGATGTTGAAGCTCATCCGCCGGAAGTTGTTGCGGATCAGGAGGATGCGGCGTTCGGCGTCCAGCACGCGGGAGGCACCGTTCGGCGCGTAGCACTCCGCGGTCACGCGGGCGTTCCAGTCGTGGTACGGCCGCGCGGAGTCTTCGACCTCGACCGCTTCGAGCCACGGGTTCTCGCGCGGCGGCTGGTAGAAGTGGCCGTGGACGCAGATCCGGCGGGTGGGGGGACCGCCGGCGGGTCCGGCGGAAGAAATCTCGGCCAACTACGGCACCCGGCGCGTCAACGCGTGACCGGCACGGCTCCCCGGACGCGCGTCGTGCCGCGGGGGACTACGGCGATCCCGGACGGCACGTCGAGGAGCCCCGTCTCGAGATCCCGCGCGCGATCCCAGCCGATCGTCCGTTCCGACTCGACCATGTTGAACCGGTCGACGATGGCGCGGCGGATGCGCGCGCCGCTGCCGACCACGGTGTTGTCCATGATCACGCTGTCCTCGACGACGGCGCCGCGCTCCACGACGACGCCCTGGCCGAGGATCGAGCGCCGCACGGTCCCGCCCGCGATGACCGAGCCCTCGCCGAGAATCGCGTCCGTGACCTCGCCGCCCACCATGCGGGCGGACGGCCCCTCAAACGGCGCGGCCAGGATCGGCCACCGCGGGTTGTCGAGGTCGAGCGCCGGCGCGCCGCCGAGCAGGTCCATGTTGGCCTGCCAGAACGCTTCGATCGTCCCGACGTCCCGCCAGTACCCGCGCTCCTCCGTCGGCCGGAGGCCGGGGATCTCGTTGTCCAGGAAGTTGTAGGCGAAGACGCGCGCGTAGGGGTAGAGCTCCGGGATGATCGTCCGCCCGAAGTCGTGGTCGGTGCTGCGGCGGGCGTCCTCGACCAGCACGTCCTCGAGCAGGTCGGTGTTGAAGATGTAGTTGCCCATCGAGGACAGCGCCCTGCGCGGATCGGAGGCCATCGGCCGGGGCGAGGCCGGCTTTTCCTCCCAGCCGATCACGCGGCCCTCTTCGTCGGTCTCGACGATGCCGAAGCCCGTCGCCTGCTCGATCGGCACCGGCAGCGTCGCGACCGTGACGTCCGCGCGGTGGGTGAGGTGGGCGTCGACCATCTGCTGCAGGTCCATCCGGTAGATGTGGTCGGCGCCGAAGATCGCGACGAGATCGGGGTTGACGTCGCGCACCAGGTTGAGGTTTTGAAACACGGCGTCGGCGGTGCCGCGGTACCACATGTCGCCCCAGCGCATCTGCGGGGGGACCGCGATGATGAACTGCTCGGGGACCAGGCCGCCGAGCCGCCAGCCGCGGCGGATGTGGTCGATCAGCGACTGGGACTTGTACTGGACCAGGATGTACAGCGAGTAGATGTGCGAGTTGATGAAGTTGCTGAGCACGAAGTCGATGATCCGGTACTTGCTGCCGAAGGGCACGGCCGGCTTGCTGCGGTCCTTCGTCAGCGGGTGCAGACGTTCGCCCCGTCCGCCGGCAAGAATCAGCCCGAGGATCCGCGACCGGGCCGCCACGCTAGGCCTTGGGCAGCGCCGCGGCGGCCTCGATGTGCTCCGCGACGTCCGGGAAGCAGAAGTCCTGTCCTTCCTTGGTGGCGAGAAACTGCTCTTCGTCCCAGGTCAAGGTACCGCCGTCGGCCACGCGCTTCGCCAACTCGTGCAGCCGCCGGAAGTCCGCGCAGTGCTCCGCGAAGCGCGTCTCGGCGTAGTTGCGCGCCGCCCACGTCGTGATGAGAAACTGCCAGTCCGACGCCTGCAGCAGCAGGAGCTCCCGCCCCAGCTGGGCGACGAGGCGCCGCTGCAGCGGGTTCCGCGCCCACCCGGGCGCCGTCTGGGCGAATGCCCACAGGTCGTCCTCCGCCTGGTAGACCATCTCCCAGGTCCACTCGGTGTCCTTGTTCAGCCAGACCCGGTGATCGCCGCCTTCGCCCCACGACCCTTCGAGCAGCGTGATCGCCGGCTGGACGGGAAACCGGTCGAGGCACGCCGAGGCGGTCGTCGGGTTCAGCGGGCCGTCGGCGGCGAGCCGCAGCACGTGCTCGAGCCACGCCGGCCCTTCGGCCCACCAGTGGCCGAACAACTCGGTGTCGAACGGGGAGCAGAGGACGCCCGGGCCGCCCGAGCGGCCGGCGTGCCGTTCCAGGACGCCGGCGACGAGTTCCACAAAGTGCTCGGCGTGCGCCCGCGCGCGCTCCGCGGCCCGCTCCGGCTGGTAGGGCTGCTTCTGCCCCAGGTCCGCCTTCGGGTCCGTGACGCGCCACAGGCGGAGCCCGCCGGGGAAGTGCCGCTTGTGGAACTCGAGGTACTCGCCGTCGCCGGGGTAGCCGGAGTCGCGGCTCCAGACCTGCAGCGTCGCCTCCGGATCGCGCACCAGCGCGACCGCGTCGCCGGTGCCGCCGCGCGAGGCGACGTGGTGCGGCACGTACGGCGAATGGCCGCCGCGCCGCGTGAGCTGCGGCTCCGGCCCCTGCACCGCCTTGAGACGCGGGTAGTAATCGCCGTACGCGGAGAGCGCGCGCCCGCCCCGGATCAGGTGGACGTCGGTGAAGAAAAACCCCAGGTCGTGGGCCGACAGCAGCTCCTCGACGCCGCGGCGGCGGTAGCGGAGCTTGCCGCTCTGCGGGCCGACCGGCGGCGTCCATTCGTACCGCGGCCGGTACGCGCACTCCGGGAGCCACGCCCCCTTCGGCGCCGATCCGAAGTGCCGGGTGTGGGTCGCGACCGCGACCCGGAACTGGAGATCGATGCTCTCGTCCCGGCTGAGCAGCGGCATGTAGCCGTGCGTCGCCCCGGTCGTGATCAGCTCGACCGTCCCGCGCTCGGCGAGGCGCCGGTACGCCCCAAGGATGTCGCCGTGCAGCGCATCGAGCTCCGCCCGCGCCCGGTCGTACTCCGCCGCCCAGTAGTCGCACAGCCCCTCGAGATGCGTCTCGTGCTGGTCGGCGAAGTACCGGCGGGTGCTCTCGCACGCCTCGCGGCGGTGCGTGAGGAAGGCGTCGACCTCGTCGCGGAAGGCCGCGCTCGCCAGCTGCTCGCTGAGGATCGGCGAGAAATTGATCGTGATCCCGGCGCGCACGTCCTGGTGCGACAGACGCTGGAGGGCGGCGAGGAGGGGCAGGTAGCACTCGACGGCGACTTCGCACAGCCAGTCGCTGCCGTGCGGCCAGCGGCCGTGGTTCAGCACGAACGGAAGATGCGTGTGGAGCGTGAAGACCAAGTTCGCGTCGGATTTCGTCATTTGCCTCACGGGGAATGCGCCGCAACCTTCCGCATCGGGGGTCCCCCACCGGCCCAGGGGATGAACCGGTACCCTCCGTCCCGCCGCGAACGTCCGCGCCCAGTCCTAGGGCTCGATCATATTGTAACAGAAACGTGCGTGTCCAATTTTATTCCCTGCTCCGCGAGTCCCTCGAGGACGCGCTGCCGCATCGCGGCCTCCGCGGCCCACTGCCGGCCCGCGGGGACCAGGACGGACAGCTGCACCGTGACCCCGGCCTCCTTGAAGTCGATCGCCCCGTCGACCGACGGCGCGCCGCGGGCGTCGTCGGGATGGGCGGCCGCCCATTCCCGGCCCACGCCGCGCAGGACCTCAAGCACCCGGCCGAGGTCCGCCCGGTAGGGCACCGTGACCTGCACGATCGCGCGGCCGAAGCCGCGGCTCAGATTGCCGATCCGCGTCACGGCGCCGTTCGGCACGGTCAGGAGTTCGCCGTTGAACTTGCGAATCTGGATCGTGCGCAGCGTGATCCGCTCGACGGTGCCGGTATCGGCGTCCAGGCGCACGAGATCGCCGATCTGCACCACGCCCTCGGACAGGAAGAATAGGCCGGCGAGGACGTCGCGGATCACATACTGCGCGCCGAAGCCGAACGCCAGGCTGACGATGCCGGCGCTCGCGAGGATCGCCGTCACGTTGACGTGGACGGCCTCCAGCATGAGCATGAGCGCCGCGAACGCGACCGCGTACCGCACGGCGCTCTCGGCGAGCGGCGCGAGCGTGACCGGCCGGCCGGCGCGCCGGCCCGCGCGCCGGATCGCCGACGTCAGCACGGTCAGAACCGCCCAGGCGGTGCACGCGATCGCCAGCAGCGCGACGGCGTGCTCGACCCCCGAGGCCCAGGCGCGGGGATCCCCGACGTCGCGTGCGATCTCGCGGAGCACGTCGCCGGCCGACACGTCGCGGGTCAGTCGCGTGCCGCGACGGCGGCGGCCCGCGCCCGGTAGGCGGGCACGGTCACGATCGGCGGCCGTTCGCGCTCGCGGAGCTCCTTCACGTCGAGGGCGGGGGACGGCGCGGTCCGGATCAGCTTCATCGCGGTGTTCATCTGCCCGAGGAGGGGGTAGCCGGCGCGGTCGCCGACTCGCGCCATCACGACCTGGATGATCGCGAACGCCATGAGCGACAGCGAGCCGAGCTCGCGGTTGCGGTGCTCGCGGGTGCCGAGATCGACCTGTCCGATCCGGTCGAGGCCGAACCGCTCCAGGATGTCGATGAGGTGGCCGATCTCGACGCCGTACCCGGTGAAAAACGGCAGGCGCTCGAGCATCTCGCGCCGCCCCGCGTACTCGCCGGCGAGCGGCTGGATGACGCCGGACAGCTCCGGGAAGAACAGGTTGAGCAGCGGCCGCGCGGTGAGCTCGGTGACGCGCCCGCCGCCGTTCACGGAATGGGACGGGCCGTCTTTGAGGGGCCGCTGGTAGTATCCCTTCACGTAGGCGATCCGCGGCTCGCGCAGCAGCGGCCCCAGGAGGCCGTAGACGAACCGCGGGTGGATGTTGCGGATGTCGGTATCGAGCCAGACAATGAGGTCGCCGCGCAGGACGTGCAGACTCTTCCAGAGCGCCTCGCCCTTGCCCTCGAACGTTCCCGCTTCCGGCAGGATCTCCGCGTGCTGGTAGGCCGGCACGCCGAGCCCGCGGGCCACGGCGACCGTGCGGTCGGAGGAGCCGCTGTCGATGACGGCGATCTCATCGAGCAGCGGCACGTCGTCCATGAGGGCGCGCCGCAGGACCGCGATCTCGTCGCCGATCGTCCCCTCTTCGTTGAG
>DASYXS010000021.1:0-7468 GCA_035934535.1 bacterium
GGGCGAGTTCGAAGACGGCGGACGTAATGTCCAGTTCGCGCCGGACCGGCGCGGCAATTCGGACGAGCTCGTCCGGGTGGTCGCGTTCGACCAACTCGAGGAACGCCCGCATGCTCTGTGCGTTCGCCTGCGCCATCGGTAGACAATCCACTTACGCGGCGAGACCGGACCTTCCCTCGTCGTCATATGAGAATGGGACCGTGGGAATTCGCGAATTCTCCTGCGTTCGATCGATGCCCCCGTAGTCGCAAAGCAGTATCAGGCCGGCGGCAAGAGTTTGTCAGGCGCCGGTCCTCCGACGCCGTTCCAGCGCGGCAGCCTCCCGTACCGCTAGACAAATCGCTTAAGGAGTTGGTCCTCCAATCCGAACGGTTGGTGCAATGGATTAGGTGTTCACGAAGTCGCTGAACTTTGGTATCGCCGTAGAACCACTCTTGGGCGCGGCCCGCCAGCAAGTAAAGGCTGCGGTGCCTTGTCGGTCGTTGCGGAGCGGACGCCCCGATGTACCCGATGTGAGACATGTCATTCGGGTACACAGACGGCTGGTCGGTCAGCACAACATGCGCAAAAGTATCGGCATCAATCCCATGCCTATTGACAACGACAAGTGGGTTGCGCTCAATCCTAATCATGGTCCCCCCGTTGCAGTCGGCCGGTGAGGGTAGCAGGAGGGTAGCAGACGAAGACGGCCCTTCGCCAGCCCTTGAAATGGTGGGCCCTGAGGGACTCGAACCCCCGACGCCCGGGTTAAAAGCCCGGCGCTCTACCCGCTGAGCTAAGGGCCCGCCTGGGCCAGTGTAGCATCCATCCGGAACCGCCGCTAGATCCGTGCCGCGATGCGGGTATATCTCCGGTATGTATTACTACATTGAGGAATGGAAGCACCGCAACGAATGGCTTGCGATGACTCCTGAGGACCGGGGGAAGTTCTTGTACGATCTCAGCCCAGCAATTCAAGCATTGGTCGACGAAGGCGCGGAGTTGGTCGGGTACTGCGTCAGCCACAACGGGCATCACGATAAGACCGACCGGTTTCTGCGCGTCTGGCGGGTCCCCGGCAAAGAATTCCCGCAGCGCATCGAGGCGGCCCTCGAGAGGGCCGGCTGGCACGCGTTCTTCGAGCGCGGGGACACGCGCGGCGAAGTCATGACGCCGCAGGTCGCGATCCCCTACCTGGTCAATCCGGAAAAGTAAGGCTCGCCGACCCGGACGGCTTCCACCGAGCGTCAGATCTTCGGCGTCTTCGCCATCTCCACGATCTCGTTTGTCATCACGTCACCCGGCGGCACCGGCTGCGGAATCTGCTTCAAGCCGAAGTAGGTGTCGCTGATCGCCTTCCACACGTTCGGATCCATGTAGCCGAAGCCGCGCTGCTTCGTCAGCGGCGACGACATGTACGGGATCTCGTTCTTCCACGTCTGAAGCTCCAGCGGGCGGCTCAGCGCCGGGGCGGCCTTGAGCACCCAGTCGACGGCCTCGTCGGGATGATCGGCGGCGTACGTCCATCCCTTGGCGCTCGCCGCGAGGAACCGCGCCAGGAGATCCTTACGGTCGTTCAGTACGCGGTCGGTGGTGAAGTACGTGTACGCGTACAGGTGGATGCCGAGGTCCCAAAGCTTGAAGTAGCCGAAGCTGCCGGCCTGCCGTATGGCCGCGACTTGCGGGGCGTCGATGATCCACCCCGTGATCACGTCGACTTGGCCGGTCACGAGCGGCCGCGTGTCGCCGCCGACGAACTGCACTTTCACCTTGTCCGGCGGGATCTGATACTTGGCCAGGACCGCATCGAGCAGCGGACGGGCGGTCGCCTGGATGCCGATCGTCTTGCCTTCAAAGTCCTTGGGCGTGCGGATGCCGGACTTCGAGAGGAACATGAACGCGAACGGGTGCCGCTGCAGCGCGGTGGCAAACGCCTTCACCGGCAGCCCGCGGGCGCGCGCGTTCACCAGAACCGCGACCGACGACACGTTGCCGAACGGCACGCCGCCGCCGGCGACGATCTGGATCGGGTCGATGTTGGGGCCGCCCGGCTGGATCTTGAGATCGATGCCGGCGTCCTTGAAGTAGCCCTTCCCGATCGCGGTGAAATCGCCGGCCATCTGCGCGTTGGCGAGCCAGCCGAGCTGCTCGGACAGGCCCGTCATGCCCTGCGCCTGCGCCGGCGAGGCCAGACCCAGCAGCCGGCCGCCCGCCGCGCCCAGGCCGATCACCGCGCCGCCGGCGAGAAAACCGCGCCGGCTCACCGGCCTCGTAAAGAACGGTATTGTGTCCCGCTTCATTTCGCAGCCTCCGTTCGCCGTCAGACTTTCGGTGTCTTTGCCATTACGACCAGTTCGTTGGTCATGATCTCGTCCGGCTTCACCGGCCGCGGCATCTGCTCGAGCGAGATATAGGTGTCGCTCAGCTCCGCCCAGACCTTGGGATCCATGTAGCCCCACCCATGCTGCTTGGTGGCGATGGACGTGAAGTAGTCGCCCATGTTGCGCAGCGTCGTGATCTCGAGCGTCCGGTTGAGGGCCGGCGCGCTGCGGAGCACGATATCGATCGCCTCCTCCGGATGGTCGCGCGCGTCCAGCCAGCCCCGAGCACTCGCCGACAGGAAGCGCGCGAGCACGTCCCGCCGCTGATTGTACGCGGCGTCCGTGGTGAAGTAGGTATACGCGTACTGCCGGATGCCGAGATCCCACAGCCGGAAGTACCCGACCTGGCTCGCGAGCCCCAGATTGGCGAAGAGCGGCAGGCGGTCGATCACCCACCCGGTGATCACGTCCACCTGGTGGGTCGCGAGGGGCGCGATGTCGCCGCCGACGAACACGACTTTGACGCGATCCTTGGGAACGTGGTGCTTTTGAAGCACCGCTTCGAGCAGGGGCCGCGCGGTCGGCTGGATACCGATCGTCTTGCCTTCGAAGTCTTTGGGGGTGCGGATCCCGGACGACTTCAGGTAGAAGAATGCGAACGGGTGCTTCTGGAGCACGGTCCCGAAGGCTTTGATCGGCAGCCCGTGGCTGCGGGCGTTGAGCAGCACGCCGATGGAGGCCACGTCGCCAAACGTCGTGCCGCCGCCGGCCACCACCTGGATCGGATCCAGGGCCGGGCCGCCGGGCTGCATCTTCAGGTCGATCCCGGCGTCTCGATAGTAGCCCTTGGCGATGCCGACGAGCTCGCCGGCCGCCTGCGAGTTGAGGAACCAGGCAAACTGCATCGACATCGCGGTGGTGCCCTGCGCCTCGGCCCGGAGCGCCGGTCCGGATACGACGCCGCCGGCGCCGAGCGCCAACGCCGCGGCGCCGCCGCGGAGCAGCAGCTCCCGGCGTCCCATCAGCGAACTGAGAAACGTCACCCGATCGCGTGCCATGAGCCGCTCACCCCCAGATGAGGTCGATGCCGGCCGACTCGGCGGCGTCACACCGCGGCTTCCGCGTGCAGCCGCTCGATCTCGTCGTCGTTGTATCCGAGCTCCCGAAGAATCTCGTCCGTGTGCTCGCCCGCCTCCGGCGCGCCCCGCCGCACCGCGGCCGCGGTCTCGCTCATCTTCACCGGATTGCCCACCGTCCGGACGCGCCCGCGCCGCCCGTCCGGGATGTCGATGACCATCTCGTTGTGCGCGACCTGCGGGTCCGCCAGCGCCTCGGCCAGCGTGCGGATCGGGGCGCAGAGGATGTCCTCATGCTCCAAAGCCGCGAGCGCCTCCTCCTGCGTCAGCTCGGCGATCCGGCGCCGGAAGATCGCCTGCAGCTCCGCGCGGTCGGCGAACTGCGCCAGCTCGGTCGCGAAGCGCGGGTCTTCGTGCAGCGGCGGAAGGCGCAGGGCCCGGCAGATGTCGCGCAGCGGCTCCTGCTTGAACGCCCCGAGGAATAGAATCCACCGGCCGTCGCGCGTCTGGAAGTGGCCGTTGAGCGGCATACGGCTCCAGTTGATCTCCTGGCCGGCGTTGAGCATGCACGCCGCTTCCTGCTGCTGCATGTAGAACATGCTGTCGAAAAGCGACGAGGTCACGAGCTGCCCGCGGCCGGTCTTCGCCCGCGCCATGAGGGCCAGCAGAATGCCCTGAACCAGCAGCATGCCGGCCGCGAAGTCGCACACGGCCACGGTGAACGGCTCCGGCGGCGTCCCGGGCTCCGCGCGGCGCATCAAGGACCCGGCCATCGCCTGCGCGATCCAATCCTGCCCGCCCTTTAGTTGATACGGACCGGACGGGCCGAAGCCGCTGCCCATCGCGTAGACGACGCGCGGGTTCATCTCGCGGACCTGGTCGTACCCGTAGCCGAGCCTCTCCATCGCGCCGGGCCGGAAGTTGTGCACCAGGACGTCGGCGCCGCGGACGAGGCGCTCCATGATCCCGCGCCCGCCGGGCCGGCGCAGATCGAGCGTCATCGCCCGCTTGTTGCGGTTCCCCGCGATGAACAGAAAGCTGGTCCCGTCCGGCTGAGGCAGCGTGGTGCGGAGGAAATCGCCGGCGCCCGGCCGCTCGATCTTGATGACGTCGGCCCCGAAGTCGCCGAGCATCTGCGTCGCGATCGGGCCGAGCGTAATCTGCGTGAAGTCGAGGACGCGCACACCCTCGAGCGGCTGCGGCGCCGCCATCACCGGCCCTTCCAGCGCGGCGGCCGCTTCTCGCGGAACGCGCGGGTACCTTCCTCGGAGTCCTCGGAGGCGACGGCCTCCATCACGCGCCGCGGGAACCACCGCGGGGCCGCCCACGACGGCAGGTCGCGGCCCTCCATGGCGATCTGCTTGGTGCCCTCGACCGAGAGCGGCGCGCACGCGATGATGTCCGCGGCCCACCGCTCCGCCGCCGCCGCGAGACCGTCCGCGGGCGCCACCTCGTTGACGAATCCCGCGGCGTGGCCGTCGCGCGCGCTCACGCGGCGGCCCGTCAGCAGCATGCCCATCGCGACCTTATACGGAATCTGGCGGGTGAGCATCGCGATGCCGCCGTCGAGCGCCATGTAGCCGACGCGGGGCTCCGGGAAGCCGAACTCCGCGTGCTCGGTCGCGACGATGAGGTCGCAGGCGAGCGCGAGCTCGAAGCCCGTGCCGAGCGCGAGGCCGTTCACCGCGGCGATCACCGGCTTCAGCAGATCCCGCCGGAACGAGAGGCCGCCCGCCCCGAGGCCCGGCCCGTCCCACAGATACGGCACGCCGTTTTTGGCCTCGGGATCTTTGAGGTCGGTGCCCGCGCAGAACGCCCTGGTACCGGCGCCGCTCAGGATGGCCACGCGGACGTCCCGGTCGTCGCGGATCTCGTCCCACACCGAGGACAGCGCGGCGTGCGCGGCCCGGCTGAGCGCATTCATGACCTGCGGACGGTCGATGGTCACCCGCGCGAGCGGCCCGTCTTTCGTGTACCGGATGCCGGCCAGGCACCGGGCGGCGTCGTTCATGACCCCGCCGCACCGTACCGCGCCGTGGCGGCGATCGGCGAGCCGAGGATCGCGCCGTGGGCGGTGAGGCGTTCCTGCAGTTCGCCAACCTCGACGCGGCGCGGCTCGACGCCCCGCTCGACGGCGATGGCCGCCGCCGTCCCCGCCGCCTCGCCCATCACCATGCACGGCGGAATCTCGCGGCTGATCTTCTGCGCCTCCGGCGTCGCCGAGTAGTGGCGGCCGGCCACGAGCAGCCCCTCGACGCCCACCGGCAGCAGGCTGCGGTACGGCATATAGTAGTCGCGGCCGCGGCCGATCACGTCCGGAAACGTGCGGCGCTCCACGATGTCTTCCTTGGTCAGCACGTACTCGCCGAGGAGCAGGCGCGTCTGCCGCACGCCCGCCTGGGGCGCGGCGTCCAGAATGTAGGACCGCTCGAACCCGGGGTAGCGCTCGCGCAGCCAGGCGGCCGCCTGGACGAACCGCTGGCGCGCCTCGACCTCGAGCCGGGTGAGGTCTTCCACCCGGAGCCCGTCGAGGCCGTAGATGTGCGGCGTGTTGCACCAGATGACGCCGTCGCGCGGCGTGTGCAGCCACCACAGATCCCAGGAGGCGCCGAAGATCTGCTTCACCTGGTGATTGAGCCGCTTCGCCTCCTCCGGATGCTCCCGCTCGAACCGCGTCGCGCGGGCGGTGTCGACGTCCGCGAGGCGGTGGACCAGCGTCATCATATAGGCGCCCTTGATGTGCGGCGCGCCGGCGCCCGCGTACACGTCGCCGTCGCCGGTCGCGTCGATGAAGAGGCGGCCCTCGACGGCCTGCCGTCCTTCCTTCGTCTCGACGACGACCGCGCGCACGCGGCCGTCTTCCACCACCGGCCGGGAGAACCACGAATGCAGCCGCAGGGTCACGCCGGCCTCGAGCGCCATCTCGTTCGAGATCTGTTTCCAGACCTCGGGGTCGAACGAGGCGCCGTACGTCGTCGGATGCGGCTGCACGCGGGCGTAGAAGTCCTCGAAGCCCCACCGCGCCCACTTCCACCACAGCTCCTCGTCCTGCCGGAAGCACTCCTCGAGCGGGGGCACGACACAGCCGCCGGCCGCGGCCATGCGCTCGACGATCTCGTGGCCGATGCCGCCGACGGTCCGTCCGCCGCGGTCGCACATGTCGTCGAGCAGCAGGACCATTCCGCCGGACGCAAGGCCGCCGAGGTAGCCGTAGCGCTCGAGGATCATCGTCCTGGCACCGTTCCGCGCGGCCGCCACGGCGGCCGCGATGCCGGCGGGGCCGCCGCCGACCACCACAACGTCGGCTTCGGCGACGACGGGCACGTCGCGCGCCGGCTCGTGCACGGTCTTCATAAAGCGCCTCCCGTCCGCCGCCACGGCACGAAGTAGTTCTCCAGGACCGAGATGAGGCCGAACAGCGCGAGCGCGAGCGCCGACGCGACCGCCATGGTGGCGTAGAGCAGCGGCGTGCGGTAATCGTACGTCGCGGCGAGGATGAGGTAGCCGAGGCCTTTGTTGGAGCCGATCCACTCCGCGACGATCGCGCCGAGCAGGCTCGCGGTGCTGGCGATGCGCAGCGCCGAGAAGAGGTACGGCAGCGACGTCGGCCAGCGCAGGTAGCGGAACACCTCCCACTTGGTCGCGGACAACACGTGCATCAGCTCCTGCGCCTGCGCGTCGACGGCGTTGAGCCCGTCCACCATGTTCACGAGGGTCGGAAAGAACGTGATCAGCGCGGCGATCGCGATCTTCGGCGCGTAGCCGTTGCCGAGCAGCAGCACGAGGATCGGGCTGATCGCCACGATCGGCAGCGTGCGGACGGTGACGGCGAGCGGATAGACCGTGTGCCGGAAGGTGCGGTTGTGGACGAAGCCGGTCGCGATCAGCACCGCGACCACGTTACCGGCGACGAACCCGCCGATCGTCTCCACGATCGTGGGCCAGGCGTTGCTCGCCAGGATGACGGGCTGCGCGCGCAGGGCGTCGACGACTTCGAGCGGGGTCGCGGCGATGTAGTGCGGCACCTTGAAGACCATCATGACCGCCTGCCACAGCGCCAGCACCGCGAGGATGCCGGTCAGCGACAGCGCG
>DASYXS010000034.1:0-2318 GCA_035934535.1 bacterium
TCGCGGGGGATGACGATGACGCCGCCCTCCGCCTCAAGGGCCCTGGTCAGATGGTCGACGGCGCCCTTCGCCACCGATTCAGCGTCCATTCCGTGCTGGAGCTCGATCACCATCAGGCGCGCAAGACCGAGCCGGATGAAAGCCTCGCCCAGCCCCGTGCCGCATACGCCGCCGAAGCGGTCGTCGACGTAGAAGCCGGCCCCTGGAATCGGCGAATCCCCGATGCGGCCCGGAAGCTTGCCTGTCCTCCCGCCGGTCGAGACCGCGACCGCGAGGTGCCCTTCCGAGTCGCGGGCCACTGCCCCGACGGTGTCGGCGCCCTGAAGCAGCTCCTGGCGCTTGCGGTCGGTGATGAAGATCGAGGGATCGGCCATCTCCAGGCCGTTGTCTCGGGCGAACCGGGAGGCGCCGTCAGCGGCCAGAAGGACGTGGCGCCCGTCGTCCATGATGGCGACCGCAAGCTCGATCGGATGCCGAACGTCGCGAAGGCACGCCGCGCCCCCCGCCAGCAGCTGCGCTCCCTCCATCACTCCCGCGTCGAGCTCGACCACGCCGTCGGCGTTGAGGCAGGCCCCGATGCCGGCGTTGAGCAGCGGTTCGTCCTCCATGTGACGAACCGCGGCGACCGCGGCGGCCAGTGCTCCGTCGCCGATGCAGGCCCAGCCGGCGTCACGCGCGCGCTCGACGGCGGCCTGGCGAAGCGGCTTCTCGGCTTCGGGAACGGACCCGGCGCCACCGTGGACGATCAGCGCCGGACGGGCCAACGGAGCGGTCAGTAAGCCTCGGCCTGCAGCTCCGGCCAGTTGTTCCGGCGCTCGACGAACCGGCGCTCGGCGACGCGCCTGTCGAAGGGGAAGAGCACACGCCTTCCGGCGTTTGCGCGCTCCGGATCGCGGCGCTCGCCAAACCGGCGGTCGACGCCGGCCCGGCGGTCGTAGCCGCTCCGTCGCTCGGGACCACGACTGACCATCTCCACCCTCTTCGACGCGAGATCCTACCGCACGCGGCGGTTCAATTCGTCGAGTTTCGCATCGATTTTTTGCTCCGACCGCCGCCGCTCCAGCTCGTCGCCTGGACCGAGGTCGACAAAGCGCGCGTACTCCGCCAGGCGGGGGTGCACCTCGCGCACGCGGAGGTACATCTGCTGGGCGACCCAGCGGTAGTCGGGGTGACCCTGCGGCGTCGTCCGCAGCTCGCAGAGGTGATAGATCTCCCGGAGGTTGATCCGGAAATACCAGCGCACGTGAAAGGCCAGCGGGACGATGTACTGCGCCAGCGCCGGACCCAGGTCGAGCTCCAGCCGGCGATGGGTGGCGGCGGCGGATTCGACGGCTCGGGCAAACCGGTCACCGAGGCCGAGGTCGACCAGGCCGGGCGGCATGTCGTAGCCGAGACCGGTTCCAAGATGCTGGCGGTCCTGGGTCAGGACCCGGTGACGGTGGAGGTCGCGGTAGGCCGCAAAGTTGGCGACGATCTCGAACGTGTAGTGCGCGTGCTCGAGCGCGCGCGGCGGGCGCTGGCGGCGGTTGGCGCGATCGGCGAGCATCCGGTCGAGCACCCGCGGGGCGTCGCTCCCCTGCTCGTCGAGGGGTTTGTTCGAGAAGGGATAGAGGGCCGCGGCCGCGACTCTGCGCTCGGCGTCGCGGTCGTAGTCGATCAGCCGGACCGTCGGTTCCAACGGCCCGAGGTGACCCTTCGGGGCGATCTCGGCGAGCCGCTCCCTCACGAGGGCGATCCGCTCGGCGGCGGGCCGGCCGTACTTCTCGTCGAGCGCACGGCGGACGAATGACGGGATCACATGCGACAGCTCCCGATGCAGGTCGGTGGCGAGCCTCTGACACTCCGGCAGCTCGCTCGCGGCGAGCTTGGTGATCAGGTACTCGAAGGCGCGACCGTTGCCGAACAGCCCGAGGTTGGTCTGCGTGCCGGCGGGCAGAAGCCCACGCAGGAGGTCGAGCGCCTTCGCGCGCGTCGCGGTCTTCCAGGCCCGGTCCGTCTCGCCCTCCTCCTGCGGAAAACGCTCGCGGACGGCCAGCGTGACCGGTTCGACCAGGGAGCTGTAGGTCTCGAACAGCGCGTCCGCCGCCGGCTCGTAGTCCGGGTGCGAGAGCTCGCTCCCGCGCCGATAGAGGTAGCGGCCGTCGAGACCCGGGCGGTCGAATCGGACGTAGCGAGTCGACTTCTCGAGTGGCGAGATGCCGATCCGGCTGTCCTCGAGCGCCTTGGCGGCGATCGTCGAAACCTGCTCCACCGCAACGTGAGCGCCGGCAAGCTCAGCCACCGAGTCGTCGCCGTAACCCACGAGCACCCGCTCGTAG
>DASYXS010000134.1:0-3337 GCA_035934535.1 bacterium
GACTAACGATTCGGGATGGCGGTCGGGTCCGCGCCCGAAAGCGCTTCGGCTTTCATGTGCTCGGCGAGGAGATTCCAGCTGACGAAGTGGCCGCTCGCATCCGGGAGACCCGTCTCCGGGTTGTAGTTCTCGTTCATCCCGCCGGTTTTCTGCAAGTCGGCGACGAGCAGGTGCTGCGTTTCGTCAGCGAGCTCAGCCGCCTCGGCCGCGTGCCCGAAGTTCAAGAGACCTCGCATGACCAGATAGTTGGACAGCACCCAGACCGGACCGCGCCAGTAGCCCCGGTCGGGATCATAGCGATGGTCGTGTCCTTCCGGCAAGCCTGCATGAATTGAACTGAGCCGTTCTGGTACCGTCGGTCCCCGCACGATCCGCATCGGAGGAGGACCGATGATCCGCACGACATCCCGGCGCCCGCTCGACCTGACCGCCGTTCGCGGGCGTCTCGATCGCTGGCGCCGCACGCGCGCCCATGCGCGATCCCCGATTCCGCCCGCCCTGTGGGCCGACGCGGTGGCCCTGGCCCGACAGCAGGGGTTGTATCGGACCGCCCGGGCGTTGCGTCTCGATTATGGTGGGCTGAAGCACCACGTCGAGGCGGCCGACGGGCGTCGCGGTGCCGGCCGGCCGACGTTCGTGGAGGTAGCCGGATCGACGCTCACGGATCTCGGGTCGTGCGTGATCGAACTCACGGGCCCGGGCGGCACCGTGCGGCTGCGCGTGCCGGGGCTCGCCCTGGCGGACCTCGCGGCGCTCACGCGCACCCTGGCGGGGGCCTGATGATTCAGATCACGCCGCAAATGCGGATCCTGGTCGCGGTCGAGGCCCAAGATTTTCGGAAGGGGATCGATGGGCTCGCCCGCGTGTGCCGTGAGGTCCTCTCAGCCGATCCGTTCGATGGCGCGCTCTTTGTGTTTCGCAATCGTCGGGGCACCGCGATCAAGTGTCTCGTCTACGATTCGCAGGGATTCTGGCTCGCGCAGAAGCGGCTCTCGCGGGGCCGGTTTCGGTGGTGGCCCACGGCCGGGACGACGGCGGCGCCGCTCGCGGCCCATCAACTGCAGCGCTTGATCATGGCCGGCGACCCGGCGGCGCGCGACGCCGCGCCCGTGTGGCGGCCGGTGCGGATCGGGTCGCGCGGCTCCGCGGGGCCGTGACCGGCCGCTTGTACGGGCCGCCGATCTGCGGTACCGTCGCGGCCGATGCGATGGGGCGTGCCGACGGCGGGGGCCGAGGGCTAAGATGGCGCCGACGCTTCCGCGGATCGATCTCTGTATGGACGATCTCGAGCGGCTGGTGGACCGGACGCGGCAGGCGCCGCTGACCGCGGACGAGCACGCGACGCTCAAAGCGGCGATTGACACCTTGGGGTATCTGGCGCACCTGGTCGAGCAGAAGGGGACGACGCTCGACGGCCTGCGGCAGCTGCTCTTCGGCGCGACGACCGAGAAGACGCGCGACGTGCTCGCGCGCGCCGGCGTCGACGCGCCTCGGGCCCCGCGCGACGACGGGCCCGACCACGACCCGGGCGGCCATGGCCGGCACGGCGTGGCGGCCTATTCCGGGGCCCGGCAGGTCCCCGTCGCCCACGCGCAGCTGCAGCACGGCGATCGGTGTCCGGTGTGCCCGACCGGCAAGGTCTATCGTCAGCGGGACCCCGGCGTGCTCATCCGGCTCGTGGGCCAGGCGCCGATCATGGCGACGGTCTACGCGCTGGAGAAATTGCGCTGTCACCTCTGCGGCGAGCTCTTCACGGCCGATCCGCCAGCCGGGGTGGGCGCGGAAAAGTACGATGCGACCACCGGCGCGATGGTCGCCCTCCTGAAGTACGGCAGCGGGATGCCCTTCCATCGGCTCGAGCGGCTCCAGGCGAATCTGGAGATTCCGCTGCCCGCCTCGACCCAGTGGGAGATCGTGGCGGAGACCGCCACGCGGCTGCAGCCGGCGCTGGCCGAACTGACTCGGCAAGCGGCGCAAGGCGAGCTGGTGCACAACGACGACACGCCCATGACCGTGCTCGCGCTGGGCCGACCCGGTGCGCCGGACGACGACGCCGACCTGGCGCCCGACCGGACGGGCGTGTTTACGTCCGGGATTGTCTCGACGGGCGAGGGCCATCGCATCGCGCTCTTTCTGACGGGCCGCCGGCACGCCGGCGAAAACCTCGCGCAGGTGCTCGCGGCCCGGGCGGCCGAGCTCGGACCGCCGATCCAGATGTGCGATGCCCTGACCCGGAATCTGCCGCAGCCCCTGGCGGTGATCCTCGGGAATTGTCTGGCGCACGCGCGGCGCCGGTTTGTGGAGGTCACGCCCAGTTTTCCGGCTGAGTGTCGTCACGTCCTCGAGACGCTGCGGGAGGTGTATCGGCACGACGCAGACGCGCGGGCGCAGGGCCTTGGTCCGCAGGACCGGCTCGCGTGGCACCAGGCGCACAGCGGGCCACTGATGGACGACCTGCAGGCATGGCTCACGGCCCAGATCGACGCGCATGGCGTCGAGCCCAACTCCGGCCTCGGCCAGGCGATCGCGTACCTGCGCCACCACTGGACGCCGCTCACGCTCTTCTTGCGGCAGCCCGGCGCGCCGCTCGACAACAACATTTGTGAGCGGGCGCTCAAGCGGGCGATTCTGCACCGAAAGAACGCCCTCTTCTATAAGACGCTCGCGGGTGCGCACGTCGGGGATCTCTTCATGAGCTTGATCCACACGTGCGAACTGGCGGAGGCAAATCCCTTCGACTATCTGACCGCTCTGCAGCGTCACACCGACGCGCTGGTCGCGACCCCGTCGGCGTGGATGCCCTGGAATTATCGAGACACCCTGGCCGCCGCGGCGCTCGACTCGGGGTAGCCTGCGCCTCGTCACCACGCCATGCCGACACCATCCGTCTGCGCGGAGTCCTGATGCCACGCCCTGCGGCGACGACCACGCCCGCGCGCTGTCCCCTGTGCGAGGGTACCGCCCTGGTCCGGCGGATCACGACGTATCCAGTGGTGCTGACCGGTCCCGCGCCGTTGCGCGGCAAACAGATCCACGTGAACCGTGTCGCGCTGCACCAATGCTCATCGTGCGGCCATCTCATGCCGACGCGCGCCGGTCAGGCCAAAGTCGATCGGCTGGTGGCGGCCAGCATCGAGCTCTTTCTCGGCCAGCGGCCCTGATCGGAGCCTCCCCGTCGCGGCGATAGCGACGATCACGCAGGCTTACCGAAAGGACACAGTGGACGGACACATCGGTAGAGACCGCTTGGCCGCCGCTCGTGCCGGCGACGACCGTCTGGCCATCCGCCGTGAAGAACACCGCGCCGACGTTGCTCGTGTGAGCGGTCAACGTCCGA
>DASYXS010000054.1:0-1613 GCA_035934535.1 bacterium
ATCGTCGCGCCGCGCCTCCACGGCGAGGGCCCCCTGCGCCGGCGCGGGCAGCATCACTTCGGGCTCGAGCCATTCCGAAACGCGGTCCTCCCACCCCATCCGCACCAACCCGGCCGCGGCGATGCAGAGCGCGTCCGCGTCGCCGCGGTCGAGCTTCTGCAGGCGCGTATCCAGATTCCCGCGGATCGAGACGATGACGAGATCCGGACGCCGGGCGCGCAGCTGCGCGGCGCGCCGGAGACTGCTCGTCGCCACACGCGCGCCGGCAGGCAGGTCCGCAAGCGGCACCCCGCCGCGCGACACGAGCACGTCGCGCGGATCGGCGCGGGCCAGGACGGCGCCGAGACAGAGGCGCGGATGCAGCGCCGTCGGGAGGTCTTTCGCGCTGTGTACCGCGACATCGCACCGCCGCCCGGCGACCGCCGCCTCGAGATCCTTGGCGAAGAAACCGATGCCCTCGAGTTGCTCGAGGGGCACATCGGCCGCGCGATCACCCGCGGAGTGGATCACGACCGTCTCCACGACGACGGCGGGCTCGCGCGTCCGGAGCGCGTCGACGAAGACCTGCGTCTGCCGCAGGCTCAGCCGGCTTCCGCGCGTGCCGACACGCAGCGTCCTGGCCATCGAAAGCGTCGCGACGTCGGCCGTGCGGCCGCCTAGCGGCGGCCCCGTTTACCGGATCGCTTCCTAGACGCCGGACGGACGGCTGTCCCGCGGCTGGTGCGCCGCGCAGGTGCCTTCGCCCGGGTGGACGCCGCGGCCCGCCGGCCTCCCGTTGCGGGGCGGCCGGCTCTTCTCGCGGAACGGACCCTGTCCGCCGCAGGACTTCCGGCCGGCTCGAACGCCCGCGCCTCGTACCACGCCCACCGGTACGTCGTCGGGCAGCGCAGGTACACGGGCCCATCGGCCCGCTTCGCGACCTCGTGAGACGCGTCGCAGAAGATGCAGCGGTAGAGTATGCCTGCCATTCCGTCCCCTCCTGTCTAAAGCAGCTTGGTGCCGTTCATCTGCAGCCTGAACTGACAGTGCAGCCACTGCGCCGCCCGGCGGCACATCGCCATGCGCGGCAGAAAGATCTCGAAGTACTCCATCACCTGCGAGATTCGCGTATCGATCGTGAGCTCGAGCGTCACGTTTCGCGCCGGCGCGTCGACGCGCAGAAACGAGTGCTCGACGGCGTAGTTCACCCGGTCGTGGATGTCGAAGGTGGCCGGGTCGGGGTTGCGCACGCGGGTCCGGTGCACGTCCGACTTGTCGGCGATGATCAGCGCCGCGCACACGTCGCTCACGGGTTCGCCGGTCTGTTCTTCGTGGTTCCCGATCGCCCCCATCACCACCGCCATGTCCATCGGGTGCATCCCGAGCCGCGTCAGGATGCGGCTCGCCAGCAGCGCGCCGGTGGCCTCGTGGCCGACGCGGCCCACCAGGTTGCCGATGTCGTGCAGGTATCCGGCGATCGCCGCGAGCTGGACCAGGTGGTCGTCGTGGTCGAGGCGCCGCAGGATATTGCCGGCGATGTTCGAGACCAGCGTGGCGTGCCGGAAGCCGTGCTCCGTGTAGCCGATCGCCCCGGTATATTCGTTCGCCTTCGTGAGGTACGCCTCGATCTCGGA
>DASYXS010000072.1:0-11509 GCA_035934535.1 bacterium
ATCTCGAGGGTCTCCCGCGCCGTGCGCTTCTGCTTCCACTCCGGCAGATGTTCGAGCGTGCGCATGTTGTGCACGCGGTCGGCGAGCTTGATCAGGATGATCCGGATGTCGCTCGCCATCGCCAGGAACATCTTGCGGAGGTTCTCCGCCTGGCGCTCCTCGCGGCTCTTCCACTCGATCCGGCCGAGCTTGGTGACGCCGTCGACGAGGCTCGCGATCTCCGGGCCGAACGCCTGCCGGACGTCGTCGATCGACTGCGCCGTGTCTTCGGGCACGTCGTGCAGCAGCGCCGCGGCGATCGTGGCCGTGTCGAGCCTGAGGCCCACGAGGATGGACGCGACGGCGACGCTGTGGCTGACGTACGGCTCGCCCGACGCGCGGGTCTGGCCGGCGTGCGCGTCCTGCGCGTAGTGGTACGCGCGCAGGATGAGGTCCTGGTCGCCGCGCGGAATCGTCTCGCGCACGCGGCGCAGCAGCTCCGCGGCGTCCGCGGGCAGCGGGCCCTCGCGGGTGTCCGGCCGCACCGGGACCCCGCTCATAGGCTGCGCTCGACCTCCGACGGCGAGACGCCCAGCATCCACGCCGCGCCGGCCTCGAAGGCCTCGCGGGCGCGCCGGCCCTCCCGATGGCGCAGCGAGACGGCGAGGTCCCGGCGGCCGGCGCCGGCGCACAGCTGAATCTGCGACGCGTCCGGCACGGTCTCGCGCGTCGCGAGCCCGGCCTCGACGAACACGTCGCACGCCGCCTGCACCGTGGCGCGGCCGAGCCCCGGCACCGCCGCGCTGAGGCGCGTCCACGCCTCGTCGGCCGGCCACAGAAACGGCCGCTCCCCGCACCAGTCACGCAGCGCGCGATAGACGGCGACGAGCGTTTCGCGCGCCGGCGCCTGGGCGTCGAGTGCGCGCCGGTAGCGATCCCGGTCGTCCGCGCCCGCGGCGAGCGTGATCGTGACCGGCCGGCGGCCGGCAAGCGCGGCGCCGCAGGCGGCCAGGCACCAATCGAGGTCGGGCGCGAGGGCGCCCACGATGAGATGCCGCACGTCGGGCGGAAGCGCTTCTTCGTCAAGCGCCACCGTCGTCACCAGCACGTCGAGCCGTCCCGCGCGAAAGGCTTCCGTGACGATCTCGCGCAGCCGAAACGGCAGGCCGCCGTGCAGATACGCGACGCCGCCGGCATTGGACGCGGCGGAGGCCTGACGGTCGCGCGCCAGGGCGGCGAGCCCAACCGCCGCCTCGCGCGGCGCGACGATCGCGACCGTCTTCTCCCCGCGGGCGAGCGCCTGTTCCAGAATCGGCCACAGCGCGTCGGCCCCCGCGTCTCCGCGGCGGTCGACGACGGTGAGCGGCGCCCGGGGCGCCTGGTCGTGCACGATCGCCGTCGCCGGGCACACGCGCGCGACGCCGCGGCACAGCGTACCGTTCCCCACGGCAAAGACCGCCGCGGCGCCGAACTCCGACACCACCGCCCGCCAGTCCGGTTCGACGCCGCCGTCCACCACGATCGTCCCGACGCCCGCGGCAAACGGCGCCAGCCGGCCCGGTTCGCGCAGCACCTCCGCGGTGGCGACGAGCACGTCGACCGCGCCGCGGCGCAGCATCTCGTCGAGGCGGTCCCGCGCCGCGAACGGCAGGAGCCCGTGCACGGCCTCGACGCAGGCGCCGAGCGGCCGAAGACGCGAAGCCAGCTGCCCGGCCCGGTGCACGGCGTGGCTCTTCGCGGGGACGATCACGAGCGCGCCGCGGCCGCCCGCGACGGCGAGCGCGGCGGCCCCCGCGATCGCGGTGGCCCGGCCGCGCCCCGGCGGCCCCATGAGCGCCACGCGCCTTCCGCCGGCGAGCAGGTCGAGCGATTCGGCCAGCCCGGTCCGAAACGGCCGGCCGCCATTGAGATAAATAGGAAGCCGCGCGAGGACGTCCCGCGCGCCTCCGGCCCGCCACCCGCGGACGGCCACGCCCGGCTGCGACCCGGCCGCGCCGCCGGCCCCGTCCGCCGGGGACGGGACGAGATCGTCCGGCGCGCGCTCGATGAACAGGTTGACGCCGGCCGCCCGCTCGCCGCCGCCTGTCACCCCGGCGGCGGACACGACATAGCGCACACCGGCGTCCACGAGCGGCGCGAGGCGTCCGGCGAGCCGCGCGTTGAGGTACCCGACCGCGCGGCCGTCCTCCGTCAGGACCTCGACCGCGTGCGGATCGTGGGGGTTCGCGGGCTCCCGGCGCAGCCGCAGGCGGTCGCCGGCCCGCAGCGCCGCCACCACGGCCGGCCGGTCGCCGAACGTGACGCCGACGGCCTTGGTGTAAAACGCGGCCGCGTCTTCCACCGCGTCGTACCCGCTCTCACCGAGAAAGTCGTCCGCGCGCCGGAACAGGCGCTCGACCACGAGACCGGTATCGCGCAGCACGGCGTCCAAGTCGATCCCGGGGATGTCGAGCGCGCGCAGGCGCAGACGCACGCGGTCGCCGGATGCGGCGCCGCGGTCCATCTCCGGCGTGAACGCGAGGTCGACCGCGGCACCGGTCAGGGTCAGCACGTCGATCCACCCCGCCATGGAGAAACCGATCGCATCGACAAACGTCGTCCCGTCGGTTACGCCGATCCCGAGGTGCGCCCCGTCGCCGACGAGCCGGCGGGTGAGCGGCCGGACGTGGCGCACCGCCAGCACCGGGCTCGGATTGCCGAGACCAAACGGGGCCAGGCGGCCGAGTTCGGCGACGAGCGCCGGCGTCACCTCCGCGAGCGTCACCTCCGCGTCGACCGGCACGCGCTCCGCGGGCCGGCCGGCCAGTGCCGCGGCGGCGCGCTCCGCGAAGCAGGCGCGGAACGCGGGGATCGCGCCGGTCTCGATCGACAGCCCGGCGGCCATCGCGTGCCCGCCGAAGGCCGCGAGGTGCTCGCCGCACGCGGCCATCGCGCGCACGAGATCGAAGCCGGACACGCTGCGCGCCGAACCGCGGCCTCCTGCGCCGGACAGGGCGATCGCGATCGCCGGACGCCGGTACGCCTCGACGAGGCGGCCGGCAACCAATCCGACGACGCCCGGATGCCATCCCTCACCCGCCACGACGATGCCCGCGGGCAGTTCCCCCTCCGATCGGGCGGCGTCCTCGACCTGGGCCACCGCATCGGTCAGCGCCTGATCGAGAATCATCTGCCGCTCGCGGTTGGCCTCGTCGAGCGCATGCGCGACCGCACGCGCCTCCGCCGGATCGTCCGTCAGCAGGAGGTCGAGGGCCGCCGTGGGGTCGCCGAGGCGGCCCGGCGCGTTGAGGCGCGGGGCGAGCTGCCAGCCGATGTGCCAGGTGTCCACCGGACCGGCGATCGCGGCCTCCTCGAGCAGCGCCCGCACCCCGAGCGGCGGGTCCGTCCGCATCTGGTGGAGGCCGGCGGCCACGAGCCGCCGATTGTCTCCGGTGAGCGGCACCACGTCGGCCACCGTGCCGAGCGCCGCGAGCGCGACGAGATCGGCGGGCATCGCGGGCTCGCAGCCGAGCCGGCGGCGCAGCGCCCAGGCGAACAGAAAGGCCAGGCCGGCCGCGCACGGCGCCGCGTCCTCGTCCCCGCGGGGACCCGGCTCGACGACGGCCGCCTCCGGCCGCACCGACGCCGGTTCGTGGTGGTCGAGGATGACGACGTCGAGGCCGAGCGCGCGGGCCCGGCCGACGGCGTCCACCGCGGTGATGCCGCAATCCGCGGCGATCAGCAGGCCCGCGTCATCCGCGGCCAGCGCCTCGACGGCCGGCACTCCGAGACCGTAGCCGTCCTTGATTCGATGCGGGAGCCGCGAACGGGGCGCGGCGCCGAGCGCCCGCAGCGTGCGCACGAGGATCGCCGTCGCGGTGATCCCGTCCACGTCGTAGTCGCCGTGGATCGCAATCGGCCGGCCGGACCGGACCGCGCCGGCGACCAGCGCCACGGCCTCATTCATCCCCGGAATGCGCGACGGGTCGCCGAGATCGCCGAGGGTGGGAGAGAGAAACGCCCGCGCCGCCTCGGGCGTCGCGATGCCGCGGCGCCGCAGGAGTCCGGCGACCAGCGGATGCACGCCGAGGCCCCGCGCGAACTCCGCGGCCCCCGCATCCGCGGGTGCGATGTTCCAAGCCGGTCGGTCGAGAACGGCCATTCTTCAAACTATTATAGCGCGTTCGGGAAAACCGTCGCCGATGCGGCCGCCTCAGGTGAGCGCAAGCGCGAATGCGAGCGCGCGGTCCAAAGCTTTGAGTTTCGACTCCGCCAGCACACCCGCGCGCTCGGTCAGGAGCCGGCGCGGGATGGTTGTGACGTCGTCCGCGTTGGCGACGGTGTCCCCGGCCAAACCCTCGGCGCGGCCCACGGAAACCTCGGTTGGAATGTCGCGGCGGGTGCGGGTGGTCGGCACGACGGTGACGTTCGCACGAAGGTCGTAGATTTCGTCCCGTGATACCAGGACGGCGGGACGCCGGCCGGCCGGCGGAGGAAAATTCGCCCACCACACCTCGCCGCGCTTCAGGACCAGTCCTCGTGCCCCAGCACTTCGGCCGCCATTTGGGCATAGGCCTCCGCATCGGCGGTCGACTCGGGGATTCGCCGGTATCCTTCCACGTAACGGCGGACGGCTTCGCGCTCGTCCTCCTGGGCGATATAGCGGTCGATGGCCTCCTGAATGATGCGGCTCCGCGGGACGTGGCGGAAACGCCGAAGTCGCTCGACGGCTTTCGCCTGGTGGTCGGGCAGGCTAATTGCGAATCGCTTCATACATTGTAATACTAGCGCGGGCAGACGGCGGCGTCAAACCGGTCCGCGAGAACTCTCTACCAGAGGCGGCGCGTCTGACCGATGTCGGTGGACGTATGCGAAGCGGGCGGGGTCCCGGCGGGCGGGACGTCGGGCGCGGCGGGGGCCGCGGGCGTTTGATGGGCCGCGAGCCGGCGCTCCAGATCGCGCAGGCGGCCGTGCAGGTGGGCGTGCCGGGCCATCGACGGCAGGAAGGTCAGCAGCGCCCCGAGGACGCCCGCGCCGACGATGGCGAGCGCCAGCGACCCGGTGTAGATCGGCCACTGCCAGAACATCACGGTCACCGTGGTCGTGTTGCTCAGCGCGAAGACCGTGGCCGCGAGACACACGAGGATGAGCAGGACGGCGGCGCCCCGCATGCCGGTGCCCTACCGGCGGCGCCGGCGGCGCCGCCGCGGCGTCTCGGCGCGCGCGGCGCCCGGGGCCACAGCCGGCGCCTCATCGGGCGTGCCCGCGCCGTCCGCCGCCGCCCGGACCTCGCGCGGCATCTCGACCCGCCGCGTCCCCCGTCCGGGAGCCGCGGGGGCCCGCCGCTCGCTCCAGTTGTGCCAGTCGACCAGAATGCAGCTCGCGTTGAAGATCGACGAGTAGCCGCCGGTGATGATGCTCACGACGAGCCCGAAGGCCACGTCGCGGATCGTCTCGCCGCCGAAGACGTAGACCGCGCCGATCGCCAGCACGGCCGTCATCGCGGTGTTGATCGACCGCACCAGGGCCTCGAGGACGCTGCGGTTGACGAGGGGCTCGAACGGCTCGCGGGTCCGCATGCCGAGGTTTTCGCGAATCCGGTCGAAGATGACGATCGTGTCGTTGATCGAGTAGCCGGCCACCGTCAGCAGCACGGCGAGAAACGAGGAGTTGACTTCCCGCTGCGTGAGCGCGAACGCGCCGATGACCACCAAGAGATCGTGGAGCAGCGCGATGTCCGCCGCGATCGCAAACCGCACCGACCGGAATCGGATCGAGATGAAGACGACCTGCAGCACGAGGCCGATCGCCACGCCGACGATCGCGACGTTGCGCAGTTCGGCGCCGATCTCGGGGCCGACGGTGTCCTCCCGCAGCATCGCCGCCGACGGCCACCGCGCCTTCGCCGCGTCGACGATGTCGTTCATCTGCGACTGCGACAGCGGCCGGGTGCGGATGAAGACCTCGGTGTCGCCCGACTTCTGGATGACCGCGTCCCCGAGCCGGAACCGCTCGAGCACCGATCGGACGTCCCCCACCGTGAACGGCTCGGTGATCCGCAGTTCGAGCGAGTTGCCGCCCGTGAAATCGACGCCCCAGTTGAGGGCGTGCCCGTCGTGCACGTGGTGGACGTACAGGGCGATCAGCCCCGGAATGATGACGGCGAGCGACAGCGCGTACCACCAGCGCCGCCGGCCGATGATGTCGAAGGCGCGCACGCTACTCACCGGCCCCGCCCGCGGAGCCGCCGGCGGGCGCGGCCGCCGGCGCCCGCGACCGGCCGGTCCACGCCAGCGACTGGATGTAGCGCGCCAGGCTCGTCTCCAACACGATGTCGACAAAGACGCGCGTCACGACGATCGCGGTAAAGATGCTGGTCAGGATGCCGAGGATCAGCGTCACGGCGAAGCCGCGCACCGGGCCGGTGCCCAGCCACAGGAGGACCGCCGCGCCGATCAACGTCGTCGTGTTAGAGTCGAAGATCGTGACCACCGCGCGGCTCCATCCGGTCGCCACGGAGGCGCGGAGTGTCTTGTGGCCGCGCAGCTCTTCCTTCACCTTCTCGAAAATGATGACGTTCGCGTCGACGGCGACGCCCAGCGACAGAATGAAGCCCGCGATGCCGGGCAGCGTGATGGTGGCGCCGAGCGCCGTGAGCAGGGCGAACAGGATCAGCGTATAGACCCCGAGCGCGAGGTCGGCGAGAAAGCCGGCGAGCCGGTAGTACAGCACCATGAACAGCGCCACCATGACGATCGCGACGTAGCCGGCGTGCAGGCTGCGGTCGATCGAGTCGCGCCCGAGCAGCGGGCCGACGGTCCGGTTCTCCACCACGTGCACCGGCAGCGGCAGCGCGCCTCCGCGCAGCAGCACCGCGAGCTCGCGCGCGGACTCGAGGGTGAACCCGCCTTCGATCACGCCCTTGCCGCCGGGGATCGGCGACTGGATCACCGGCGAGCTGATGACGACGCTGTCGAGCACGATCGTGAGGTACTTGCCGACGTTTTTCGTCGTGTAGTCTTCGAACGTCTTGGCGGCGGAGCTCTTAAACGTGAATCCGACCTGGGGGCGTCCGAACTGGTCGAACTGGACCTGCGCGTCGCTGAGGTCGGCCCCGGTGAGGATGACCTTCTTCGGCACGGGCCGGGTGCTCTTGTCCGGCAGCACGACGGTATCCGTACCCTGCCACGTGGTCCCCTGCGGCAGCGAGACCGCGGCGGTGTCGACAAACTCCAGCAGCGCGGTTTTGCCGATGAGATCGATCGCGCGCTGCGGATTCTGAATGCCGGGCAGCTCGACGAGGATGCGGTTCGGGCCCTGGCGCGTGATCGCGGGCTCGGCGAGACCGAGCTGGTCGACGCGGTTGCGGATGATGCGCAGCACGCCGTCCATCGCGTCGTTGGTGACCTGCGTCTGCGCGGTCGGCTCGGCCTGCAGCACGATGTGGCTGCCGCCCTGCAGGTCGAGGCCCAGGTTCAGATGCGGCCGCGGCGCCTGGAGCAGCGGCGTCGCGCCGGCCAGGCGAACGGGCTGAAACGCGACAAACAATGCGGCCAGCGCGATCAGAACGACGCCCAACAGCCTGACGGGATTGCTGAGCTTCACCCTGTGCGACCCCTCGAGAGCGAGTCTCGTGCCGGGCGGCGGCCTACGGCTTTCGTGACATCGTTGCTCGCCGCCGAGTCGGCGAGCGGAACCGCGACCTCCTCGCCCCGGCTACCATGTGGCAAACGCCGTCCGCAAACAAAAAAAGCCTTGCGAACGCGTTTCATTATATCGGCGGCGCGCCGCGAGTGTCAAACTTTCGCCGCGTCAGCGCAGGTCGCCCGACTCGACGGCCGCCGGGCGAAACGGATCCCGCCGCGCGTTGCGCCGGCCCTCGGCGACGTCGGCCTCGCGGCCCGGCGCCGGACGGTAGTGGGTCTCGAAGAACCCAAGCGCCGCTTCCGCCAGGAGATGGTACGCGGCGGAGAAGATGCCGCGCGCTTCGACGCCGTTCCAGCGCGCGGGCAGCACCTCCGCCGGCAGCCCCGGATCGACGAACAAGAATTTCCTGAACTCGTGCACGAGCCGCGTCTTCTCGCGGAACGCGTCTCCGCCCGGGAGGTCGAGGACGCCGCCCGTGCGGGCCGCCGCGGCGCGCCATCCAACGAGGCGCGGCCGCCACTCGCCCGCGAACGCGGCGTACGCGGCGTCGATCGCCGGCAGATCCCAGTGCCGCGCCGCGAATGCCGCCGCGTCGCCGTCGCCGGCCAGCCGGGCCGCAAACGTCTCGCCGGCGCCCTCTCCGAAGGCGTAGCGGTCCGCGAGGGCGGGCATGCGGTCGAGGAGATTGTTGGCAGCCACGTGCACGCCGCGGGCGAGGGCCGCGAACCCCATCCACTCCAATTCACGCCGCAGCGCGGCGCGGCGCTCCCGGTCCCCGATGGGCGGCAGGACGACGATCCGCCACACCCCGTCCCACCGCTCGGGACGCAGCTTAAAGATACGGCCGGCGGCCTCTTCGATACGGGCCTCGCCCCGGGGCGTGAGCGCGTAGTAACTCGCGCGCCCGGCCCGGATCGCGGCGAGCCACCCCTGCCTCGTCGTTCGCGACACCGCGGCCCGCACCGCGGGCCCCGTAAAGCCGAGCTCGCCCATCAGCGCAATCAGGCTGCCGATCCAGACGGTGCCGCCGTAATGGCGAACGTAGTCGCCGAACAGCGTGAAGAGCATCGACCGGGCGTGCCCCCCGGCGGCGGCCGTGGGCGCCCCACGCGGGTCGCGGGACGGCGTCGCGGACACCGGCGCCGCCGCTACGCGAGGCCTTCGACGATCGTCGCGATCCCCTGACCGACGCCGATGCACATCGTCCCGAGCCCCCACCGCGCGCGCCGCCGCCCCATCTCGCGGACCAGCGTGAGGAGGAGGCGGGCGCCGCTCGCGCCGATCGGATGGCCGAGCGCGATCGCCCCGCCGTTCACGTTGAGCCGCGCCCGGTCGATCCCAAGGTCGCGGACGCAGGCCAGCACCTGCGACGCGAAGGCCTCGTTGAGCTCGATCAGGTCGATCTCGTCGAGCGTCCGGCCGGCGCGGATCAGCGCCTTCTGCGTCGCGGGCACCGGGCCGATGCCCATGTACGACGGATCGACTCCCGCGGCCGCCATCGCCGCGATCCGCGCGAGCGGCCGGCGGCCGTGCTGCTCCGCCCACTCCGCGGACGTCACGAGCAGACACGCGGCGCCGTCGTTGATGCCGGAAGAGTTGCCCGCCGTGACGGTGCCGCCCGGCCGGAACGCCGGCCGCAGCGTCGCGAGCGCCTCGAAGGTCGTGTCGGGCCGCGGATGTTCGTCGGTGTCGACGACGACGGCGTCGCCGCGGGCGCGCGCGACGGTCACCGGCACGATTTCCTCCGCGAAGCGGCCTTCCCGCTGCGCGGCGGCGGCGCGCCGCTGGCTCTCGGCGGCGAACTCGTCCTGCTCCTCGCGCGAGATGCCGTACCGCTCCGCCACGTTCTCCGCGGTCTCGCCCATGCTGTACAGCGGGAAGCGCTCCTCGAGCCGCGGATTCGGAAAGCGCCAGCCGATCGTCGTATCTTGCAGCACCTGCGTGCCGCGGGGAAACGCGTGCGCGGGCTTGCCCATCACGAACGGGGCGCGGGTCATGCTCTCCACGCCGCCCGCGAGGTACACGTCGCCGTCGCCGCAGGCGATCGCGCGGGCCGCGGCGTGCACCGCCTGCATCCCCGATCCGCACAGCCGGTTGACGGTCTGTCCCGGGACGCCGTCCGGCAGCCCGGCGAGCAGCACCGCCATGCGCGCGACATTGCGGTTGTCCTCGCCCGCCTGATTGGTGCAGCCCATCACGACATCCTCGATCTCGGCCGGATCGAGGGTGTTGCGCCGCACGATCGCCTCGATCATCCTCGCGGCGAGGTCGTCCGGCCGGAGGTCCCGCAGCGCGCCGCCGTAGCGGCCGATCGGACTCCGGACCCCGTCGAGAATCACCACATCACGCATCGGCGCTCCCTCCGCGTTCCGCCGGCGGGCATGGTCCCGCCGGTCCGTCCGCGCTACCGTCCGGCGTAGGACGGCGCGCGCTTCTCCAGGAACGCCGCGACGCCTTCGCGGTGATCGTCGGACCGGCCGGCGATCTCTTGAAGGTAGGCCTCGTAGTCGAGCGCCCCGCGCAGGTCGACGGCGAGCGCGCGGTCCACTCCGCGCTTGATGAGCCCGTAGGCGCGGGTGGGTCCCTGGGCGAGGCGCGCCGCCCACTCGAGGGCGCGGGGCATCAGCGCATCGTGCTGCACGACCCGGTTCACCAGGCCCAGCCGCTCCGCGGCGGCCGCATCGACCGGCTCGGCGAAGAACATCATCTCGAGCGCACGCCCGAGGCCCACGAACCGCGGCAGCAGCCACGTCCCGCCGGAATCCGGAATCAGGCCGACGCGCGTGAACACTTCGATGAAACTGGCCCGGTCGGACGCGACGCGCAGGTCGGCGGCCAGCGCGAGGTTGCAGCCCGCGCCGGCGGCGACGCCGTTGACCGCGGCGACGACGGGCTTCTCCATCGTCCGCAGGCAAAGGATGATCCGGTTGTAGCGCGCGCGCAGCAGCGCCCCGAGCGAAGTTTCCCCCGGCGTGTGCCCGCGCAGATCCGCGCCGGAGCAAAACGCGCGGCCGGCGCCGGTCAGCACGACGCAGCGCACCTGCCCCGCGCCGCCGGCCTTGGTGAGCGCGTCCAGCAATTCCTCGCCCAACGCGGCGTCGAAGGCATTGAGCACGTCGGGCCGGTTGAGCGTGATCACCCGCACGCCGTCACGATCCTCGGTCAGCACCGTCTCGTACATCGCCGGGTTCCCTCCCTCCTTAGGCCTCCGTCTCGAGGACCGCGCGGGCCCGCCCGAACACCGCGTCGAGCATCGATTCGGTCAGCTTGCCCGTATTGGTATTCTGCCGGCTCGGATGATACGACGCGATGAACACCGGCCCGCGCGGCCGGAGGTCGTAGACCGCGCCGTGCCCGAAGCGCAGCGACCGGGCCGGCGCCCCGCGCGAGGCGAACACGCGCCGGCAGACGTCGAACCCGATGCGGCCGAGCGCGACGACGACCCGAACCCGCCGCAGCAGCGCGAGCTCTCGTTCCAGGAAGGGAAGGCAGCGGGCGATCTCCGCGGGTGCCGGTTTGTTCATCGGGGGCGCGCAGCGCACCGGCGCCGTCAGGTACGCATCGATCAGGCGCAGCCCGTCTCCGCGCCGCACCGACGTCGGCTGGTTGGCGAACCCGGCGCGGTGCATCGCCCGGAACAGCCAGTCGCCGGAGCGGTCGCCGGTGAACATCCGGCCTGTGCGATTCGCCCCGTGCGCCGCGGGGGCCAGCCCCACGATCAGCAGGCGCGCGGCGGGATCGCCGAACCCCGGCACAGGACGCCCCCAGTAGGTCCACGCCGAGAACTCGCGCTTGCGCGCCGCCGCCACCGCCGTGCAGTGGCGGCGCAGGCGCGGGCAGCGGGCGCATGCCACCACGTCGCGCGCCACCGCGCGCAGCGAGTCGCCGCGCCTGGGGAGCGGCC
>DASYXS010000076.1:0-30420 GCA_035934535.1 bacterium
TGCGCCAGACCGATGATCAGATCGGGCTGGCGCTCGAACATCTCCTGGACCTCATCGTTCCCCTGGCCGCGCCGGCCGATCATGGCGACTTTTGTGACTCCCGCGTCTTCACATACCTCCCGCAGGCGGTCTACGAACCCCTCCTTTCCCGCATCCCACCAGGGGTAATGCACATGGACATCAAAAATTCTCACGGTCTCACCTGGGGTCGGTGCACGCGGGCCCCGTCCTCCTCGGGTACGAGGTCGGCGCGCAGAAGCCGTTCATGTTCCTGCTTCATGCACCGGTCCATCACAACCAGGATCCCAGCGGCCTCGGCCCGCGCTGCGGCGCGCTCGTGCCGGACTCCCTCCGGCATCCAGATCGCTCTCGCGCCGATGGCGACCGCCGCATCGACGACGCCGGGGACGTGCTCCAGGCTGCGGAAGATGGTCACCACATCGACCGGCTGGGGAATCGCCCGGAGCGTCGGGTAGGCGCGCTCGCCGAGCACGCATGCCACGGTGGGGTTCACGGGAATGACCCTGTACCCGTGGCGCCGGAGATACTCAGCAACCCTATAGCTCCACCGTTGCGGATCCGGCGACAGCCCGACCATGGCCACGGTGCGTGCCGTCGTGAGGATCTCCTCGACCGGGTCGCGCATGGCGTCCGCTCCCATCAGAAGCAGCCCAGGGCCCGTGTATTGTCCGTCATCACCAAGTCCACGATGCGACGGTCATCCACGGGCTGGACACCTGCCGGGAGTCCGACGGCGGAGAAGCCGCGCAACCTGAGATCGTGCTCGGCGACGTAGACTGGGACCGCGTTCGACAGGAGCGCATCGATTGTCGCGGCGGCGGGCGGCGCGTTCGGCGGGACTGCGGCGAAGACCGCATCCTGCAGGAGCACCACGCCAACGGCAATTCCCCGCGTGCGCAACGCTGCCGCGAGGATGAGCGCGCGCTGCGCCTGTGGCGAGTACGGCGGACTCGTAATCAGAACCAGCGTCTGGAGCATCCCTCTCCCTCCGTCTTAGAAGATGAGCACGCCGCCGGCCTCCGCGAGGATCTCGACGAGACGGTCATCGTCGATGAGCTCCACGCCCGGCGTGAGATCGAGACGGGTCACCCCGCGGGTCTCTGCCGATGGCGTGTGCACGTAGACCGGGATCCGGCGGGATGCTGCGCGGGCATCCGGTTGCAGAACTTGCTGCAGGGCGCTGGACAGGCTCGTCCACCCCGTGTCGCCCGGATCCTGGCCGTGCTTGGCGACGTAGATGCCGTCGTCCACCAGAACGGCGGTCACCTCCATCCCCGCGGTCGCAGCCCCGATCAAATGCCGCACGCCCTCAGCCGCCGCGAGGTGCCCGTACGGAGCCGTTCGGATGACGAGGCACAGTCGCTCCATCCTTAGCTCCCGACGGTGATGAGGGCATCGCTGTCGCGGAGCAGGCGGAACAGTCCCAGCATCGAGGATGGCTCGGCGCCTGACAGACGATGCTCCGGCCCCAGCCCACGAATGGTCAGGCAACTCCCGCACAACTCCACGTGCAGTTCCTGGTCAATTAGCTGCCGAAAGCCGGCTTCGGCGTTGGGTAACCCCTTGGCCCGGTGGCCCGCTGTGAAAGCATAGACGCCGTCCGCCGAGGCGAACAGGTTCACTCGGTGCCCGGCCTCGAGCGCCGCCTTGGCGAGGCGCATTGCGGTCGAGGCGTGCTCACCCGCGTAGGGAGCCGTCGTCAGGAAGATCGTGAGGGTTTTTCCGGCCACGGTGTCCTTCCTCCAGATTGTCGTCGAGGGCGGTTGAGGATCGAGAAGTCTTTCCGGCCCGGGACCCCCGCCCGCAAACACACAAAGGAGGCTCCCGGCCTGATTCCGTCATAGACCGGTTCGGCTGTTACTGATTCGCTGGGCGGCTGGGTGAGCGTGGAAGACGCGCCTGCGAATGCGAGGCCGGCGCGGACCAACAATTCCTGCAATTCCTCCAGCGAGTAGAACCCGGCGTGCTGGTAGAACAGGTCCCCAGCGGCCTTCTTATCCAGGTACCAGCGCCCCCAGAGACTGTCCCGGAGAATGTCGGCTACAATGATTCCGCCTCCGGGCGCGAGGACCCGTTTCGCGTCCTCAAGCAGGGGAAGCGGATCCGCGAAGCAGAGGGTCATGATCAGCAGCACAGTCCCCACTGTCCGGTCAAGGAACGGCAGCGCCTCGCCCCGCCCCTGAACAACGCGAATGCCGCGGCGCCGGGCAAGTTGCAGGACACCCCACGCAGGGTCCACTCCATAGGGGACCCCCAGCGCCTGGGCAAACCGGCCCGTGCCGACCCCGACCTCCAGCCACGGGCCGGGTAGACCTCTGACCAGGCGGCGAACGGCCTCCACCTCCGCTCGGAACAGGACCTGTCCCGCGGGTGAGTCAAACCACGCATCGTACCGCCTGGCCTCGCGATCGAAGACGTGGCCAACCTCAAGCGATTCTCGGGGCGTGGGCACAGGCGGCATTCTTGGCATCATTGATGAGAGGTTGCCCGGTGCTCAAGCCACAGCCCGGAGACCGAGGGAGCGTGCGCCAAGCGCCAGAGCGGCCTTGAGGGCTTCGCGCCGTACCCCCAGAGGCGCGAGCCACCACTGCTCAAAGAGCACCTTGCCCCAGTGCCAGCCCCGCCCCGGCCGCCGGAGCTCGATCTGCGGGTGTGGCTCCGCGAAGAAGTTCCCGTAGGCCATCCCGGCGATGCCGCCTCCGGCTTCCAGCATGCAGTACCCGTAGCCGTCGAATTCTGCCGGAGGCGCGCCGGTGATCTCCGCCGCGAGCCGGTGGGCCACGACCTCGCCCTGGGCGTGCGCGAAGACCCCGGCCTTTGGCAGGAGCAGCGGGACATCGGACTTCCACCGCCCGGGGATGGAGATGGCCGTCATGTCGCCAATCGCGTAGACGTTTTCGTCCCGCGTTCTGAGCGTCGCGCGATCGACCGGCACCCAGCCGGCGTCGTTCGCGAGTCCCGCCTCGCGTGCGACCCGGCAGCCTCGATGTGGCGGGATTGTCACCAGAAGATCGAATGCTACCGGCTCCCGTCCGTCAAACTGCAATCGCCGTGCGGCACCCTCCACCGCCGAGACCTTATGTTGTGGATGAAAGATCACGTTCCGCGTCCGCAACATCTCCTGGACCGCGGCACCGAGCACGGGGCCCGCGACGGGCAGGGGCTGCGGCTCGGGCGTAAACAGGTGTACCTCGACCCCGCGGCTGCTCCCCCGGCGACGGAAGTAGTCGGCGATCAACATCGCACCCTCGTGCGGCGCCCCCGGACACTTGTAGGGCATCCCGCAGATGGCGACCGCCACTGTGCCGCCTCGGTCCGGGAACGCCTGGAGGGCCTGCTGTAACGCCGCCGCGCCGCTCCAGGTGTAGAAGGTGTGTGCCGTGGCATCCAACCCCGGGACGGACTGCGGTGCGTACTCGGCGCCGAGCGCGAGGATCAGGTAATCGAAGCTGATAGGTTCGCGGGTCGTCTCGACGTGCTGACCGGTCACGTCAATCCCCAGGACCTCGGTCTGCACCAGCTCAACGCCCGGAGCCGTGAGGGTACGGGGGTCCCGGACCACCTGATCCTGTCGGCGCGCGCCGATCATCAGCCACAGAAACGACGGCGCGAACGCGTGTTGGCGCTCCCGTTCGATCAGCACGACGCGATGTTGCTGCGGAAGGAGCCGCCGCAGGGTGTTCGCGGCCACCAAGCCTCCCACGCCGCCGCCGAGCACGGCGATCGTCTTGCCGGGCATGTCGAATCACCCTCCTCCGAGTACGCTTAGCTCGCCTGGCGAGCCTCGGGTGCGCTTCTCATCCGAACGGCCGCCACGATGCCGGAGAGGAACGTCAGTCCACCGACGGTGACGATGGCCCACGCGAGACCGAAGAGATCCGCGACGATGCCGGAGAGGAGCGCGCCCACCGCGTACCCCAGGTCCCGCCAGAGGCGATAGACACCGACGGCCGAGGCGCGCCACGACGGATGAGCGACGTCGCCGATCGCGGCGAGCAGCGTCGGGTAGACGAGTGCCGTCCCCAGACCGAGCAGCACGGCACCCGTGGCCCAGAGCCCGAACCGTCCGCCCTCGGGCGCGAGCCGCGGGGCGGCCACGATGAGCCAGATCCCGAGCGCCTGTGTCCACATCCCCGAGACAATCATCCATTTCCGGCCCCACCGGTCCGAGAGCGCACCGGTTGCGAGCTGTCCGATCCCCCACACGGCCGGATAGGTTGCGGCCAGCACGCCGATGCGCGCGACCCCGAGACCGGATGCGGCGAAGAACAACGGGAGGAGACCCCACGCCATCCCGTCGTTCAGATTGTTCACCAGCCCCGCCTGGCTGCAGGCGAATAGATTCCGGTCGCGCCAGCTGGTTCGGATGAATATCTCGCGAAACGGCGGCGGGGCGGCCGGACCGTCGTGGTGCACCCGGGCCTCGTGCCTCGCGTGCGCCGTGGTGTCGCGCGCGAACACCGCCGAGAGGCCCAACCCCAGCGCCGCGAACGCCACGCCGAGGTAGAAGGGGACCGGCCGTAGCCCATAGGCGCTCGCGAGATAGCCGGAGGCCAGCGCCGCGAGCGCCACCGCCCCGTAGCCGGCGGATTCGTTGAGGCCCATGGCGAGCCCCCGGCGGTTCGGGCCGACCAAGTCGATTTTCATGATGACGGTCATCGACCAGCAGAGTCCCTGGTTGATGCCAAGGAGCACGTTGGCGGCGGTGACCCAGCCCCACGACGGCGCCCACATGATCATAAAGGGGACGGGGAGACCAACAAGCCAGCCCGCTACCAGCAGCCGCTTCCGGCCCACGACCTCGGCGTACCGGCCGGCGAAGAGGTTGGTCAACGCCTTGACGATCCCGAAACTGACCAGGAAGGAGAGGATAACGCTCTTGGACGCGAGCCCAAAGTCGTGCTCGGCAATGAGCGGCAGCACCGCACGCTCGAGCCCCACCATCCCGCCCACGAAAGCGTTGATCAGGACGAGAAGGCCGAATTGCGCCAGGTTCGCGCGCAGTCCCAGTGCCACGGGCTGCGCTTCGCCCGGCAGCGTCCCGGCGACAGAAGGAACCCTCAGTCCCATTGCGTGTCCGTCCGGCGGCGCTGGTGATCCTCGACGGCTCCGCCGGCTCCTACGCGACCGCGCACCGGTTGGCCCCGGCTTCCAGGACGGTCGGGTCGTCCTCCGGCCACCGGCCCGCTTCGTTCAACGCGACGATGCGGCCATGGTTGGGAGGCGTGGACGGGATCCGCGACAGCACGGTGTGCACGAATTCGGCTTCGCTCAACTGCAGCAGTGGCACCCTGGAGCGTACCGCCGCGAGCGGCGCAGCCCATGGAACGCCGTCAAACGGAAGTGGACCGCCCGCGTGCCCCGGCAGGACTTGGGTCTCCTCCGGCAGCGAGACGAGCCGCTGAAGAGACTGGTAGAGGGCGCGGCCGCGCTCCTCCGCCTCGCCGGCGCGCGCCTCAAGATCCGGCCGTCCCACGCCGTCCAGGAACAACGTATCGCCGGTGAACACGCCGCCCGCCGGGAGATGATACGCGGAGCTCTCCCACGTATGCCCCGGCGTGTGCAGGACTTTCAGCGCCGTTCCACCCAGCGGGATGCGATCGCCGTCTCGGAGGGGCTCAAAGGGAAAATGCACACGGTCTTGCGCGGGAAGATAGTGTGGAATCCCCAGGTCCTGCGCCAGGAGACGCGAGCGCGACAGATGATCTGCGTGGACGTGCGTGTCCACGACCCCGAGGATCTTGAGCCCTCTCGCGCCGGCGATCTCGCGGTAGACGTCCGAGCCCAGGGCCGGGTCGATGACCAGGGCCTCGTCGTGATCGGCGACGACGTATGAGAGGCACCCCTTGCCCGTCCGGCGGACCTGAATCACGGTGACACCGCCGGCCACCCGCAGTTCCGCGAGGTTCCAGGCGAGGCTCCACGCCTGCATCCCGCCGTCGAGGGACTCCGCCGCCACCCCTTTGGAGCGCAGGTAGGTCGCCGCAAGCTGGCTGGTCGCCCCCATCTCGCAGACCACCACGACAAGTGCTCCAACGGGAAGGTCCAGCGCCGCAAGCGGCCGGCAATCTCCGCGCTTGACAGCGTGGTAGGCATCCACCCACCGGCTTCCCGGGATCGCCCACTCCGCGCGGGACTCGGCCACGCGGATGTCCAGGACTGTCACCGGCTGGTGACGCTCCAGCTGTTGCCGTAAGGTCTGCACGTTCATGCCTTAGGACCTCCGCTACGACGTCGCTGAATGTCGCAGCGCCTGCCAGTCCGGAAACCCCAGGGCGAGGCGTCGCGCTCGAAATCCCTTGCGATGGAGGAGGGCCACCGCTTCGTCCGATAAGACGCAGTAGGGACCCCGGCAGTACACCACGAGGTCGCGATGCTTGGGCAGCGTCTTGAGGGTCCGCGTCAACTCCGCGAGCGGCACCGGCCGCGCTCCCGGGAGATGCCCGGCACGATACTCCTCCACCGGGCGCACGTCGAGGAGGATAATGTCCCCTGCCCTGACGCGCCGGAGCAGCTCGGTGACGTTGAGCACCTGTACGTCCGGACGCTCGCCGAGATGCCGTCTGACCACCGCGGGCACCTCGGCCAAACGCACCTCGCCCAGCTCGCGTATGGCCTGCCACAATCGGTAGACGTCTCCGCCGGCCAGCCGGTAGTACGCGCGGGTGCCTTGGCGGCGCACCTCCACCAGGCGGGCGCGCAGCAGTACCTGAAGATGCTGCGAGGTATTGGCCAGCGTCTGGTCCATCTCGCGCGCAAGCTCCTCGACCGGCCATTCCCGCTGGGCCAGCAGATCCAGCATTTCCAGCCGCTTGGGACTCGCGAGCGCCTGACCGATACGGGCAAACTCCGCGTACAGCTCGTCCTTGAAGCTCCGGTGACCTGAGGGTCTGCTCAAGTTATTCATTGATCAAACAATATCTTGAATGATTGCTGCCCGTCAAGTGGGCCGTAAACGCTACGAGATGCGGCTTTAAGGGTCACGGGGCTGAAGTGAGCGGAGTTGCCACTACTGCACCGGGTTCTACGTTCGGGACAGCATCTCTAGTCAGCCGCGCTACGTCTCGTAGAAGATCTCTCGCCGTGGTGCTCCTGCGAACCTGTCCTCAGGGCACGTCCAAACCAAGCGATCACGGCGAGGCCTGCGGGGGTGTTCGCGGTCACGAACAATCACGTTCCCTGAACCCTGACATAAAGACAACTCCGGCCACGTCGCTCTCGCCTCCAACCGTGTTTGAGCACGGCCGAGCGTACAGCGAACCGGTGCACGGGACTATGACCGGCTTCACTGCCCGGGTGCGGGATACTCGGCATTCCTGATCAGCCGAGGCTCTGCCGAGCTTGCCGCCGCCCTCGACAAATCGGCGTCACCGCGCGGGATCTACCTTTTTGTAAGTGACAGCCTCATCGAAGAAGCTAAGCGTCGGTGGGAAGCGATGAAACGCAGCGGCAGACGCTAGTCTGTGGCGTCGTATCGCTCGTGAAATACGATGGGCGTGGCTTCGCAATCCAGTGCCCTCACCATGAGATCGCCGGGCGTCTGCCGGGCGCCGCGCCAAGAGGGGCGCGCCTGATTGTGGTCCCTCGGGGAGACGACCGCGGAGGGAGCACCTGAGACGTCTCGGGCTGCGGCATATCGTCTTCCGCGTTGCCAGCTTCCTGGGCACCGGTAAGAGCTGTATCAGACTCCTGGCTGGGAGCCGCCTCCACCTGGGGCTGTCCCGGCGACGCTTGCCGTACGCCTTGACGCCGCACCCGCACGGCCTTGGGCCGCCCATCCTTGCCCGGGCCGACCTCGAAGGACACCTGTTCCCCGGCCTCGAGCAATCGAAGCCCGGTCCCCTCGACGTCGCTGTAGTGAACGAAGAAGTTGCGGCCCAGCTCCGCGGATTCAATAAACCCCCAGCCATGCTCGAACCGAGACACGATACCAACGTGTCGGGATCCGTTTTTAGATGCAAGGTGCTTCACAGTCTCTGTACGTGGTGCATTCTCATCATGAAGACCGAGGTGATCACAAAGAGCTTGCAGCATCCGCTCAATCCGATCCAACTGCGTAGCCATCATCTACCCTCCATGGAATTGCAGAACACGCGCTTTGCGCGCCTGCGCGGTTTGCCTAAGTGATTGCAGATTCGGGATGTCATCCGAGAAGAACATGATTCCCACTTCATCCGTAGCGATCAACGCGAGAATCTTCCTGTTTGTTCCCAGTTGGTTGATGCCCCGAGCGTGTCGCCCGCGGGCGCCGCCGCTCTCGCCAGGCCTAAGTGTAAATCTCGGTCATTTGAGGACAGCTGGACGGCGGGTGACTACACGCTCTCAGCTGCCCCCGACGTTGCTTCTCTGTGGTACTTGCGCCGCAAGACCAACGCCGAGGCTATCGCTGCGCATGCCGGGAATGTCGCGTCACCGCCATGAGCAAATAGGATCCGCTGGCGCCTCTCCGTTCTTGCCCGCGGCTCACCGCCTCGTAGTCGCCAAAAGGTTACCACCCTGCGTCGGAGCCTGCCCTGGTACTGTTTCGGTCATGCGCAGGCCGCCCTTACTCCCGCCGCGAACCCCTCGCCGCAAATCTTCCTTTTGGCGAGGGGGGGGAATGGGGATTGGGTGGCGCGTCCATCATCACGTACCGCACTAGACGCGGCAAGCAATACGCGGTTGCGGTCTATGCCGGGCTCGACCCAACGACAAAGACCCGGCGCTACAAATGGACGCGAGGTTTTAAGACGCACCGGGCCGCCGAGGAGTTCCGCTCGGCCCTGGCGCACCATCCCGCGTTTTCCGCAGGCGCGGGGCCTTACGGGGAGCCACGTCTGAGGGTCACGGAGTTTCTGCAGGACTACCTCCGTGATCGCGAGGCGAACCATGAGACTCGCAGCCTTGCCTGGGGCACAAGCGACCCTCGTTCACGCTCGACCGGTATGTGTGGGCCAGCACCCGCGGTCAAGAACGGGCTGTTGCCGCTGCTAATAATTTTGCTAATAAAACTGAAGCGATTCGCGAAGTAACTCAGGTGCGGCAACACTTGAAAAACATGGTGGGCGCGCGAGGACTTGAACCTCGGACCTCTTCCGTGTCAAGGAAGCGCTCTGACCCCTGAGCTACGCGCCCGGTCCGGCACCCCAAATCGTATGGCATCGGCCCCCCAGCGTCAAGGCGCGCGGAGCAACCCGCGCCCGGCGCGGCACGCGGGGAAAACCGTTCACAACAAGGCTTTCCGCGCGGCGCAGCGAATGTGAGCGCGAGGTCGCTGGGATTTCATCGTCGCCGGCCGCGGGTCGGCCGGCACGGGAGCAGCCGCCGGCCGCACACCACCTGACGGAGCCAAACCATGACGATCACAGCGCACGCAAGATACTGGGTCCGCCTGCTCCTCATCGTGCTCGTGCCGGCCCTCACCCTGCCTCCGATCGGCCATGCCCAGAACGCGCCGGCGGCGCCGCCGAGCACGGTAACGATTCAGGCGGTCGGCCCGGTGCGGACCGGCCTCGACGTCCTCCTCCAGAACATGCCGGAGGCGCTGCGCGGCAAGCGGATCGGTCTCATCACCAACCCGACCGGCGTCACGCCGGATCTCCGCAGCAGCGCGGACCTGCTCGCCGCCCGGCGCGACATCCACCTCGTGACGCTGTTCGGCCCGGAGCACGGCATCCGCGGAAACGGCGGCGCCGGCGCGGCCGTCGCCAACGCGGCCGATCCGAAGACCGGCCTTCCGGTCTACAGCCTCTACGGCGGCAACCGCAAACCCAGCGCGGCGATGCTGCGCGGGCTGGACGTGCTCGTCTTCGACATCCAGGACGTCGGCGCGCGGTTCTACACGTACGTCTCCACGATGGCGCTGGCGATGCAGGCCGCCGCCGAGAACAACCTGCTCTTCGTCGTGCTGGACCGGCCGGATCCCCTCGGCGGCGACCTGGTCGAGGGCCCGGTGCTCGACCCGCGGTGGTCGTCGTTCATCGGCATGTACCCGATTCCGATCGTGCACGGGATGACGGTCGGCGAGCTGGCGGAGTACATCAACGCGGAATCCCACGTGAACGCGCGCCTCTTGGTCGTCAAAATGGAAGGCTGGAACCGCTCGATGTGGTTCGACCAGACCGGCCTGCCGTGGGTGATGACCTCGCCGGGCATTCCGCACTTCGGCACCGCGCTGCTCTACCCGGCGATGGGCCCGATCGGCGACACCAACCTCTCCGTCGGCGTGCTGACGACGAAGCCGTTCGAGGTCGTCGGGCAGACGTTCGTGCAGCCGTGGCGGCTGCGCGCCGCGCTCGAAGCGCTCCACCCGGCCGGCGTGGCCTTCCGCGAGGTCTACTGGAGCGGCGAGCCGTGGACGGACTCGGGCGGGCCGCGGTACGCCGGCGTGGAGGTCCGCATCACCGACCGCGCGGCGTACCGGCCGGTGCGGCTCACGCTCGACATCATTCAGGCGTTCCGGCAGCTCTATCCGAACCAGTTCCGGTGGGGCGGCAGGTGGGGCGACCAGTACGTCTTCGACATCGACATGGGTACGGACGAGGTGCGGCGGGCGTTCATCGCCGGGCGCTCGCCGGCCCAAATCGAAGATTCCTGGCAGTCGGCGCTGGCGCGGTTCATGCAGATCCGCGAGAAGTACCTGCTCTACCCCGGCACCGGCCGCTAGTCAGAGCCGGCGGTCCCACTCCCGGGCCGCCCACGTGAGCGCCTGCTGCGGCGTCATGCGGCCGAGGAACGCGCTCTCTACCGCTTCCTGAAACATCCGGAAGAGCTCGTCGCTGTGCGGCGTGACCACGGTCAGGTCGCGGGCGATGCCCAGCTCGCGCGCCGCGATCGCCCGGGCACGGTCCTCGGGGCTCGCGCCCGGCCGGGTGAAGTACGGGTTCGCCGCGGCGCGGCGCGTCGAGGGAAACGCCACGACCACGTGCGAGAACGCGAGCTGGTTCTCGTCGTTCGTGACGAAGAGCGCGAAGTCCACGGCCTCCGTCCGGTGGCGGCTCTGGACCGGCACCGCGACGTCCATCGTCGGCAGATCGACTACATGCCCGTGCCCGAGCGGCATCGGCGCGACCAGCGTCTCACGGTAGGCGTCCGGGCCGTCGCTGTGCACGCGCTGGATGAACTCCGGGCCGACGACGAGCATGCCGAGCTGGCCTGAGGAGTAGCGCTCCGTCGCGCCGAGGTACCCGCGGCGCAGCGTGTCCGTCGGAAAGAGGTCATGCTTGTAGAGATCGACGTAGCGGGCCAGGAGTGCCACGTGGGCCGGGCTGTCGAACACGGCGCGGCGCCGGTCCGGGGTCAGCACCGGTAGGCCTTCCTCCTGGAACAGCGTCAGCATGCGGATCTTGTCGACGTTCGGCATGAACCCGTAGACGTCGGTCTTCTGCTTGATGCGGACCGCGTCCTCAATGTAGTCGTTCATCGTGGCCGGGGGGCGGGCCGGATCGAGCCCGGCGCGCCGGAACAGGCCGCGGTTGTAGGCGAGCACGTCCGGCTCCACGTACCACGGGATGCCGTACGCGCGGCCGCCGACGCGCAGCGACGCCCAGATGTTCGGGAAGTAGCGGCCGCGCAGGTCCGGCGGCACGGCGGCGTCCATGTCCACGAGCGCGCGCTCCTGCGCCATGCGGACCGTGAGCTCGGTGTTCAGGTTGACGACGTCCGGGCCGACGCCGCCGGCGATCGCGGATAGGAGCTTCTGGTCGAGGACCTGGTAGTCGACGTCGACCCATTTGACCCGGACGCCGGCGTGGGCCTGCTCGTAGCGGCGCACGACGTCTTCGATGTGGGCCGTGAGGTCCGGCTTGAGCGAGATCGTCCAAAACTCGAGCGTCACAGACGGCGCGGAGAAAGCCGGGGCGGCGGGGCGCAGCCCCGCCGCCAGCACCAACATCACCACCCAGAAGCTCGAGCGCCGCACGGCTAGTGGTGCGCCTCGACGGCCTCCTTCTGCTTCCGCGCTTCCGCGGTCACCTTCTCGGCGATGTGCGACGGCACTTCGTCGTAGTGGGAGAACGTCTGCTCGAAGGTGCCGCGGCCGCCGGTCAGCGAGCGCAGATCCGACGCGTACCGCAGCATCTCCGCCATCGGCACCTGCCCGCGCACGGTCGTGGTCCCGTCCCCGTTCGGCTCCATCCCCTGAATCCGCCCGCGCTTGCTGTTGAGGTCGCCGATGATGTCGCCCATCTGCTCATCCGGGACGTGCACGGCGACGTCCACGACCGGCTCGAGCAGGACGGGTTTGGCCTCCTGCATCGCCTTCTTGAACGCCATCGACGCGGCAATCTTGAACGCCATTTCCGAGGAGTCCACGTCGTGGTACGAGCCGTCGACCAGCGTGATCCTGATGTCGACGACGTTGTAGCCGGCGACGACGCCCTCGTTGATGGCTTCCTTCATGCCCTTCTCCACCGCGGGGATGAACTGGCGCGGGATCGCGCCGCCGAAGATCTTGTCCACGAACTCGTAACCGCCGCCGCGCGGCTTGGGGTCCATCTCGATCCAGCAGTCGCCGTACTGCCCGCGGCCGCCGGTCTGCTTCTTGTACTTGCCCTGGACCCGGGCGTGGGCGCGCACGGTCTCGCGGTACGGCACGCGCGGCACCGACAGCACCACGTCGACGCCGAACTTGCGGCGCAGGCGGTCGGCCACGATCTCGAGGTGCGATTCGCCCATGCCGGAGATCAGCGTCTGATGCATCTCGCTCGCGCGCTGCACCTGGAGTGTATGGTCCTCCTCGGTCAGACGCGCCAGCGCGCTGCCGAGCTTATCCTCGTCGGTCTTGCTCTTCGGCTCGACGGCCATCGCGATCGCCGGCTTCGGAAACTCGATCGGCGGCAGCGAGACAGGCTTGTCCTTGTCGGTCAGCGTATCGCCGGTCGCGGTCTCGGCGAGTTTGGCGACCGCCCCCACGTCGCCCGCCGGCAGCTCGGGCGTGGGCTCCTGGTGCTTGCCGCGGAGCACGAAGAGCTGGCCGATGCGCTCCAGCTTGTTGTGAGCGGCGTTCCAGACCTGGGAATCGGACTTGAGCGTGCCGCTCACGACGCGAAGATACGAGAGCTTGCCGACGTACGGATCGGCCATCGTTTTCCAGACCTGCGCGGCGAGGACACCGCCGGGATCCGGCGTCAGCGTGACCTCCTCGCCCTTGGCGCTCCGCGCCGCCACCGGGCCGCCCTCGCCCGCGGCCGGCAGCAGGCTCACGATCGCGTCGAGCAGCGGGACCACCCCCAGGGCGTTGTGCGACGCCGCGGCGCAGAACACGGGGACGATCGTCCCGGCCCGCACGCCGGCGTGGAGGCCCTTCGTCACCTGCTCCGCGGTCAGCTCACCCTTCTCCAGATACACCTCGGTGAGGGCGTCGTCGGACTCCGCGATCGCCTCGACGAGCCGCTCGCGCGCCGAGCGCGCCGCGTCCATCGCGTCGGCGGGAATCTTGTCGGCCGGGACGGGACCCGACGCCCCGTGCCCCTGCATCTCCAGCAGGTCGACGACGCCGGCGAAGGAGCCCTCCGCGCCGATCGGCCACTGCACTGCGACCACGCCCCTCCCGAACTTCGTCTGCACCGCTTCCAGGGCGCCGGCGAAGGCGGCGTTTTCGCGGTCCATGCGGGTGACGACGAAGGCGCGGCTGCGCTGCTCGCCGCCGGCGAGGCTCCACGCCTTCTCCGTCTGGACCTCCACCCCGGACACCGCGTCCACGGCGATGAGCACGCTCTCGACGGCGCGCATCGCGCCGGCGACCTCGCCGACAAAGTCGGGGTACCCGGGCGCGTCGACGAGGTTGATCTTGTGGTCCTTCCACTCGAGCGGCGCGATCGCCGCGCTGATCGTGATCCGGCGGCGGGCTTCCTCGGGATCGAAGTCCGTCGCCGTCGTGCCGTCCTCGACGCGGCCCATGCGGTCGATCGCCTTCGCGGCGAACAGCATCGCCTCGACGAGGGTGGTCTTCCCGGTGCCGCCGTGGCCCGCCACGGCGACGTTTCTGATACGGTCGGTCTGATAGCGCTTCATAGCGCCCTCCTACTGTTCAGTATCCCCGCGTCACGTCCACCCGGTTCAGGAGCGGTTCCCCGGCGAGATAGCGCCGGAGGTTTTCGCAGAAGAACGGTACGGCCCTCTCGAGGAAGCCCGGCGACGATCCGGCGACGTGCGGTGTGATGATCACGCCCGGCAGACGCCACAGCGGGCTCGAGGCGGGCAGCGGCTCCTGCTCGAAGACGTCGAGCCCGGCGCCCGCGAGGTGCCTGGACTGAATGGCGGCGGCGAGCGCCCCTTCGTCTACGATGCCGCCGCGGCCCACGTTGACGAGGAAGGCGCCGCGCGGCAGGAGCGCGAGCTCCCGCGCCCCGACGAGGCCGCGGGTCTCGGGCGTGAGCGGCACGGTGATCGCGAGCACGTCGGCGGCGCTCAGTACGTCGTCCATCGCCGCCGGCGCGACGACGCGGTCGACGCCCGGCACGGCGGCGCCCGACCGGCGGACGCCCCACACGCGCATCCCGAACGCCGCGGCGCGGCGGGCCAGCTCGGTCCCGATCGTCCCGAGCCCCACAATCCCCATCGTCCTGCCGCGAATCACGGTGCCGACGGCGCCGTCCCGCATCCACCGGCTCTCGGCCTGCCGTGCGAGCGCCACCGGCAGCCGGCGGCTGTGCGCGAGGACGAGCGCCATGACGTGTTCGGCGATCACGTCGCCGTGCGTGTGCGAGTTCGTGACGATGATGTCGGTGCCGGCCACGTCCCGGCACAGGTTCTCCACGCCCGCGCCCGTCGAGTGCACCCAGCGGAGGTGCCTCGCGCGGGTCGCGCCCTCGCGGAGCGGCCGGAAGCCCACGATCACCTCGGCCTCGGGCGCCTCCTCGAGCCAGTGGGCACGGTGGCTCACGCGGACGAGGCGCACGCGGGGATCCACCGCCTCGATCGCCGCGGCGTGCGGGTCGTTGGGCGCGGCGTCGGCCTCCGTACGGCCGGGCTTCGGCGCGAGCGCGGCGACGACCACCCGCCGGAGGCCGCCGGGCGGCGGGTCAGGCGGCATCGCGGGCCGCCTCCCTGAGGCGCGCCTGGACGAATCGCGAATCGAGCGCGGCGAGCAGCCAGCCGGCCTGTGGACCGGAGTCCTTGCCGAGCAGCGCCTGGTACACCGCGCCAAACGCCTCGCGCGGGCCGAGCCCAAGCTCCGCCTTCACCGCGTGCAGGTGCGCGTGCAGCTCTTCGCCGGTCCACCGCCGGACGGCCAGCGCGTCGGCCACGCGCGCGAGATACTGCCGCTGGGCCGGCGACAACGTCGCGGCGCCTTCGGGCAGCACCGGCCGGATCTCGAACTTCGCCGACTCCGGCGCGTAGGCGGCCAGCCAGCGCCGCGCGTCCTCGATGCGGCGGGCGAGCTCGGCGCGGTCGGCGTCGGCGAGCGGCGCGCCCTTGTCGCGCTCCACCGCCTCAACGATGTCCACCGACGGGATCTGCATCAGCTGGGCGACCTTGGAAAACCTCGGCCGGTAGCACCGCGGCTGCTCCCCGTCGACCCGGGAGAAGTAGAAGGTCCGCGCGAGGTCCTCGTTGGCGACCTCCCCGAAGTACGCCGCCGCGGCGCGGTCGTATTCGTCGTACAGGTTCGGGATCGTGTCCCCGAACGGGTCGAAGTCCACCTGCTTGCGCGGGTGCGGCCGCACGATCAGGAACCGGGCCAGCTCCTCGCGCAGCACCTCGAGGATCTCCGCCGCGGTGGCGCCGACGGCCTTGGACGTGCTCATCTTCTTGCCGCCGTACAGCAAAAACTCGTACGCGAACGCGTACGGGGCCGTCCGTCCGAAGATTCGCTCGCTCAGGGAGACGGCGACGTCGTGCGAGCCGCCGCGGGTCATGTGGTCCTTCCCCGCCCCCTCCACGGTCACGCCGAGCGCGTCCCACTTCGCCGGCCACTCCATCCGGTACAGCAGCTTCGCGCCGCCGCGAAACGGCGAGCGGCGGCCGCGGTGGCCGCAGCCCCGGGCCCACGTCACCTTGTCCGGCGCGCAGACGTACTCGACCTCGTCGCCGTCCCACGCCAGGATATTCGTCGTGCCGATACGGCCGCAGCCCTCGCAGAGCACCTGCACCGGCCACCAGTTCTCGTCGATCCGCTTGCTCGAGGTCACTTCGCGCCAGATCTCGCGGACCTCCGCGACCCGGTCGAGCGCGAGCCGGATGCCCCGGTCGAAGCCGCCGGTCCGGTACATCTCCGAGGTCCGGTAGATGCGCGGGCGGGCGCCGAGCCGCGTGAACACCGCCTCGAACTCGTCGGCGAAATACCGCGCGTAGCTGGGCGCGGCGGCGCGCGGCGGGCCTCCCACCGCCCCGTCCGCGTCCGCCGGCGGCGCCGGGATCTCGGCGAGCGGCATGCCCATATACCGCGCGTAGTCCGGCAGCGACGGCGGCAGGTCGTCCATCGGATCGTAGTCGTCGAAACCGTACAGGAAGGCCGTCTCGACGCCGCGGTCGCGCAGCGCCCGGGCGATGCACTCGTGCATCAGGACGCCGCGCAGGTGCGCCACCGTGACGTGCCCGGACGGCGTCTTGGCGTCGTTGATGACGTGCGGCCCGGGGGAGCGCGTGAGGAGATTTTCGACGAGCAGGTCGACCCACATGGTTCCGCTTAGGTTCTGGCCGGTTCGAAAGCGCTCCTTCGAAGCAGCCAGCCGCGCGCCTCGCCGACGAAGTAGAAGGAGCCCGTCACGACCAGGACGTCGTCGGGCCCGGTCAGCTGCCTGGCGCGCGCAACCGCGGCCCGGCGGTTGTCCACGGCTTCGACGTGCGGTGTGTACCGGCGCACCTCCGCCGCGAGGTCCGCGGCGGCGAGCGCGTGCGGATTGTCGGGGGTCGTCGTCACAACGGCGGCGGCGAGCGGCGCGAGCAGCGCGGTGACGGCGTGGTAGTCCTTCGTCGCGAGCATGCCGAAGGCCACGACGAGGCGCCGGCCGCCGAGTAGCTCCCGCAGCGTGGCGACGAGCGCGGCCATCGACGCGGGATTGTGTCCGACGTCGACGATCGTATACGGGCGCCGCGCCACGAGCTCCACCCGCGCCGGCCACCGCACCCCGGCGATGCCGGCGCGCACCGCTTCGGGGCCGAGCGTCGGGCCGGCCGCGCCGTCCCGCGACGACGGGACGAGCTCTTCCGCCGCCGCCACGGCGACGGCGGCGTTCACCGCCTGGTGGCGTCCGAGCAGCGGGATCGCGATCTCGTACGTGCCGCGGCGTCCGCGGATGCGCGCGGCCACCCCGTCGAGCGACGAGGAGACCACCTCGTATCCGATCTCGCGCCCGACGAGCACGAGCCGGGCACCCAGGTACCCCGCGGCGTTTTCGATCACCGCTTCGGCTTCCGGCGCCTGCGGCGCCGAGACGACGGGCCGCCCGGGCCGGATAACGCCGGCCTTCTCGCGCGCGATCTCGGTCAGGGTGTGGCCCAGCAGCTCCGTGTGGTCGTAACTGACCGGCGTGATCACGGAGACGATCGGGTCGGTGGTATTGGTCGCGTCGAGCCGGCCGCCGATGCCCACTTCGACCACGGCGACGTCCACGCCGGCGCGCCGGAACGCCAGCAGGGCCATCGCCACGGTCGCCTCGACGTAGGTCGGCGGCCCCCACGGGTCCGCGCGGCCCGCGTCTGCGGCCGGGCGGACCGCGTCCACGAGCCGAACCAGCTCCGGGCGCGTGATCATCCGGCCGCCGGTCTGGATGCGCTCGCGATAGTCGACGAGATGCGGCTTCACGGTGAGGCCGGTGCGAAGGCCCGCGGCGCCCAGGATGCCGGCCAGCATCGCCGCGGTGGACCCCTTGCCTTTGGTCCCCGCGATGAGCGCGCAGCGGAGTCCCGCCTCCGGCGCGCCGAGGCGGTCGAGGAGCGCGCGCATGCGGGACAGTTTGACTTCGTGGTAGAGCCGCGGCGGCCCGCCGGCGGGGCGGATCAGGCCGTCGAGATACTCGAGCGCCTGCGCGTACGTCACGCCCCGCGGGGCTCCAACTGGCCGCGGGCCGCGGCGAGCGTGTTCTCGAGGACCATCGCGATCGTCATCGGACCGGTCCCGCCCGGCATCGGGGTGATTGCGCCCGCCACCTCGCGCACCCCCTCGAAATCGACGTCGCCGGCAATCCGGCCGTCGACGCGGGTGAGGCCGACGTCGATGACGACGGCCCCGGGCTTGACCATCTCGGCGCGGATGAGGCGCGGATGGCCGACCGCGGCGACGAGAATATCCGCGCGCCGCGTCTGCGCGGCGAGGTCGGGCGTCCGGGAGTGGCAGATCGTCACGGTGGCGTGGCGGGCCAGCAGCAGCAGGGCGACCGGCTTGCCGACGATGTTGCTGCGCCCGACGACCACGGCCTCGCGCCCGGCAGGCGAGACCCCGGCGGACTCGATCAGGGCGATGATGCCGAGCGGCGTGCACGGAACGATGCCGGGCCGTCCGAGCGCGAGGCGGCCCATGTTGACGGGGGTGAGCCCGTCGACGTCCTTCTCCGGGTTGAGGCGCCCGAACACCGCGTCGGCGGAGATCTGCGGCGGCAGGGGCAGCTGCGGCAGGATGCCGTGGACGTCCGCGCGCCGGTTGAGCGTGTCGATGAGCTCGAAGTACGCCGCGGCCGGCACGTCCGCGGGCAGCGCAAACGTCTCCGAGCGGATGCCGACGCGTCCCGCCGCCTTCGCCTTCATGGCGACGTACGCGTGCGACGCGGGATCGTCCCCGGCGAGGACGGCGGCGAGGCACGGGGCGACGCCGTGGCGTTCGGTGAACTCCCCGACCTGCGCGGCGAGGGCGGCGCGCCGGGCGCGCGCGAGCGCGGTGCCGTCGAGGATCGCGGCCGCCAGAGCTAGCCGAGCTCCGTTTTGAGATCCTTGCCGGCGGTGAACGCGGGGACCTTGCGCGCCGGGATCTGGATTTTCTCGCCCGTGCGGGGATTGCGGCCCTCGCGCGCCGCGCGCGCCCGCACCTGGAAGGTGCCGAAGCCGACCAGCGTCACCTTCTCGTCGCGCCGCAGGGCGTCGGTGATGCCGGCGAGCATCGCATCGAGGATCAGCGAGACCTGCTTGCGGGTCTCTCCGGTGGCGGCGGCGACATGCGCGACGAGCCCTTCTTTGTTCATGGATCCCTCCGTCGGGGTGGAGCGGGAGACGGGAATCGAACCCGCATCGCCAGCTTGGAAGGCTGGCACTCTACCATTGAGCTACTCCCGCGTGAATAACATGGTTGCCGGCCGCCAAGCCGGCCGGCGGCGCCGAAATTCATTGTAACAAATGGGCGGCGGGAGGGCCGTCGATTGTCGAGTCGCCGGCGATCCTTACGAGTTGGAGGCGATGGTGTCGATGAGACCGATCGCGGCGGCGGGCGCGGCGTTGACGTCGAGCGCCCCATTCACATCCGTCCAGGCGGCCGGCTGGACGGCCGTGGCGACGAGCACGGGCGCGGCGTCCAGGGTCGGGGCGCCGAACTCGGTCCAGCGCCCGCGCTCCCGTTCCGCGAAGTGGCCGTAGTGGCGGGGGCACACGAAGATCCGCGGCGGTCCGGACGCGCGCGCGCGGGCGGGCAGGTCGACGAAATGCCAACCGGCTTCGTCGCCGCGACGCTCCCGGGGACAGGTGAAGCACTTGACCGTCAAACGGTCGGCTCGTCTATCTTCCACGGGCGCGCGCGTGTTGCAGGGCTCCCCCCTTACCGCAACTCGCCTGGCGAAAGACCTCTATGCCCGACTTGGCACCATGCTAGACGTGAGCTATGTGGTGGGGAGGGAAGGATTCGAACCTCCGAAGGCATTCCGCCAGCTGATCTACAGTCAGCCCCCTTTGGCCGCTTGGGTACCTCCCCGTACGACGTTCCGGCCCGGCACGACGGTCTTGTGCGACCCTCCGATTGTAGGAACAATGGGAGGAGGCTGTCAACGGAAACCCGCTCGCCCGCGTTCGCGATTCTATCCCCGGCTGTACGGGAGAAAGAACCGGCCCGCGCTCGAGCCGCCGTCGACGTCGATCACCGTCCCGGTGACGTAGTCGGCGGTCCGCGAGGACATGAACAACACCGCGGCGGCGATGTCGTCCGGCACGCCCATTCGCCCCCACGGAATGTTGGTCATGAGCGTCTGCCGGTATCCCGGGTTCACGTCGCCGCGCCGGCCGACGTCGACCAGCCCGGGGGACACGACGTTCACGTGGATGCGGTGTTCCGCGAGCTCCTGCGCCAGCACCTTCGTGAGCATCACGATGCCGGCCTTGCTCGCGCAGTAATGCGAGGCGCCGCGCCGCGCCGACTTGTAGGCGCCCGACGCGATGTTGACGATGTGGCCCTGAATCTTCGCGGCCACCATCCGGCGCGCCACGGCGCGGGACATCCGAAACGTCCCGGTCAGATTGACGCCGATCACCTCGTCCCACTGATCGTCCGGCATCTCGATGACCGGGCAGTTCGGGTAGACCGCGGCGTCGTTGACGAGCACCTCGATCGGCCCGACCGCGCGCGCCGCCTCCTCAACGACCCGCTCCGCATCGCGCACGTCGCCGGGCACACCGGCCGCCCGGCCGGGACCGCCGGCCAAACGGTCGACGGTCTTCGCCACACGCTCGGGATCGATGTCCACAACCGCGACGTGGGCCCCTTCGCGAACGAACGCTGCCGCGATCCCGCGGCCGATGCCCGAACCGGCGCCGGTGACGAGCACCCGCCGGCCTGCAAACTCACCCATGGACTCCTCCCCATCATCACGCGTCGGCGATCCGCGCTGCGGCCGTTGACCGCCGATAGGGAAATTCGGCGCCGGCCGCCAAAATACTCGTCCATGGACCTGACCGCCAAGATCGTACTCGTGATCATGCTCTTCGGGTTGCTGGTCGTGTTCATCTGGTACTCGCGGTCGCGCCCCGCCTATGCCCCCGTGCGCGTGGGCCCGTCGCCGGCGCCGTTCGTCGAGCAAGACGTGGCGCATCTCCACGCGCCGCCGAAGCTGGGCTGGAACTGGTGGGCGTTCGTCCTGTGTCCCGTGTGGTACCTCGCCGAGGGCCTCTGGGTGCACGCGATCATTCTGACGCTGCTGATCGGCCTTTCCGGGGGCATCCTCTGGCCGTTCGCGGCGGTCTACGCGGGGGCCAAGGCGAACGAGACGCTCGTCGACTTCCGTCTCGCGCGGCACAGCTTCTACTAACCGCTAACCGCGAATTCCCGCGCCCGCCCGGTCCACCCGATCCACCGTGGCTCCGTCCGCTCCGCGAACGATTTCCAGAACGGCATATTGATAGGAAGTAAAGATCACGGCTGCGCCGGCGGCGGCCCGCCTTACGGTCTTACCGAACGGAGATAGCCCCGGCGGCCGCCGCGGCCCGCCTGCCCGACACGACGTATACCGCCGGCACCTCCGATACCATCACCGCGTCACGGGCGAGCCGGTATCCCGCCTCGACAATCGCGTCGAGAATCTCGCGGCTGCGGATGCGGCTCGGCAGATACGACACGATGACAAACTCGGTCTCCCGGTCCCACTCGGCGTCGACCACCCCAACCAGCCCCCGAAGCAACTCCACGACCGCGGCGGAGCGCCACCGATAATCGAGGCTGCGGACGCGGACCACGCTCTCCGACACGTACAGCCCGCAGCCGGCGGCGCACACGACGCCCACGAGGTCCCGCAGTCCGAGCCGGTCCGGGTCGAACGCGATGCGAATCCGTCCGGCCGCGACGTTCATGGAAACCGAGGAGACGCCCGCGATGCGGACGAGGGCCACCTCGAGGGCAACGGGGGAAGCTACGCAATCCAATCCTTCGACGGGGAGTACGACGACGTCATGCGGCACGATTCGGCGACCTCCGCTGATGAGTTTTGCCACCAGCGTAGCGGCCGCGGATGATCCGGCTGTGACCGGCGTTTGTGGGTTTGGTTAAGGTTTCCGCACGGTCGCCGCCGGCCGGCACCGTCCTAGGCCCGGGCGCGCCGGCTTCTATAGAGTCGGGCCGCCTCCGCCAACCGTTCGAGCGCCGCCCGAGTGTACGGCGCGCAGTCGAACATGAGATGCGAAACACCCATCTGCTCAAACTCGTACATCGCGGCGGCGATCGCTTCGGTGGACCCCGACAGGTAGGCCGGGATGGCGGCCGAGGTGGGCGCATCGCCGAGGCCCGGAAAACCCACCGCCACCAACCCGGTCAACCCGACGGTCGAGGGGTCGCGTGCGGCTTTTTCGCACGCGGCGCGGAATTTGGCGCGGTGGCCGGTCAAGGTTTCGGGCACGCTGAGATACGCCGTCGGATTCCACATGTCGGCGTGTTGGGCCGTCAACCGGAGCATCCGTGGGCCGCTGCCCGCGATCAGCAGCGGCGGGCCCTGCGCCCGGGGGCCGCGCGGCGTAATCTCGCAATCGCGCGCCTGATAGTAGGTCCCGCTGAAATCCACGCGCCCCGTCCGCAGCAGGGGGGCGAGGATCTGGAGAGCTTCTTCCAGCCGCCCGACGCGATGGTCCAAGGGGATCCCGAACGCCTGGGCTTCGGGTTCGTTCCAGCCGGCCCCCATGCCGAGGATGAAGCGCCCGCCGCTCACCTCGTCCACGGTCGCGGCCATCTTGGCCAAGATCGCGGGGTTGCGAAACTGATTGCAGAGCACGAGCGTGCCAACCTCGACCCGCGCGGTGGCCTCCGCCAGAGCGGACAGCATCGTCCAGCACTCCCAGATCCCGCGCGTGGGTTGTCCCGGCGAGCGGTAGAGGAGATGATCGTAGAGCCAAATGGAATCGAACCCGGCGGCCTCTGCGTGGAGCGCCATCTCGCGCACTTCCGCGTAGCGATAGGACCGTCCCGGGTCCGCCCGCACGCTCAACATCACGACAAATCCGATCTTCACGTTTTGCGAAGGCGCGGATCCAGTACGTCCCGTACCCCGTCGCCGAGCAGGTTGAATCCGAGCACGAGCAGCAGGATCGCCACCGCGGGGAAGGTCGCGACCCACCACTGATCCATAAGAAACGAGCGGCCCTCCGAAACCATGATGCCCCACTCGGGGGTCGGCGGCTGCGCGCCGAAGCCGATGAAGGCGAGCCCCGCGGACGTGAGAATGACGCCGCCGATCTCGAGGGTAGCCTGGACGAACAGCGGCGCGACGGCATTCGGAATGAGGTGCCGCAGCACGATTCTGGGGTCCTGGGCGCCCTGGGCCCGGGCCGCCTCGATGTAGTCGCGGTGCCGGAGCGCGAGCGTCTGCGCCCGCGCAAGCCGCGCGTATGAGGTCCAGGAGACGATCGTGATCGCGATCAGGGCGTTCGTCAGGCTCGGGGTGAGAATCGCCGAGATCGCCATGGCCAGCACGAGAGACGGGAAGGCCAGAAACATGTCCGTCACCCGCATCAGCACCTCGTCCCACCATCCCCCGCGCCATCCCGCCGCGGTGCCGGCCGCGACCCCGAAGGCGAGGGCGGCGGAGACAACGGAGATGCCGGAGACGACCGAGATCCGGGCGCCGTAGAGCACGCGGCTGAATACGTCGCGGCCGAGCGAGTCGAGCCCGAACGGGTGGGCGGTGCTCGGGGGATCCAGCCGGTGCGCGAGATCTTGCGCGAGCGGGTTTTGGATCGCCAGGATCGGCGCCGCCGCCGCCGTCACGACGAAGCCGGCCACGATGACGAGGCCCACGAGGGTGAGCGGGTTGCGCCGGAACGCGGCCCAGACGACCTGTGCCGACGAGCGGACGCCGGCCGGGCTACGTGTAGCGGATCTGGGGATCGAGATAGGCGTAGAGGACATCGACGGCGAGGTTCGCAACGGAGTAGATGACCGCGATGATCAGGGTGACGCCGAGCACGGCCGGAATGTCGACGTTGACCGCGGAGTTTGTGGCGTACCGGCCGATCCCCGGCCACGCGAAAATGGTCTCGGTCAGCACGGCGCCCGACAAGAGACCGCCGAACGCCAGGCCCACAACCGTGACGGTCGGCAGGAGCGCGTTGCGCAGCGCGTGCGCCAGCACCACCCGGCGCTCCGACACCCCCTTCGCGCGCGCGGTGCGGACGTAATCCTGACGGAGGACTTCGAGCAGGCTGCCGCGCGTCATCCGGGTAATGAGCCCGGTCTGATAGTAGCCGAGGACCGCGGCCGGAAGCACCAGGTGCCGCAGGGCATCCTCGAGGGCCGCCCAGTCTCGGGCAAGCAGCGCATCGACGGCGACCATGCCCGTGACGTGCGGGGGCGGGCTGGTATAAATGTTGAGCTGGCCCGGACCCGGCAGCACCCCGAGCTTCACGTACAGGACGCCGAGCAGCAGCAGCGCCAGATAGAAGATCGGCAGCGACGTCCCGGTGAGCGCGAACATTCGCGCGATCTGGTCGGGCCACCGGTCTTTGTACACGGCGGACACGATCCCGGCCGGCACCCCGATGGCGATCGCCACCAGCAGCGCCGCCGTCGAGAGCTCCACGGTCGCCGGGAGGTACTGCTCGAGATCGCGGCTGACCGGGCGGTTGTCTTTGATGGAGATCCCGAGATTGCCGTGGACGAGATCCCGCAGATAGACCACGTACTGCACGGGCAGCGGCCGGTCGAGCCCGAACTCGTGCCGCGCTTTTTCCACAAGGTCGAGCGGCGCGTGATCGCCGACGTACGCGATGACCGGATCGGCCGGCACCACATGCGTGAGGACGAACGTGATCAGCGTGACGCCGAAGATGACGAGCACGGTGAGCCCGGCGCGCCGGACGAGGTACTGCAGGAGGGTCATGACGTCGCGGCGGGGGGACCGGGGATCCGGCCCCCCGCCTGCCCGGGACTACTGCTTCGTCAGCTGGAAGAAGTCGATGAAGTTCACCGGGTCGAAGACGAGGTGCTGGATCCGCTTCGACGCCGCGTTCGAGATCATCGGCTGATACAGCAGCGCAAACGGCCCGTCCTGATTCATGACGTCGTTGATCCGCTTGTAGAGCGCGCCGCGCTGCGGTGTGTTCTCGAGCCCGCCGGCCTGATTGACCAGGGCGCTCAGCGGGTCGTTGTAGTACTGCAGGCGCCAGCAGAGCGACTTCTGCTTGTAGTCCCCAAACGGCTTGGAGAAGTCATCCGGGTCCGGGTAGTCCACGTACCAGTTGGCGAGCACCATCTCGGACTTCTGTCCGCGGTACGTCTGGTACATTTCGGACGACGCCACCTGGCGGATGGTGACGTTGATCCCGACGGCGCCCAGGTCGTTCTTGATCTTCGACGCGAGGTCGCCCGCCGAGATGCCGCCGGCCGCGGAGCCGCTCGGCGCGAGCATGGTGGCGGAGAAGCCGTTGCCGAACCCCGCCTCCGCCAACAGCGCCTTGGCCTTGGCCGGGTCGTGCTTGAACGGCAGCGCCGGGTCGTAGCCGAAGAGCCCCTTCGGGACGATGCTCTGCAGCGGCAGCCCGTTGCCGTTCAGCAATTGCCGGACGATGCCGTCGTAGTCGATCGCCCACCGGACCGCCTGCCGGACCTGGGCTTTCTGGAAGGCGGGCACGTTCTTCACGTCCATGCCCACGTACTCTTCCCCGAGATCGGGGATCTGCGCCACATAGAACCGGTTGTCATGCTTGAGGGCGTCGAGCTGCGCGGCCGACAAACCGGTCGCGATGTCCGCGTCGCCGCGCTCCAGCATGTTCCGCTGAACCGTGTTTTCCTGGATGTTGGGCCACACGATGCGTTTGATCGACGGCGGCCGGCTGAGGTTGTAGGTCGGGTTCGCGACGAGATCGATCGTCACGAGGCGCTCCCATCGCGCCAGCTCATACGGGCCGCTGCCGGCCGAGTGATCGACCAACCAGCCGGTGCCCCAATCGTTGTTGGTGACGTGCTGGCGAACCGTCTTGCTGTCGACGATGCCGGCGACCGTGTTCGCCATGATCGACAGAAACGCGCCCGGGCTGAAGGGCTCGGGCAGGGTGACGACGACGGTCTGCGGATCGGGCGTCTTCACGATCTGATCGACGTTCTTCGGGTCGATGCCCATCTGCGTGATCAGCCACGAGGCCGGGTCCTTGGGGATGTTCACGGCGCGCTCGAACGTGTAGAGGACGTCGGCCGCGGTCAGCACGTTGCCGCTGGCAAACTTGACGCCCGGCCGGAGATGAAACGTGTACGTCTTCGCGTCCTTGCTCGACGTCCAGGACGACGCGACGCTGGGCCGCGGATGGGTCAGATCGCCCTGGGCGAACTCGACGAGCGTGGAATAGGCGAGATGATCGGGCTCGGTGAACTCGTAGGACACCTGAGGATCGAGTGAAATGACGCTCGAGATGTCCATCGCGATGACGACGGTCTGCTGTGGCGTGTACGCGGTCGCGGACCGGCCGGGCAGCGGAGCCCACGTGGCGATCAGCACGACCGCGGCAGCTGCCGCGACGAAACGTCGCACACACATCCCCCCCTTACAGAAATTGGTGCTGTCGGCGGAGCCGGCCGGCACCCATCAAAGCCGTGCCCACGGACCCGCCGTGGACCACCCCCTACTGACGCGGCGGGAGTCTCGACGGTTCGCGCGGGCCGTGAAACCGCGAGGCGCTTTCGCCGGAGCGACGGAGAGCCCCTGCTGCACGACCCGCCGGCCGCGGCGGTGAGTCTCGCTAAACCGGGACCGCGGCCCCGCGCGGGCGCGCGCGGACCCATCATTGTGCGCTCATCGTCGCTCGAAATCCCCGTCGCACCCACCGCGGCAGGTGCCACGCCACGTACCCGGTGTTGTAGATCAACAGCGCCGCCAACCCGAGCAGCGCACTCGACGGTCAGGTCGGGCACAGTCCGCGTGCCCTCAACGCTTTGAACGTGAGCGGCCGGCCAAACCGGACCGGTTTCTGCTCACTGATCATCTTGCCGGGCCGGGCGGAGGAAACATTCCCACCTGCCGCATGACGCCGAGCAGATCGGACGCATGCCAGTCGTCCCTGATCTGCCCGTCCGCAACGCGGTTGATGTGAATGGAGACCCATGTCGCGGGTTTGTTCGTCGGGGGGAGACCCATCAGCGGTCCGCGGTGCGTGCCGCGGGCCGCCCAGCGGGTGACGACCCGGTCTCCCACGGCGATGATGTCCTCGACCGTCACGTGCAGATCCGGAAACGCGGCGCGGAATCCGGCGACTCGCTGCTTGGCGCCCTCCCGGCCGGGCGCCAATCCCGGTCCGGGCACGTGCTCAACGCAATCCGCCGCGATGATCTCATCCGCCACGGCGAGGTTGCCCTTGTTCACGGCCTCCTCAATCCACCGCAGCACGACGGCCTTGTTGGCTTCCTCCGACATGTGCTCGCCTCCTGACACCGCGAAAAACGCCGGCGGGGAACCGGCTTCGTGCGGTTTCGTTGCGGGATCGGTTCGAAGTGGAGCCCCCGACCGGATTCGAACCGGTAACCCCCTCATTACAAGTGAGGTGCTCTGCCGAGTTGAGCTACGGGGGCGAGAAGTCACCGTCAGTCTATCAGAGGCCCTCCGCGGGGTCCAGCAGCACGATCGCTTCGCCGTCGAGGACGGTCGCGCCGCCCTGATCGGTGCAGGTCGTGCGAAGCGTGGCGACCCGGCGGTCCTCGCGGTACGCGGTCACCTCGACCGTCGCCGTGACCGTGTCGCCGGGGTAGACCGGCCGCACGAACCGCAGTGTCTGCTGGAGATACACCGCGCCGGGCCCGGGAAGCCTCGTTCCCAGGACGGCGGAGATCAGGCCGGCGCTCAACAGGCCGTGGGCGACCCGGCGGCCAAAGCGGCTGCGAATGGCAAACGCCTCGTCGAGGTGGAGCGGATTGCGATCGCCGGTGAGCCTGGCGTAGGCCTCGATGTCGTCGTCGGAGATGACGCGGGTCAGCGACGCGCGCTGGCCGACCTCGATTCCCTGCCGCTGTTCGCCGGCGCCCATGGGAACCCCCCCGAGTTTCGCCGGTGCGACGGCCGCTCCTCCGCCGGCCGACTCCTGGGCCTGCGGCGCGAGCCAAAGCGCGCCGGCAACCATGTCATTAAAGCCGGCCGCCGGAGGCGGGCGCACCGCACCCTTCCTGGTATAATCTCGATTGATGAAGGATCAATACGGACGAGAGATCCGAGACCTCCGCGTGTCGCTCACGGACCGGTGCAACCTCCGGTGCGTCTACTGCATGCCCGAAATGATGCAGTTCAAGCCGACCGACGAGCTGTTGAGCGACGACGAAATCCTGCTGGTGCTGCGCGCGGCCGCCGATCTCGGCGTCCGCAAGGTGCGGTTGACCGGCGGCGAGCCGACGGTTCGCCACGGCCTCGTGGATCTCGTCCGGCGGATCGCGGCGATCGACGGGATTCAGGACGTCGCGATGACCACGAACGGCGTCCTCCTCGGCCGGCTGGCGCAGCCGCTCGCGGAGGCCGGCCTCAAGCGCGTCAACGTCAGCCTCGATACGCTCGACGCCGAGCAGTTCCAGCGGATCACGCGGTGGGGCCGCCTCGACGACGTGCTCGGCGGCCTCGACGCGGCGGAGCGCGCGGGCCTCTCGCCGGTCAAAGTGAACGCGGTCGTCGTCCGCGGGTTCAACGACGGCGCCGCGCCCGACCTGGCGCGGCTCACGCTCGAGCGCGGGTGGGACGTCCGGTTCATCGAGATGATGCCGTTCGGCACCGTCGCCGGGTTTCAGACCAGCGCCTACGTGCCGACCGCCGAGACGATGGCCCGGATCGAGGCGGTGCTGGGCCCGCTGCGGCCGATCGACACGAGCGGCTACGATCCGGCGCGGACCTACCGGCTCGACGGCGCGCGCGGCACGCTCGGCTTCATCAGCGCGGTCAGCCAGCCGTTTTGCGCGCAGTGCGGCCGCCTCAGGCTCACGGCCGAGGGACGCCTGCGCCTGTGCCTGCTGCGCGACGATGAGGTGGATCTGAGGGCGCCGATCCGGGCGGGAGCGTCGTACGAGGAGATCCGCGAGCGCTTTGCCGCGGCGGCCTTCCGGAAACCCTGGGGCCACGGCCTCGCGCGCCACGTCATCCCGCGCAAGCGGATCATGTCGCAGATCGGCGGCTGAGCGCTCTCCCTGTCTGTCGCAGGACCTCCGGCCGCGGCCTACGGCGTGAGCCAGAGCGTCCACGGCCTCCTGCGTTTCCCCCGCCCGAACGGCGGGGGAAACGCCGAGGCGGGTCCATCGCGGACCCGCCTCGTTCGTTTCGTGTGTGGGCTCGCCGGGCGCCTAGTCTTCCTCGCCCTCGAGGTTGCGCTCGAGCTTCCGCTTCACCCGCTGCAGTGCGTTGTCGATCGATTTCACGTGGCGGTGGAGCTCCGTCGCCATCTCCTGGTAGGACTTGCCCTCCAGGTAGGCGGTAAGGACGCGGCACTCCAGGTCGCTCAGGTTCTTGCGGATGCGCTCCCGCATCGTCTGAGAGGCTTCCTGATTGATGACGAGCTCCTCGGGGTCGGACACCTTGATGCTGCTGATCACGTCGAGCAGCGTCCGGTCGGAGTCTTCGTCGTAGATCGGCTTGTTGAGCGAGATGTACGAGTTGAGCGGGATGTGCTTCTGTCTGGTGGCGGTCTTGATCGCGGTGATGATCTGGCGGGTGATGCAGAGCTCGGCGAACGCGCGGAACGACGACAGCTTCTCGCGCCGGAAATCTCGGATCGCCTTGTAGAGCCCGATCATCCCTTCCTGGATGATGTCTTCCCGATCGGCTCCGATGAGGAAGTACGCCTTGGCTTTGACGCGGACGAAGTTGCGGTACTTATTGATCAGGAACTCAGCGGCGAATTCATCGCCGCTCTTTGCGCAATCAACGAGCTGTTCGTCTCCCATATCCTGGTAGCTTGGTACAACCGCCGCCACCTTGCGCGCAACTACCACAAGTCTCGCCTCCGCCCGGAGTGTCTTCCCGCTGTGATATGGGATCCCACCGTCTGCGCTGGCTGACCGTCATGTGGATGATCGAGGTGCCGGCTGTCCGATTGTGTCGGCCCGCCGGCCTGCTCCCCCCTGGGCACTGCTTCTGGCTGTTGCCGCAAGTTACACACATTATACAACTGGAGGTTGCGGAGTCAATATGCGAATCGCTCTCCGACGCGGCATTTGTGCACCCGCGCGCTCATCAACCGCGCCGCGCGCGGCGAGAAACGATTCTCATCGCGCGTGAGTGACGTCGGCTCGGGCCCGCCTCGCCACCTCGTACAGCAGGAGCGCGGCGGCGACCGAGACGTTGAGGGACCGCACCCGGCCGCGCAGCGGAATCCGGACGAGACGGTCGCATCGCTCCCGCACGAGCCGGTGCAGGCCGCGTCCTTCCGCACCGACCACGAGGGCCACCGGCGGCTCGAGCGCGCCGGCGTCGTACTGCTCCGCGGCCTCGGGATCGGCGCCGATCACCCACACCCCCGCCTTCTTCAGTTCCTCGAGCGCGGCGACGAGGTTGCCGACACCCGCGACCGCGAGATGCGCCGTCGCACCCGCGGCGGCGCGCGCCACGGCCGGGGTGAGTCCCGCGG
>DASYXS010000105.1:0-9817 GCA_035934535.1 bacterium
GAATTCATGCCGAAGATGGTGGAGCAGCTCAGGCCGGAGGCCGCGTATTTTACGACCGACCGCGGCATGCGCACCGCGTACTTCTTCGTCGACATGAAGGAGTCATCGCAGATGCCGGCCGTCGCCGAGCCGTTTTTTCAGGAACTCAACGCGACGGTGGAGATGATCCCCTGCATGAACGCGGACGACCTCCGCAAAGGCCTCGGCGCGCTCGAGAAGCGCCGCTGATGAGATCCACGACGGGAACGCCCACCGCCGGGGCGCAGGCGGATCTGCTCGACCGCGCCGGCCGCTATCTCGCCGGCGGCGGGCTCGGCCTCTTCGTGCTGCCGCCCGAGGTCAACCTCGTCGTCGCCGAGGGCCGCGGCAGCCACATCACGGACGTCGACGGCCGGGACTTCATCGACTACCATCTCGGGTCCGGCCCCGCGCTGCTCGGCCACGCCCATCCGGAGATCGTCGAGGCGGTGCAGCGCCAGGTCGCCAGGGGCTCGACTTACTACTTCCTCAACGAACCGGTGATCCGGCTCGCGGAGCGGATGGTTGACGCGATCCCGTGCGCGGACCAAGTCCACTTCGTGGGCTCGGGGACCGAGGCGACGTTCTTCGCGCTGCGCGTCGCGCGGGCCCATGCGGGCCGGCCGAAGATTCTCAAGTTCGAGGGCGGCTGGCACGGCATGAACGACTACGCGCTGTGGGGCACCACCCCGTCGACGCCGAGCCACTATCCCGACGCGGAGCCGGATTCACTCGGGATCCCCGAGGCGCTGCGCGGCCAGATTCTGGTCGCGCCCTTCAACGACGCCGGGCGCGCGGTCGAGATCATCGAGCGCCACGCCGCGGAACTGGGCGCCGTGATCGTCGAGCCGCTGCAGCGGGTGCTCCTGCCCGTGCCGGGGTTCCTCGAGGCGCTGCGCGAGGTCACGCGGCGGCGCGGCATCGTGCTCATCTTCGACGAGATCGTGACCGGGTTTCGGATCGCGTGGGGCGGCGCGCAGGAGAAGTACGGCGTCGTGCCCGACCTCGCGACGTACGGCAAGGCGATGTCCGGCGGCTTCCCGATGGCCGCGATCGCGGGACGCAGCGACATCATGGCGCACTTCGACGCGCGGCGGACCGCGCGGTCGAAGCTCGTGTGGGCGAGCGGCACCCTCAACGGCAACCCGGTCAGCTCGACCGCGGGCGTCGTCGCCCTCGACGTCCTCAGCCGGCCGGGCGCCTACGATCATTTCCACCGCATCGGCGGCCGGCTCCGCCGCGAGATCGAAGCGATCGGCCGCCGCCACGGCTTCCCGGCGCAGACGCCGGGGGAGGACGCGGTGTTCGGCGTGCGCTTTACCGACCGCCGGCCGCTGCGGACCTGGGCCGACCTGCTGACGTCGGACAAGGACCTCCACCTGCGCTGGTCGATCGAGATGATCAAGCGCGGCATTCTCGTCAACCCGAACGAGAAGTTCTACATTTCGCTCGCGCATACGGACGCCGACGTGGACCGCACACTCGCCGCGTGCGACGAAGCGTTCGCGGCCATTCGGAAGTAACGCCGTGAGCCGTCGCGAGGCCCCCGCCGTGCCGCCCCGCCCGGACGGGGCGACGGGCACCGACCCGGCCTACAGCGACTGGGCATTCAATTGGGCCTCGACCCGTCCGGTGATCCGCGGGCGGTCGTTTATGGTGGCGTGCGGCCACTACCTGGCGTGCGTCGCCGGGCTGCGCATGTATTCGCTCGGGGGCAACGCGTTCGACGCCGGCGCGGCGATGGTCTTCGCGCAATCGGTCCTGGAGTACCAGAGCTACGGGTTCGGCGGCGAGGTGCCGATTCTGATTCACGCCGCCCGGGACGGACAGGTCACGGCGGTTTCGGGCAACACGCGGGCGCCGGCCGCGGCGACCATCGAGTGGTTTCGCGAGCACGGCCTCACGCTGATCCCCGGCGACGGGTTTCTGCCGGCGGGCGTCTGCGCCGTGCCCGACGCGCTCATCACCGTGCTCGACCGCTACGGACGGCTCACGCTGGAGCAGGTGCTCGGTCCCGCGCTCGAACTGGCCGCGAACGGGTTTCCGATGTACGAGGGAATGCGGCGGGCGCTCGTGCAGCACGAGGCGCGCCTGCGCGAGTGGCCGGCCTCCGCGGCGCTGTTCCTGCCCGGCGGCCGGATTCCGGAGCTCGGGGATACCTGGCAGAATCCGGATCTCGCCCGGACCTTCGAGCGGCTGATTGAGGCGGAGCGCGGCGCCCGCCCGCGGGGGCGGCACGAGGCGCTGCGCGCGGCCCGGGATCGCTTCTACCGCGGGCCGATCGCGCGCGAGATCGTCGCGTACCAGCGGGAGACGAAGGTGCGCGACGCCACGGGTATCGTGTCGGCCGGGTTGCTCAGCGAGGAGGACTTCGCCTCGTTCGAGACACGTATGGAGGCGCCGGCGGCCGTGCGGTTCCGCGGGTACGACGTCTACAAGTGCGGGCCGTGGTCGCAAGGGCCGGTGTTTCTGCAGCAGCTCATGCTGCTCGACGGCTTCGATCTCGCCGCCCTGGGCCACAACACGGTCGAATACGTTCACACGGTGACCGAAGCCGCCAAGCTCGCCTTCGCCGACCGCGAGCGCTATTACGGCGACCCCGAGTTCGTGGCGGTGCCGATGCGCGGCCTCTTGTCGGCCGAATACGCCGCCTCCCGCCGAGGGCTCATCGACCCCCATCGCGCGTCGCTCGAGCTCCGGCCGGGGGACCCGCACCCCTTCGAGGGCAGCGCGACGCCGGCGGAGACCGCCGCCGTCGAGGCGCGCGGGTGGGAGGGCGGGACCACCGGCACGCGCGCGGTCGACGCGGAGGGAAACATGTTCTCGGCGACGCCGAGCGGAGGCTGGTTCCGCAGTTCCCCGGTCATTCCGGGGCTCGGGTTCAGCCTCGGGACGCGGTGTCAGATGTTCTGGCTGCACGATCCGCGGCACCCCGGTGCGCTCGTCCCACGGAAGCGTCCCCGGACGACGTTGTCGCCGACGCTGGTGATGAAGGACGGGCGGCCGCGCATGGTGTTCGGTACGCCGGGCGGCGATCAGCAGGACCAGTGGACGCTCGAGGTCTTCCTCAACATGACGGTGTTCGGGATGGACGTCCAGGACGCGATCGACGCGCCGTCCTTCCACAGCGTGCACTTCCCCGGGTCGTTCTATCCGCGCAAGGCGCGGCCGGGGGAGATGCTCGTGGAGGGCCGGCTGCCGGCCGCGGTCGTGGACGGCCTGCGCGAGCGCGGCCACAAGGTGACGGTGGCGCCCGACTGGAGCCTCAACTACACGACGGCCATCCTCTACGATCCGGCGCGCGGTCTCATGGAAGGCGGCGCGAGCTCGCGGGGCGAGCGCTGCTACGCGCTCGGCTGGTAACGCTTAGTCGTATACTCCGCGACTCACCCGAGGTAGGCGCGCCGGACGGCTTCGTCCCCGAGCAGGCGGTCGGCGCGGTCGGCTCGGACAATCCGGCCGGTCTCCAGCACGTATCCCTGATCCGCGGTCTCGAGCGCCAGCTGGGCGTTCTGCTCGACCAGGAGGATCGGGGTGCCCTCGCCGTTGACCTCCCGGACGATCGCAAAGATGCGCTCCACGATGCGCGGCGCGAGCCCGAGGGACGGCTCGTCCAGCATCAGCAACTGCGGGCGCGCCATGAGGCCCCGCGCGATCGCGAGCATCTGCTGCTCGCCGCCGGAGAGCGTCCCCGCGATCTGCGTCCGCCGCTCGCCGAGCTCGGGGAAGCGCGCCAGCAGCGCGGCGAGGTCCTGCTCGACGGCGCCGTCTCGGCGCGCGAAGGCCCCGGCGCGGAGGTTGTCGAGCACGGTCATGCGCGCGAGGACCTGCCGCCCCTCCGGCACGTGCGCGACGCCGAGCCCGACGATCCGGTCCGGCCGCTCCCCGTCCACCGCGGTTCCACGCAGCCGGATCGTGCCGCCGCGCGGCCGCACGAGGCCGGAGATCGTGCGCAGCAGGGTCGTCTTCCCGGCGCCGTTCGCGCCGATCAGCGTGACGATCCGGCCGGCGCCGACCTCCAGCGAGACGCCGTGCAGGACGTCGCCGGCCGCGTAGCCGGCGGTCACGTTTTCGACCGCGAGGACGGGCGCGCCGGCGGAGGGCGCGCGCGCCTCCTGCAGCCGTTCGGTCTGCGTCCCGAGGTACGCTTCGATGACGCCGGGATCGCGCCGGACGGCGTCAGGGGCGCCCTCCGCGATCGTGCGGCCGAAGTTCAGCACGACGATCCGGTCGCAGACGCCCATCACCAATTTCATGTCGTGCTCGATGAGGAGCACGGTCAGCCCCCGCTCGTCGCGCAGCCGGCGGATCAGCCTCATGAGCGCCTGGGTCTCGGCGGTGTTCATGCCCGCCGCGGGCTCGTCGAGGAGCAAGAGGCGCGGCTGCGTCGCCAGCGCCCGGGCGATCTCGAGCCGCCGCTGGTCCCCGTAGGCGAGCGAGCGGGCCGGCGCCGCGGCGCGATCCGCGAGGCCGACGAGCGCGAGCAGTTCCCGGGCGCGCGCGCGGGTTTCCCGCTCCTCGGCGCGGTACCGTGGGGTCGCGAAGACGGCGTCGGCGAGCGTGGCCGCCGTGCGGACGTGTTGTCCGACCACGACGTTCTCCGCGGCCGGCATGTCGCGGAAGAGCCGGATGTTCTGAAAGGTCCGCGCGATCCCCGCGGCCGTGACGCGGTCGGGGCTCCACCGCGTGATGTCGGCCCCGCGAAACCGCACCCGTCCCGCCGTCGGTACCTGGAACCCCGTGACCAGGTTGAAGAGCGTCGTCTTGCCGGCGCCGTTCGGCCCGATCAGGCCGACGATCTCGCCCTCGCGCACCGTGAAGGAGACGCCGTCCACGGCGCGCAGCCCGCCGAACGTCCGCGAGAGGCCCGAGACCTCAAGCACGGCGCCGCCACCTCAGCAGCGGATCGAGCACCCCGTTCGGCAGGTACGTCGTCACGAGCACGAGGATCGCCCCGTCGAGGAGCAGCCGGTATTCCTTCAGGAACCGGAGCGCTTCCGGGAGCACGGTCAGCGCCATCCCGCCCAGGATCGGCCCGGCGAACGTGCCGGTGCCGCCGAACACCGCGTAGGTGAGAATCGTCACCGCTTCGCCGAAGGACGCCTGCGTGGGATTGATCAGATACGTGAAGTGCACCGCGAGTCCGCCGGCCAGCCCGGCGATGAAGCCCGCGATCGAGAACGCCAGCACCTTGTACGCGGTGATCCGGATGCCCATCGCCTGCGCCGCGGCCTCATCTTCCCGGATCGCGGCGAACGCGCGGCCGGTGCGCGACCGCTCGAGCCGGTAGAAGAAGAACGCGGCCGCCGCGAGGGCCCCGTAGACGTGGGGAAACGAGACGAGCGGCGCGATCCCGACCAGGCCGAGCGCGCCGCCCGTGATCGTCATGTTGAGCGCGGCCACCCGGACGACCTCGCCGAAGGCGAGCGTCGCGATGGCCAGGTAAATGCCGCGCAGGCGCAGGCAGGGGATCCCGATCAGCGCGGCCACGACGGTCGCAAGCAGAGCGCCGGCCAGCAGCGCCGGCCAGAGCGCGGCGTGGTAGGTCTTGGTCAGGATCGCGGCGGTGTAGCCGCCGATCGTCGCGAGCGCCGCGTTGCCGAGCGAGAGCTGACCCGCCATGAGCGTGACATAGATGGAGAGCGCGAGCAGCGCCGCGACCCCGGCGAACAGCACGAGCGTGCTGTAGGCGGCGTAGAGGTCGGCGACGGCGCTCATGCGGCCGGCCTAGGCCTCGCGGCCGCGCTGCTGGCCGAGCAGCCCCGTCGGCCGCAGCACGAGCACCAGGAACAAGAGCCCGAACGCGACCGCGTCGCGGTAGCTGCTGTTGAGGTACTGGACGATCAGCACCTCGCCGATGCCCATGGCCAGACCGCCAAGGACGGCGCCGGTGATGTCGCCCATGCCGCCGAGGATGATCGCGGCGAGGCCCTTGAGCCCGTACGTGTTGCCCATGAACGGGGAGACGCTGCCCTGGAAGAGCATGCCGACGAGGACCCCGGCGATGCCGCCGAGCGCCGAGCTGAGGAAGAACGTGAACGCGACGACCCGGTCGAACGGCATCCCGAGCAGGCTGGCCGTCTGCGGATTCTCGGCGACGGCCCGGATCGCAAGCCCCAGCCGGGTGCGGACGAGCAGCAGCCGAAGCCCGATCGTGAGGGCGACGACCGTCGCCAGCACCAGGCATTGTAGGAGGCTCACGGTGACCGGGCCCGCGGTGAAGAACCGGAGCGGCACCGTCCCCGGCGGATAGCTCAGCGGCTCGGTGCCCCACACGATCTGCGCCAGGTTGACGAGGATGAGCGCGATCCCGATCGAGGTGATGAGCGACGCGAGGCGGCTCGCGCCGCGCAGGCGCAGCGGCCGGAACGCCACGGCGTCGAGCAGCACCCCGAGCAGTCCGGCGCCGGCGCAGGCGCCCGCGGCGGCGAGCGTGAGGCCCACCTTGGCGTCGACGAGCAGCGTGTAAGCGAGCAGGGCGCCGACGGCCAGCACCGCGGGGTGCGCGAGGTTGATGATCTCGAGCACCCCGAAGACGAGCGTGAAGCCGAGCGCGAAGAGGGCGTAGACGGAGCCGAGCGAGATCCCGTTGACGAGCTGTTGAAGAAAGACGGCCATGAAGGCGTGGCCCGGGCGGTGCGCGGGCGCGCCCGTCCGGGCCGGTCCGTTACCCCCGCACCGCGAGGACTGGGGGCCTCACGCTATTTGACGTCGAGCTCGACGAACCGGCCGCCCCGCACCACCGCGACGTACGTCCGCGGCTGGATCACGTCGCGGTCGGCGGCGATGCTGATGCGGCCGAGCGGTGTCTCGATGTTCTTGATCGTGTAGAGGGCCTGCTCGATCTTGCTCCGCTGCGTGCGCACGGGTTCGGCGCCCGTGAGCCCGGCGCGGCGGATCGCTTCCGCGACGACCTGCGCGCCGGTGTAGGCCTGCGCGGCGAACTGGTTCGGTTCGCGCTTGTACTCGTCACGGTAGGCGCCGTAGAACTTGAGGTTGACCGCGGACGGCGCGCTCGGGACCCACGCCGTGCCGACGATGAGTCCCTCCGCGGCCGGGCCGGCCCGCGTGATGATATTCGTGTCGTTGAACCCGTTGCCGCCGATGAAGGGCACCGTGATACCGAGGTTGCGGGCCTGGATCAGGAGCAGCGTGCCCTCGCGCGCGAGCGCGCTGACCACGATCGCCTGCGGGTTGGACGCCTTGGCCTTCGTGAGCTGCGCGGAGAAATCGCTGTCGCCGCGCGAGAACGTGATCGTGTCCGCGATCGCGACGCCATTCTTCTGCAGCTCCTCGACGAACGTTCGGTAGCCCGAGATCGTGAAGTCGTCGGCGTTGTCGTACAGGACCACGACCTTCGACAGATTGAGGACCTTCTTTGCGACGGCGACGGACTTGGGAATCTGCACGGCCTCGGGCGCAGACACCCGGAAGACGGTCGCGCCGATCTGCGGAATGCCCTTCGCGGTGTTGCTCACCCCGACGACGGGGACTCCCGCCTGGACGGCCAGCGGGTCGGCCGCGAACGCCTGCGCGCTCAGCACCGGCCCGAGGATCGCCGCGACCTGATCCCGCTGGATCAGCTTCTGGAAGACGTTGATCGCACCGTCGCGGGCGTCGCCGGTGTCCTCGAGGATCGGGTCGATTCGCACCTGGCCCAGCGCGTTGATCTGCTTGAAGGCGAGCTGGAACCCGTTGCGAATCGGATCCCCGTATGTGGCGATAGCGCCGGTGAGACCTACCGCCAAGCCGACCTTGACCGGCCGGGCCGGCGCCGCCCATGCCGCCGAGACGGCCAGCGGCAGGAGCAGGGCCAAAAGCCAGAATCTTTTCATGCCTCGTGCCACCCCCCGTTTACGCTGCGAAACGCCTCAGATTACGCGATCCGGTGCAGTTTTCCCTGGCAAAGTGGATGGAGATTCGTCGCAAGGTTTGAGCCCTCGCGTGTTGAGGGGATGACTCGATTGGATGAAGCTGCTCAGGCCTTTGACGCGGTCTCGCGACCGGCTCACCGCTGATGCCGGCCGGCCGCCGGCCGGCCGGGGCGACGCCGATACCGCGCTCGCGTTTCTCTCACAACTCGCCGGCGAGTTTTCCGTCGTGCTCAATCTCCAAGAACTGCTCGCGCACGTGATCCGGACGTGCCGGGTGGAGCTGGGCTTCGACTCGTGCTCGCTCGCCCTCGTCGACGAAGACGACCAGGGCGCGCTGCGCTTCCAGGCGGCGTCCGGGCTTCGCAGCACCTATATCGATCTCAAGATACCGGCCGGGCAGGGACTTCACGGCGAAGTGGTGAGGACGGGACAGCCGCTGCTGGTTCCGGACATGACCGCCGATCCGCGCGTGTACCAGCTGCAGCCCGGGATCCAGTCGGGGATCTACGCGCCGCTGATGGTCCGCAACCGCGTCGTAGGGGTGCTGAGTGCGCTCCGGTCGGCGAAGGACGCGTTCACCCGCGCCGAGCTGCATCTGCTCACCGTAGTGGCCGGTTATGCGGCGGGCGCGGTCGAGGTCGCGCGGCTCCACGAGCGGCTGAAGGAGCAGGTCCTCAACTCGAGCCATCAACTCGCGGAGGCCCTGGATCTCGTGAGTGTGGCGATGATCATCGCCAGCGTGGAGGACGGCACCATTCTTCGCTGGAACCTGGCCGCCGCCGACATCTATGGATACACCAAGGCGGAAGCCGTCGGGCAGCCGGTCGCCGTCCTCGAGCCCGTCGATCAGCGGGGCCCGCTGGGCGAGGCGCTCGCGGCGCTCAGGCGGGGAGAATCCGCGCGCTCGATCGACGTGGTGCACATGGGAAAGGAAGGGCGGCGCCGGCGGGTCGCCCTGACCGTTCATCCCATGCGGAACGAGGCCGGGAAGGTGCGGTGGGTCCTCTTCGACGTAATGGCATACTGACCGGTCTTCGAAGGGGGGATGACATGGCGGTGGACGTCGGCGTTACACTGCCCACGCAGGGTCCGTTGGCCACCCCCGAGGCCGTCTCGACGATCGCCCGGCACGCGGAGGCGGCCGGCTTCCGCTCGCTGTGGGTGACCGATCACATCGCGATCCCGACCCGTTCCGCCAGCCGCTACCCGTACACCGCGGACGGCAGCCTGCCGTGGGACCCCGCGATTCCCTATCTCGACGCGTTGACCGCGCTGGCGTGGGTGGCGGCGCTGACGCGCACCGCTCGGATCGGGACTTCGGTGCTGGTGCTGCCGATGCGCCACCCGCTGCCCGTCGCGAAGGCGGTGGCGACGCTTGACTACCTCTCGGGCGGCCGGGCCGTGCTGGCCGTAGGGGCCGGGTGGTTCGAGGAAGAGTTCGCGCTGCTCGACCAGCCGTTCCGCGACCGGGGGCGCCGGCTCGACGACGCCGTGCGTCTCCTCAAGGCGTGCTGGGGCCCGGATCCGGTGCGGTATCGGGGGGACTTCTACGATCTGCCGGCGTTCGCGATGGCGCCCAAGCCGCCGCAGGGAAGCCGGCTGCCGGTGCTGGCCGGGGGCGAGGGGGACGTGGCGCTGCGCCGTGTCGCCGCGGTGTGCGACGGCTGGCAGCCGCTCGGGCTCGACCCGGACGAGTACCGCGAGCGGGCCGGCCGTCTCGAGACCTACGCGGCGCGCCGCGGCCGTTCCATTAAAGACCTCTGGCTTCAGGCGCGCATCGCGCGCGGCGTCCCGATCACCCGCGGTCTCGCCTCACGCTACGCCGCCGCGGGGGCGCGCACGCTGATCGTGGACCCGGCCTACCGCACGATGACGCTCGACGCGGCGCGGGACTTTCTCGACGAGGTCGCCCGCGAGCTCGACGT
>DASYXS010000152.1:0-30127 GCA_035934535.1 bacterium
ACGCGGCCGCGGGATGGGTCGGGGGGATCATGGGCGGGCTCACCGGACCGGCGCCGGTGCTGTGGTGCGCGCTGCGCGGATGGAACCGTGACGTGCAGCGGGCGGTGTTCCAGAGTTTCAACATCGCGATGCAGACCGTCACGATGGCGGCGTACATCGCGACCGGGACGATCGACGGCCCGACGGCGCGTCTCTTCGCGATCGTCGCCCCCGCGATGCTGGTGCCGACGCTGATCGGCGCGCGGCTCTACCGGCGGTTCAGCGAGGCCGGGTTTCGCCGTCTGATCCTCCTGCTGCTGACGGTGTCCGGCGCCGTCTTGGTCGCGACCTCGCTGCCGCGCCTCCGATAGGGCCGCGGCGCGCGGAGGACGTTCCGGAAGGCGCCTCCCACGCGAACGCGAATAGGCGTCTGCGGTTGTCGCGCGACGGTCGGGGAGGGTGATGCCGGGTGCGCACGAGTGCGGTGGCTCGGATCCTCGCGGGTTGTGTCGTTCCGCTCCTCATGTGGTGCGCGTCCGGCGCGCCGGCCTCCGGGCAGGCGCAGACGGGCGGGGCCATCCGCGTCGCGACGAACGCGGAGCCGACGACGTTCGACTGGATGTCCTCGACGGCCACGGCGACGCGGCTCGTCGCCTGGCACGTCTTCGAAGGCCTCTTCGCCATCGACCAGCAGTACGAGGTCCGGCCGCTGCTCGCGCAGGGCTACACGGTCAGCGAGGACGGGCTCCGCTATACGATCAAGCTGCGGGCCGGCCTCAAGTTCCATAACGGCCAGCCCGTGACGGCCGACGACGTGATCGCGTCGCTCGCGCGCTGGGGCAAACTGAGCGGCGGCGGCCAGGAGACGTTCAAGTACGTCAAGGGGATGCGGGCGGTCGACCCGGGCACGGTCGAGATCGCGCTCTCCGCGCCGTTCACACCGCTTATCACGAGCCTCGGCGATCCGAAGCAGTCCGCGATCATCGTTCCGAAGGCGATCGCCGAGCGCGCCGGGCTCAAGCCGCTCGAGGAACTCGTCGGCACGGGCCCCTACATCTTCAAAAAGTGGACGCCGGGCCAGGAGATCGTGCTGGCGCGCAACCCCGCGTACGCGTCACGCACCGAGAACTGGGGCGGGATCACCGGCCGCAAGGTCGCGTACGCCGACGAGATCCATTTCTTTCCGGTGACCGATCCTCAAGTTCGCCTGGCCGGCGTCTCGACCGGACAGTACGATCTCGCGCTCGAGCTGCCGCCCGATCTCTACGCGAAGGTCACGGCCAACCGCCGGTTGACCGCGGACATCGTGAAGGTGTTCAGCTGGACGGGCGTCGTGTTCAACAAGGCGCACGGGCCGTTCACGGACGTGCGGCTGCGTCAGGCCGTACTGTACGCGATGAAAAACGCGGACCTGATGGCCGCCGCCGCGGGGCCGAAGGCGTTTTGGCAGCTGGATCCCGGACTCTTCTTCCCCGAGCAGCACGACGTGTACAGCCGCGCCGGCGCCGACGTCTACGACCACCAGAATCTCGACAAAGCCCGCTCACTCCTCCGGGAGGCCGGCTACAAGGGCCAGAAGATCGTCGTCATGTCGACGAAGGACTATACCTGGAACAACAACACCGCGCAGGTGCTGGTGCCGGAGATGCAGGCCGCCGGGTTCATCGTCGACTCGCAGGTCTACGACTGGCCGACGCTGCTGAGCCGGCGGACCAAGCCGGAGATGTTCGACATCTTCCTGACCGGGTTCTCGCCGTCGATCGACCCCACGGGCGTCATCTTCTTCGGGAAGACGTGGCCGGGGTGGTACAAGAGCGAGGCGCTGGACCAAGCACTCGCGCAGTGGGGCCGCACGCCGGTCACGGCGCTCGAGGCCCGGCGGAAGATCATGGATCAGATTCAGACGGTGTTCTACACCGAGGTGCCGGTCGCCAAAGTGGGCAATCAGTTCGGCCTCGAGGTCTACAACGACCACCTGCACGGCTACACCGGCTACTTCGACGTCCGCTTCTGGAACACGTGGGTGACGCACTGAGGAGGCGCGCTCCGGGCCGCGCCTGCCCGGCCTCCGCCGCGCGCTGACCGCATGGCCCGGTACGCGGCCGGACGGGTCTTGGCGCTCGTGCCGGTGCTCGCCGTCGTCGGCGTCACCGTGTTTCTCCTCATCCACCTGATCCCCGGCGATCCGGCGTCGGTCATTCTCGGGTCGGACGCCTCGCAGGCGCAGGTCGCGCAGCTCCGGACCGCGCTCGGCCTGGACCGGCCGCTCTACGTGCAGTTCGTGTTCTGGTTCGAGCACGTGCTGCGCGGCGATCTCGGCAGCTCGATCTTCCTGCGGCAGCCGGTCACGCGCGCGATTTGGGACCATCTCGGCCCGACCGCGAGCCTGACCGCGCTGGCCGAGGCGCTGGCGCTCGCGGTGGCGGTGCCGTCCGGCATCCTCGCGGCCTGGAAGCGAAACACCCGGTTCGACCAGGGCTTCATGATGCTCGTGCTCCTCGGCGTGTCGATCCCGTCGTTCTGGACGGGGCTCAACCTGATCGCGCTGTTCGCGGTCGCCGTGCGGCTGTTTCCGGTCGCCGGCTACGTCTCGCCGCTGGCAGGCGTCGGCCCGTGGCTCGCGAGCCTCATTCTGCCGGCCGTCGCGCTCGGCTTCACCCAGGCCGGGCTGGTTGCGCGCATGGCGCGCGACGCGACGATCGACGTGCTGGCGGAAGACTACATCCGGACCGCCCGGAGCAAAGGGGTGCGCGAGCCGCGGGTGCTGGCCCGGCACGCATTCCGCAACGCGCTCATCCCGACGATGACCGTCGTCGGCACGAGCCTCGCCAATCTCCTGTCCGGCGCGGTCGTCGTCGAGACGGTGTTCGTCCTGCCCGGGATCGGCAACCTGATCGTCCAGTCGATCAGCCGGCGCGACTATCCGGTGATCGAAGGGGTGGTCCTGTTCGTCGCGCTCGTGTACGTCGTCGTGAATCTCGGGGTCGACCTGCTGTACGCGGCGCTCGACCCGCGCATCACGTATTGATGGGGGGTAGCATGGGCCTGTTTCTGCGGGCGCTCGTCCGGCGGCGTCCGATCGCCGCGGCGGCGCTCGGGGCGCTCGCGGCCATCACACTGGCGGCCCTGCTCGCGCCGGTGCTCGGCCTCCCAGCACCCGACCGGATCGACATGGCCGGCCGGCTCGCGCCCCCCGGGCCCGGCCATCCGCTCGGCACGGACAACTTCGGACGCGACATCCTGAGCCGCGTCGTCTACAGCGGCCGCGTCTCGCTGCTGATCGGATGCGGCGTGATGGCGGCCAGCACCGCCGCGGGCACGCTCGTCGGGCTTGCCGCCGGATACTACCGGCGCGTCGACGCGGTCGCGATGCGCTTCCTCGACGGCCTGATGTCCTTTCCGGCGATCCTGCTGGCGCTCGCGCTGGTGGCGGCGCTCGGCGTCGGCGCGCGCAACGAGATCATCGCGATCGCGCTCGTGTACTTCCCGCGCACCGCGCGGATCGTGCGCGGCTCGACGCTGCAGCTCAAGCAGCGGGCGTTCGTCGAGGCCGCGGTCGCGCTCGGCGAAGGCGACGGGCGGATCCTCACGGTGCACATCCTTCGCAACGCGCTGACGCCGCTCATCGTCCAGTCGACGTTCGTCTTCGCGGAGGCGATCCTCGCCGACGCGGCGCTCTCGTTCCTCGGCCTCGGCGTGCGGCCGCCCACGCCCACCTGGGGCAACATGCTCGACGACGCGCACATCTACCTCGAGACGGCGCCGTGGTTCGTCGTCTTCCCCGGCGTGGCGATCGTGCTGACCGTGCTGTCCCTCAACCTGGTGGGCGACGCGCTGCGCGATCTCGCGGATCCGTACGCGGTCGCGGCCCGGCGCGGCGCGAATTTCACGGCGGCCGGCGACGCGCGGCGAGGACTTCCCGGGCCCGCACAAGAATAACGGCCGCAGCGACCATGGCCCGTCCCTTTACCGTCTCCGCCGCCGGCGACGCGCTGATCACGCAGCGCATCGCGTCCCGCGACCCGGGCTTTCAGCGCCTCGCGGAGGTCATCCGCTCCGCCGACGCCCGCTTCGTCAACCTCGAAGGGACGCTGCACGACTTCCAAGGCCATCCCCAGGCGACGAGCGGCGGCACCTACGTCTGCGGCTCGCCGCTCATCATCGACGACCTCAAGGCGCTCGGCTTCAACCTCTACTCGGCGGCCAACAACCACATGACCGATTGGGGCGAAGGCGGGATCTTCGGGACGCTTGCGACCCTCGACCGCGCGGGCGTGGTGTACGCGGGCCTCGGGCGGCACCTCGCCGAGGCGCGGACGCCGCGGTACCTTGAGACGCCGGCCGGCCGCGTGGCGCTCGTGGCGCTGACGAGCACGTTCCCGCCCGGCGCGAACGCCGGCGAGCAGCGCCCCGACTGCCAGGGCCGGCCCGGCATCAACCCGCTGCGGTTCGAGACGACGATCGCGGTCGACCGCGCCACGCTCGACACGCTCGCCGGCATCGACCGCCGCCTCCACTTCAGCGCGGTCCGGCAGCACTCGATCCAGCTCGGCTTCCTGCGCCCCGACCCGGAGGGCATCACGACCGTCCTCGGCCAGCGGTTTGCGGTCGGCGATCCGCCGGGCATCCGGACCGAGCCGCACGCGGGGGATCTGGCCGGCAATCTCGCCTGGATCCGCGACGCGCGCCGGCAGGCCGAATGGGTCCTCGTGAGCGTGCACGCGCATGAATCGCAGAACGGGGACTACGAGCAGCCGGCGCAGTTCATCCAGGCGTTCTGCCGCGCCGCGGTCGAGGCCGGCGCGGATCTCGTCGCCGGCCACGGACCGCACATCCTCCGCGGGATGGAAGTGTACCGCGGCCGGCCGATCTTCTACAGTCTCGGAAACTTCGTCTTCCAGAACGAGACGTTGTGGCGCCAGCCCCAGGACTTTTACGAACGGCTCGGGCTGCCGGCCACCGCCACGCCGGCGGATCTGTTCGACGCCCGCGGCGCGCGGGGCGGGTTCGCGGCGGATCCGGCGTATTGGGAGAGCATGGTGCCGGTGGTGCGGTTCGACGGCGAGCGCCTCGTGGACGTCCGGCTGTACCCGGCGACGCTGGGGCACGGGCTGCCGCGGTGGCGGCGGGGCAGCCCCGTGTGGGCCGCGGCCGATCCGGGACGCGCCATCGTCGAGCGGGTGGCGCGTCTCTCGCCGTCGTGCCGGATCCGATGGGATGCCGACGGATTCGGGGTGGTGAGCTAGCCGGCGATCGCCGGGTCCCCGTAAGGCTGCTAGTGGAGGCCGCCGTCGCCGCCGGCCGCGGCAACGGCGAGCGTCTGGGTGTACGCGAGAACGGCCTGCACCCGCGGCTGCACGCGCGCATCATTCGCGTCGATCAGCAGCCGCTGATACAATTGGTTGATCCGATTTTCGATGGATTTGCCGCTCAACCGCAGTATCCCGGCGATCGCCCTGTTCGTGAAGCCCGCGGCCATCAGCCCGAGCATCTCGCCCTGCCGGCGCGTCAAGTCCAGCGGGCGGCCGCGCTCCACCGAGTACTCCTGCGCCAGACCGGGATCGAGGACGACGAGGCCGCGCGCCGTTTCTTCGATCGCTCGGGCGAGGGCCGCGAACGTGGTCGATCTTTTGAGGAGATAGGCCCATCCGGCCGCCGTTCGCCCGGGCGCGATCGCCAGATACGGGTGGAAGTGATCCGCGAGCCACACGACGCCCATTCGGGGAGCGCGCGCCTTCACCGTCAGACCGAGCTGAATCCCGCTCAGCGGATCTTGCAGGTCGACGTCGATCACGGCCACTGCGGGCGACCGCTCGACGATGCTTCGGGCGCTCTCGCCATCGGCGAACGTGCCGACCACCTCGAACCCCGGCACCGCGGAGAGCCCCGTGCGAAGCAGATCCCGATAGAGGGCATGAGGCTCGACAACCGCGATCGTGACGGACTCCCTTGACGATTGGTCCATCATCGTCCCCCTCCCGCCGCGGGCGCGCAGCGCCGGCGCACCTCAAACGCACCTCGCGCGGAGGTCGGGGCGCGGTGAACGATCTCATGGCCGGGGTGTGAAATAGGCCACACCCCGGGCCCATCGAGGGGCTGCCGTGGAATCGCGAGGGGGTTAACCCCTACAATGACGTTTAGTGGAGCCAGCCACGGGCGGCGCCGAGAAGCAGGACGATCCCGAGGAGCACGCGATACCACGCGAACACCCAAGCGGTGTGGTCGCGCAGGTAGCGCACGAGCCCCCAGAGCGCGAAGTACGCCGCCGCGGAACCGGACGCAAGCCCCAGCAGCAGCAGCTCCCACCCGTGCGCGCCCAGGCCGGCCTTTCTCAGTTGAAGCAGCTCGTAGAGGCCCGCCAGCACGATCGCCGGTACGCCCAACAAGAACGAGAACCACGCGGCCGTGGCCCGCTCCATGCCGAGCCCGAGCGCGGCGGTCAAGGTCGATCCGGAGCGTGACACGCCGGGGATCAGCGCGAAGGCCTGCGCGATCCCGACCCAGATGCCGTCGCCGAGCGTCAGATCGTTCCATGTCCGGCGGCCGCCGCGCCGGTCGCGCTGTCCGTACCATTCCGCGAGCGCGAGCAGCACGCCCATCACGATGCAGGCCCAGCCGATGACGGCGATGCCCCGCAGCGGCGAGTCGCACTGGTTGAGGCGCTTCTGCAGCAGCAAACCCGCGATGCCGATCGGGATCGTGCCGATGACGATGCCGGCCGCCATCCGCAGCGAGTGGTCCCGCCAGTTGTTCCGGCCGAGCGCGGCCGTCGCTTCGCGCGTGACGCGGGTCACGTCCGGCCACAGGAAGGTGAGCACCGCGACGAGGCTCGCGAGCTGCATCGCGGCCGAAAACGCGGAGCCCGGATCCGGCCACCCGAGCAGCGCCGGCACGATCCGGAGATGCGCCGTGCTGCTGATCGGCAGCAGTTCGGTGATGCCCTGGACGATGCCGAGGATGAAGACCTTCCACGCGCCGAGATTGACAAAGTTGACGCTGATCTGGGCCGACTGCGCGCAGGGGTTGGGGGTCATGACGCCGCGACGGCGAGGGACGAGGACATGGTCATGCAATTTCGAGCCGGTCCCGGCGGCGCCCTCTACGGACTTCCAGGACCTCGCCGCGTTCGATCCGAAACGATCCACCCGGCCGGGTTGTTCGAGAGGGCAGGCGAGGAACGGACATGTCCGAGTTCGTGGCATCGCGGAGGATCGGCGAGGCGGCCGTGACCGTCATCTCCGACGGCACGCTGCGGTGGGCGCCGAAATTTCCCATCTCCGAAGACGACCGCCGCCGGGCGATGCCGGACGCCGATGCGGATGGCAAGATGACGCTCGGCCTCAACCTGGCGCACGTCCGTCTCGGCGGCGCGTCGATCGTCGTCGACCCGGGCTGCGACGATCCGTCGTCGGCGTGGGCCCATGCGTTCGCCGCCAAGTGGCCGGGCCTCACGCGCGCGCCCGGCCTCGAGGCCGCGCTGCACCGCATCGGCGTGGACCCCGGCGCGGTGACGCACGTGCTGATCACGCATGCCCACGAAGACCACCTGGCGGGCGTGGCCGCGGAGCGCGGCGCGGATGTGACGCTCCGCTTTCCGAACGCGCGTCACGTCATCGGCCGCCGAGACTGGGAAGAGCATCCCACGCGAAACCAGCCGGACAGCGCGCTGGTGCGCCGCCTCGGGTTGGCCGCGCAGCGGGGTCTGCTCGATCTGGTGGACGAGGAGCGCGAGGTCGCGCCGGGCGTTGCCATGATCGCCTCACCCGGGGAGACGCCGGGACACTGCCACGTGCGCGTCGCCGCCGGCAGCGGGCGCTTTTACTATCTCGGCGACCTATTCCATCTCCCGTGCGAGGTCGAGCACGTGGAATGGGCCCCGCCGAACCGGGACGTCGCGTCGCTCGCGGCGTCGCGCCGGCGCCTGCTGGCCGAGGCGTCGGCCCACGACAGCGTGCTCGTGTTTTCGCACGACCGGTTTCCTGCCTGGGGCCGGCTTACCCGCGCGGCGGAAGGGTATCGCTGGCAGCGGGACTAGCCGCGCCGCCGCGGATTGCCCGCCAGACCCGGTCCGGGGTCATCGGCATGTCGATGATCTGTACGCCGAACGGGCGCAGCGCGTCGCACACCGCGTTGACGAGGGCAGGGGGCGCGCCAATCGTTCCGGATTCGCCGATGCCCTTCGAGCCCAGCGGATTAAGCGGCGACGGTGTTTCCTGCATCGCGGAGACCACCGGCGGCAGGTCGGCCGCGGTCGGGGCGGTGTAGTCCGCCAGCGAGCCCGTGAGCGGCTGGCCGTCGTCGCCGTAGACGACCTGCTCGAGCAGCGCCTGCGCGAATCCCTGCGCCAGGCTGCCGTGCACCTGCCCTTCCACCAGGAGCGGGTTGACCACCCGGCCGCAGTCGTTCACCGCCACGTAGGAAAGGACGGTGATCGCGCCGGTGTCGGGATCGACCTCGACCACGGCGACGTGGGCGCCCGACGGCGTCATCACCCGCTCCGATTCGAACCGCGCGCTCGCCTCGAGGGACTCGCTGGCCCGCGCGGCGATTTCTCGGAGCGAGAGCGTCCGGTTCGGCACGCCGCGCACCCCGGCGCGGCCGTGCTCGAGGACGACGTCGCGCGGGGCGGCCTCGAGGAGTCTCGCCGCCGCGGCGATGATGCGCCTTTTCAGTTCGGACGCCGCGCCGGCCATCGCGGACCCGCCGAGCGACAGCGACCGGCTCGCGAACGTGCCGACGCCCTCGGCGATGGCGTCGGTGTCGCCGTGCAGCACCGTGACATCCTCGGGCGTCAGGCCGAGCCCGTCTGCGAGAATCTGGCTGAACGCGGTCGCGAGTCCCTGCCCGTGCGGCGATGACCCGGTGACGGCCGTCACGCGGCCGGACGGCGTGAGGCGCACGCTCGCGGTCTCCCACGTCTCGCCGCCGCCGGCGGTCTCGATCCAGGTGCACAATCCGATCCCGAGCGGAAGACCGCCGTCCCGCCGCCGCCGGGCCTGCTCCCGTCGCCATCGCTCGTAGTCCGCCAGGCGCAGCGCCCGGTCGAGCAGCGCCGGATAATCGCCCGAGTCGTAGATGAGACCGGTGGCGCCCGTGTAGGGGAACGTCTGAATGAAGTTCCGCCGGCGGACGTCCGCGGGGTCGAGGCCGAGGCGTGCTGCGACGAGATCGATCAGCCGTTCTATATAATAGGCGCCCTCCGGGCGGCCCGCGCCGCGGTAGGGGCCGCCCGGGACCTTCGTCGTCGCGACGCCCCGCATCCTGAGGCGCACGTTCCGGATGCGGTAGGCGCCGAGCCCGACGAGCGTCGTCAGCGTCGGAATGAGCGCGGTGACGGAATAGCAGTACGCGCCGAGGTCGGCCAGGATCTCGCCGTCAACGGCCGTGATCGTCCCGTCGGCGGATGCGGCGGCGCGCAGGCGCGCCCGCTGGCCACGGCCCTGCACCGTCGTCCTGAGATCCTCGAGGCGGTCCTCCGCCCAGGCGACCGGCCGCTGGAGGCGGCGGGCGAGGAGCGCGGCGAGCGCTTCTTCCGGATAGTCGATGCCCTTGACCCCGAATCCCCCGCCGACGTCCGGAGCGATCACGCGGACGCGGTCCGGCTCCACGCCGAGGATCTCGGCAAGGGTATCGCGGGCGCCGTGCGCGGACTGGGTCGACAGCGTGATCTCGAATCGGCCCGACGCCGCGTGATGCTGCGCCAGCACGCCGCGGCACTCCAGCGGCATCCCGGCGAGACGCGGCTGCTCGAACGCGGCCTCGATCACCGCCGCCGCATCGCGAAACGCCGCCTCGGGGTCGCCCGCCCGTACCTCACGGGTGAAGACGACGTTGCCGCCGAGAGATTCGTGCAGCACCGGAGCGCCCGCCGCCACCGCGGCATCCAGGTCCACGACGGCCGGTCGGGGTTCGTACTCGACGCGCACCGCGTCGGCCGCGTCCTCGGCGGCGTACCGGCTGTCCGCTACGACCACGGCGACGGGTTGGCCGACATAACGGACGGTGTCCTCGGCCAGGAGCGGATGCGTCGCCTGCGCGACGCCCGGGAACATCGGTAACGCGGGAATCCGGGGCACCGGCGAGCCGAGGTCGCGCCCGGTCAGCACCGCGACGACCCCCGACACCGCGCCCACCGCCTGCACATCGAGGCGCACAACGCGGGCGTGGGCGTGCGGCGACCGGACGATCGCCGCATGGACCATGCCGGGCAGCCGGATGTCGTCGAGAAACCGCGAGGCGCCGGTCAGGAGGCGGCGATCTTCTCGCCGCCGCAGCGGAGTGCCGATGTACGTCATAAGGAGGAAGTTCGTCTGCCCGGCGGCCCGCGCCTCTCCCTCCGTGCCGGATCCGCCGACGCGGCCTCTCAGCGCCCGCCGGCGCGCGCCGCGGCCACCATGGCGCGGATCTGTGCCGCCGCCTGTTCGACGCTTCCGCCGAGCGCGTTTCGATCGCCGGCCGGCACGGTGATCGGGTCGCCCACGTATACTGTGATCGGACGCCGGCGGGGGATCAGGCGGCCGAGCGGGAGGGCGTCGTCCGTGCCGACGATCGCAATCGGGACGATCGGCGCGCCCGTGCGCGCCGCGAGCATCGATGCGCCTCTGTGGAACGGCCGCGCTTCGCCGGCCGGCGGGATCCCGCCCTCCGGGAACACGATCAGCCACGCGCCCTGCCGCAGCGCCTCCACGGCCCGGCGCAGCGCGGTCGTGTCGATCGCCTGGCGCCGCAGCGGGATGGCCAGCGGACCGTACGTGCGCATCACCCAGGCGATGCCGGGCATCCGCCATAGTTCTTCCATCGCGAGAAAGCCCGGTTTGCGCGGCAGCACGAGCGGCAGAATGATCGCATCGAGCCAGCTGAGGTGGTTGGCAACGAGCACCGCGGGCCCGAGCGTCGTGAGGCGCTCGATACCGACGGCCCGAAGCCGGAACAGCGCGCGTGCCAAGCCGCGCACCGCCCCGCGGATCAGTCGATACACCGGCCCGTCCAATCTCCGCTCAGCATACGCGCCGCCGTACGGACCCGCAAGCGGCGGGATCGAGGCTCCGCGTGCGGCCGTTCGGCAGGAGGCCGGAATCGGCCGGAGGTCCCGCCCAGACGGGGCAGGGAGGGCGCGCCGCCGCCGAAGAAGAGTCGCAGGCGCATCTGATCGGTAGAGGGGTGAGGCTCGTGCCGGCGTGGGACCTGAGTGTTGCGGGAAAGGCGGCCGTCGTGACGGGCGCCGGCAGCGGGATTGGGCGGGCCACGGCGCTCGCGCTGGCCGCCGGCGGCGCCGCGGTGTGCGTCGTCGACCTCCGGCCCGACGCGGCGCGCGCGGTCGCCTCGGAGATCGAGCGCGCGGGAGGCCGCGCGGTCTCCGTCACGGGCGACGTGAGCCGGCCCGACGACGTGCGCCGGTTCATCGGCGAGGCCGCCCGCGCCCTGGGCCGCCTCGACATCCTCGTCAACAACGCCGGTCTCCAGTACATCGCGCCGGTCCACGACTATCCGGAAGAGAAATGGCAGCTCCTCATCGGCGTCATGCTGACGGGCACCTTTCTCTGCACCAAGCACGCGCTGCCGCACATGATGGCCAACCGCTGGGGACGCGTCGTCAATATCGCCTCGATCCACGGCGTGGTCGCTTCTCCGTTCAAGAGCGCGTACACGGCGGCCAAGCACGGCATCGTGGGGTTCACGCGGGTGCTCGCCCTCGAGGTGGCCGAGCACGGTATCACCGCGAACGCCGTCTGTCCGGGCTACGTGCGCACACCGCTCGTCGAAGGGCAGATCGCGGACCAGGCGAAGGTGCACGGCATCCCGCCCGAGGAAGTCGTGGAGAAGATCATGCTCGAACCCGCGGCGATCAAGCGGCTTCTTGAACCGGATGAAATCGCGGGCGCCGTGCGGTACCTGTGCAGCGACCTCGCCGGCGGCATCACCGGCACGACGTTTCTCGTCGACCAGGGCTGGACGGCGCGGTAGGCGCCGGAGCGTCCAACGTGCGCAACAGCCGGTCGGCGTTCTGGGGCCCCGCTCCTCCCTCGGCCGGCAGGCGACCGGCGGCCGCGTCATTCAAGCGCGCATGATCAAGATCGCGTTCCGGGACGTCACCAAGGCCTACCCTGGCGTCCGCCGTCCGGTGGTCGACCGGGTGACGTTCGACGTCCCGGAGGGCGCGATCTGCATGCTGCTCGGCACATCCGGCGCCGGCAAGACGACGCTGCTCCGGATGGTCAACCGGCTCGTTGAGCCCACCTCGGGCGCGATCTTGATCGACGGCCGCGACGTGCTCGCGGAAGACCCCATCGCGCTGCGGCGCCGCATCGGGTACGTCATCCAGCAGGTCGGGCTCTTTCCCCACATGACCGTGGGCGAGAACGTTCGCGTCACCGGCGAGGTCGCGGGCCGGCCGAAGGACGAGATGGCCCGGCGCGCCGACGAGCTCTTGACCCTCGTCGGCCTCGAGCCGGCCGAGTATCGCACGCGATACCCGCGCCAGCTTTCCGGCGGCGAGCAGCAGCGCGTGGGGATCGCGCGGGCGCTCGCCACCGCCCCCGGGATTCTGTTGATGGACGAGCCGTTCGGGGCGCTCGACGCGATCACGCGCAGCCGGATGCAGGCCGAACTCCTCAGGATCCAGCGCGGCGTGCGGACGACCATCGTGTTCGTGACCCACGACGTGGACGAGGCCTTCCGGCTGGGATCCCTGATCGCGATCATGTCGGAGGGCCGGCTGGTGCAGGCCGGCACGCCGGTGGAGCTGCTGACGCGCCCCGCCGACGACTTTGTCCGGCGCCTCATCGGCGCCGACGCAATCCTAAGACAGCTCGAGTACCTGCCGATCTCGGTCGCCCTGGAACGCCCCGCCGGACCCCCGCCGCCGTCCGCAGACGTACATTCGGGCGGGCCGGCCCCGCGGTTCCGCGCCGACGCGACGCTCCTGGAGGCGCTGCTCGCGCTGCTCGAGACCGGCGCCCCGGCGCTGGCCGTGGTCGCGAACGGCGCGGGGGACCCGGTCGGCTACGTCACGCTCGCCGGTCTTGCGCGCGAGATCGCCGCCCTGAGAGAGGCCGGCCGCCCGGCAGGAGGTCCCGCGCCAGACGGGGCAGGAGGCCCGGCGGCCGGAGGTTCTGCGACGGACCGGGCCGCCCGGTGACGGCGCCGTGCGCTTCCTGCTGAATCCGGGGAGTTACGCGCTCAGCGATCCGTCCAGCCTGCCGAACCTCCTCGTGCAGCACCTCGTGATCGTCGGAATCGCCATGGGGATCTCGGTCGTCATCGCCCTGCCGCTCGGCGTCGCCGTCGCCCGCTTCCGGAGGCTCTACCTGCCGGTCGTGGGCGTCGCCGGCTTCCTCTACACGATTCCCGGCCTCGCGCTGCTCGCCGTGCTCGTGCCGATCACCGGACTCGGCACCACGACGATCGTCGTCCCGCTCGTGCTCTACGCGCAGCTGGTGCTGATCCGCAACACCGCGGCGGCGATCCAGGCGATCGATCCGCTCCTGCTCGACGTCGGCCGCGCCATGGGTATGAGCCGAGGGCAGCTGTTGCGGCGGGTCGTGACGCCGCTCGCGCTGCCGCTCGTGATCGCCGGCGTGCGCGTCGCGACGGTGACGACGATCGGGATCGCGTCGCTCGCCGCACTCGTCGGCGCGGGCGGACTCGGCGACCTGATCTTCGGCAGCATCCAAAACGCCAATTACGACGAGGTCTTCGCGGGCGGCCTCGTCGTCGGGGCCGTGGCCGTCGCGGCCGACCTGCTGCTGCTCGCGATCGAGACGGCGGCGGGCCGGTGGCGGACGGCCGCGGCCGGAGGCCGCTGATGGCGGCGCTGCTGCGGTTCGTCGCGAGCCCCGGCGCCGACTACGTCGGGCACACCGTGCAGTACCTGGAGCTCTGCGCCGCCTCGCTCGTCGCGGCGATCGTCATCGGCGCCGCCGCGGGGGCCTGGGCCGCCCGGCGGCCCGTGTTCGCGTTTCTCGCGGTCAACGTGAGCGGCATGATGCGGGCGATTCCGATCATCGCGTTCCTGGCATTTGCGATCCCGTACCTCGGGCTCGGGTTCACGCCGGCGTTCGTCGCGCTCACGGTCCTAGGGATACCCCCGGTGCTGTTGAATACATGGGCCGGTTTGCGGAGCGTCGATCCCGCCGTTGTCGACGCGGCCCGGGGGATGGGAATGACCGGCCGGCAGATCGCGTTCCGTATTCAGGCGCCTCTCCTCCTTCCCGTCGTCGCCTCGGGCGCCCGCACCTCCGGCGTGCAGATCATCGCGACCGCCACCCTCGCCGCCATCATCGGCGCGGGCGGCTACGGAGACTACATCCTGTCGGGCCTGTACCAGGTCGACATGACGCAGATCTTGGCGGGCACGGTGCCGGTGTCCATGCTGGCGTTGCTCACAGAACTCGGGCTCGGCGCGGCGGAGCGCGCGCTCACCTCGCCGGGATTACGGGTGCGGTCGTTCGAGTAGCGAAGCGGTGACCACCGAGAGGAGGACGGAGATCGTGGCGAAGCGCAGAACCGGGTTGTTCCAAGGACAGCTGCTGGCGGTGCTCGTGATCGGGGCGCTCATGAGCGCGATCGTTCCGGGGAGCAGTCCCGGAGCGGCGGCCGCGGGCAAACCCCACTTGACTGTCGGAGGCAAGCTCGACACCGAGGCGCAGCTGCTGACCAAATTGTACGTGCTCGTGCTCCGCAAGGCCGGATTCGACGTTACCGAGAAATCCAAGCTCGGCACCAACGACATCGTTCACAACGCCATCGTGAGCGGCCAGATCGACCTGTACCCGGAATTTACCGCGACCGGGCTGGCGCGCCTCAAGCTCAAGACCACGCACAACGACCAGAAGGACTACGATCTCGTCAAGGCCGGCTATCAGAAGCAGTTCCACATCACGTGGCTTGCGATGTCGCCGCTCAACGACACCTACGGGATCTGCACGACCCAGGCGCGGGCGGGGAAGCTCGGGACGAAGGTCGGCCAGCTGGCGGCCGCGGCTCCGAAGCTGACGGTCGCGTCCCCGCCGGACGGAACCAGCGATCCGAACGTCCTCCCCGGGATGAAGGCGGCGTACGGCTTTACGTTCGGGAAGACCACGGTGCTCGATGAGGCGCTGACGTTTCCCGCCGTCCAGCAGGGCAAGGCCGACGTCAACGTCTGCTACACGACGAGCGCGCTCATCGCGAAGAACCACTTTGTCCTCCTCGACGACGACCGCCATCTGTTCCCGATCTACCACCCGGCGCCGATCGTGCGCGACGCCACCCTGACAAAGGCGCCCGAGATCTCGACGGCGCTCAACGCGCTCGCGCCCAAGCTGACCACCGAGGTCAGCCAGCAGCTCCAGCTGCAGGTCGTGAATGGATCGAGTGTCACGGACGCCGCCGCCACCTGGCTCAAGGGCGCCGGGCTCTTGTAGTGCGGCTGGCCGGCAAAGTCTGCGTCATCACCGGCGCCGGCTCGGGGATCGGCCGCGCGAGCGCGCTCTTGTTCGCGCGCGAAGGCGCCTCGGTGGTGGTGGCCGACGTCGACGCGCGGGCCGGCGAGCGCGTCGCCGGGGAGATCGGGGCCGCGGGGGGCCAAGCCCTCGCGGCCCCGACCGACGTGACGGACCCGTCCGCGTGCGCGCGCACGGCGGCGCGGGCCCTCGAGCGGTGGACGCGCATCGACGTGCTGTTCAACAACGCGGGCATCGCCGGGACCGGCGCGGTGCACGACACGCCGCTCGATCTGTGGGACCGCGTCATGAACGTGAACGTCCGCGGTGTGTTCCTGATGAGCCGGGCGGTCGTCCCGGCGATGATGGCGCAGCGCGCCGGCTCGATCATCAACATGTCGTCGGCGATCGCCGAGAGGGGCTGGCGCGCCGCGCGTCGTATTCTGCCTCCAAAGGCGCCGTCCTCGCGATGACGCGGTCGATGCAGGTCGACTACGCGCCGTACAACATCCGGGTGAACGCGCTGCTGCCGGGCACCATTTTGACCCCCTTCGTCGAACGGTACCTGCGGGAGTCGTACCCGGACTACGCGGAAGGTCTCGCCAACGTCAAGGCGCGGCAGCTCTCGGGCGACCTGGGCAGGCCGGAGGATATCGCGGCCGCCGCGGTGTTTCTGGCGAGCGATGAGTCGCGGTTCGCGATGGGTTCGGGACTGATCATTGACGGGGGTCTGACGGGCTGCCGGTGACCGCCCCAACGCCCGTCATGGAGACGTCGCGCCTCGAGGCGTTCAGCGACGGCGTGTTCGCGATCGCCATGACCCTGCTGGTGCTCGATCTCAAGGTCCCGCCCGCCGTCGCGGACGGGCCGCCGCTGTGGCAGGCGCTGCTGCGGCAGTGGCCGGCGTATCTCGCGTTTGTGACGAGCTTTGCGACCGTCGGGATCATGTGGATCAACCATCACCTGAACTTCACGCTGATCCGGCGGACCGACCACACACTCCTTGTGCTGAACGGCCTCCTGCTGCTCGGCGTGACGTTTCTGCCGTTTCCCACCGCACTGGTCGCGGCCTACGTCGGACACGGCGAGCGGGTGTCGGCGGCCGTGTACACGGGGACGTTCATTTTCATCGCCACCGTCTGGAACGTGCTGTGGCGCTACGCCAGCAGAAACGAGCGGCTGCTGGCTCCGGACGCCGACCCGCGGTTCGTCGCGGCGATCACGCGGGCGTACAACGCGGGACTTGCGGCCTACGTGGTGGCGTTTGGCGTCGGGCTCATCCGGCCCCTCGCGGGCGTGCTCATGTGCGGCCTGCTGGCCATCTACTTTGCGCTGCCCGACCAGTACCATCGGTGGCTCGGCGGGCATGAATCGGCGCCGGCGTCCACGAGACCACCCGCAGGCGCGTAACCCAGTCGATCCCCGGGGGTGCTTCGGTGATGGGCAAGTACCGGCTTCAAGACATGTCGTGGATGGAAGCCCAGGAAGCGTTCCGCCGGTCGGACACGGTGATCCTGCCGGTCGGCACGCTGCACGGACACGGGCCGAGCCCGATCGGCATCGACGCGATCTCGGTCGATGCGATCGCCGACCGCGTCGGCCGGCAGACCGGGATGCTGATCCTGCCGACGTTGACGTACGGTGAGGACGACAAGATGCGGGATTATCCGGGCTCGCTCGCGATCAGCCAGAGCACGATGGAGGCGTTCTGCACGGACATCTGCCGCAGCCTCCACCACAACGGCACGCGGAAAGTCATCATGCTGAACGGTCACGGCGGGAACCGTGAGCCGCTGACCCGCGCGGGCCGCAACGTGCGCGAGCTCGGGATGCTGGTCGCGATCGTCGAGTGGTGGAACATCACGAAGCGCCTGCAGCCGGAGCTGTGCACCGACGGCACCCACATTGTCGAACTCGCCGTCGCCGTCGCGGCCGGCGGGACGGAGATCGCGGACCTCCGGGGCGGGGGCTACAAGGGCGAGTGGGGCACGCAGCCGCCGCTGCGGAAGATGTTCGGAGACGCGATCAAGCCGCTCGGCTTCAACAACTTCGAGTTCGGCGGCGCGCCGGTGCTCATTCCGGTGGACGCCTGGGACATCGACATCGCGAGCCCGCCGGAGGTGAACAAGAGCGACCTCGAGGCGCTGCGGCGGCGCGGCGAGCAGATCATCGACCGCGCGGTCGAGTACGTGATCGCGTTCGCTGCGGAGTTCCGGAAAGTAGACGTCGCCAAGGCGCTGGCACAGTAGTTTCCGGCCGGAACGGTCCGGCGTTCGTCGCGCTCAGTTGCCGGGTTACCCCGGCGGGCTACCGAGGATCGTCAACACGCGCGCGGCCGCGGCGGTGCGGGTCCTGACGTCCAACTTGGCGAAGACGTGCTGGAGGTGCTTGATCACGGTATACGGGCTCGTGCCGAGGACGGCCGCGATCTCCGCGTTCGTCTTGCCGCGGACAACCCACATCATGACGTCCGCCTCGCGTCGCGTGAGCCCCAGGGGCAGGATCCCACGATGGGACAGCGCGCGCGTCTGTTCTTCAAGAATCAGCAGACGGTCATCTCCGCCGCCGGCGCGCCGCACGATCAGATCGTGCTCGCCGCGTTCGATCACGAGCGGAGCACGGGGCGTCTCCGGTGCTTCTCCGGCCGCGGCGTGGTGACGTACCCACCGCTCGAGTTCCTCGGGCAGACGATCCCCGTGCCGCAACGGCCGGCCGTAGCACCCGGTCAGCATACGGACTGCCGCCGGATTGACCAGCCGGATTCGACCGTCCCGGGTTAGGACGACCACGCCGGACCGAAGTTGATCGAGCGCGCGTCGGGCCGCCGCGTGCTCCTCGCGCATGCGTGTGACCTGCTCGGCATTCCGGTAGGCCTGGATGAGATGAGGGCGCAGCAGATCGAGGAGCCGTCGCTCGCGGCCGGAGAAATCTTTGCCGCCCCGGCTTAGGGCGATCCCAACCACCAGGGGGGCCGGCGCCGGCACCGTGACGGCTATTTGATACTCCGTGCGCAGCGGCCGGTAGAACTCGTTGTAGAGGGCGAGGCGGCGGAAGCGGCGTTGGGGAAGGACGTCCGAGATCCGCAGCGCCCGGCCGTCGCCCGTCTCCTGATAATGACTGATGAGCGGATGGTCCCTCATGTGCTGCAGGAAGGCCAGCTCGTACGCGGCCGGCACGACCGGGGCGGATACGTACGCGTTGCGCCGTATCCGCGGGTTGGCCTCATTATAGGAGACATAATCGGCGCCGACCAGCGCCGGCAGCGCCGAGAGAAGGTACGTCCGAAACTCTCCGAGGTTACGGACGGCGTATAGGTCCCGCAAGAACCGCGCCGCGGCGCTCAATTCCCTTTGCCGCAGGCTTTCCATCCGGGTGCCCCCGTCCGCGTGGTAATGCCGACTATACCAAATTCTTGGTATCGAGGGGCGATTTCCGCGGAGGATCGCCAGGCCGCCGGAGGAATACCGGCGTCACCACTGACCCGCAGCCGTTTCCGCCGGCAAGGTTGGCGACGGATCTGCGCGGCGCAGACACGAATAAGGAGGCGGACGATGGACGCCAAACAGCTCGGATTGACTCCGGGGAAATGGGTCGTCGCCAACTGCGGAAAGTTCCCGAGCGAGAAGAACTGCCAGTTGGTGATCATGGCCCCGCAGCGCCAACGGCAAGATCTGATCGAGGCGGCGAGCGAGCACGCGGCCAAGAGCCACGGACACGAGAATACGCCGGCCCTGCGCCAGGAAGTGGACAAGATGCTCGAGGTCATCGACTTCTAGTCTGAGCGAGACACCGACTGGGGGTGCGGACGATGGGATACAGTGTGGAGGGGCGTCTGCTGGAGGCGTGTTCGTGCGGGGGCCCGTGCCCGTGCTGGGTGGGCGACGATCCCGACGGCGGCAAGTGTGACGCGGTGTTGTGCTACCACTACGACAAGGGCGAAATCAACGGCGTCGGCGTGGCCGGTCTCACGCTCGGCCTGGTCGTCCATATTCCCGGCAATGTCCTGAAAGGCAACTGGAAGGTCGCCGCCCATGTGGATAGCAAGGCGACGCCGACGCAGAAAGAGGCGATTCTCGCCGCCCATACCGGCAAGCTCGGCGGACCGCTCGCCGAGCTGTCTCCGTTGATCGGCCAGGTGGTCGGGGTCTACGATGTGCCGATCGATTTCAACATCGTCGAAGGCAAGGGGACGCTTCGTATCGGTGAAGCCGTCTCGGCGGAGATGCAGCCGTATACCGACGCGCAGGGCCGTCCGACGAAACTCGTGGACACCATCTTCAGCACCATCCCCGGCTCGCCGGCATTCGTCGGCAAGGCGCAGAACTTCCGGGTCAATCTGCCGAAGCACGACATGGCGTGGGAGTTCAACGGCCGCAACGCGGTCCTGGGCAACTTCAAGTTTGAAGCATAGCGGAGCGGCGCGGCCGGCTGCGATGCCGCCGGCGTTCGTGCGCGGGCGCGCGGTGCGTCGATGATCGGCACGGTCCGCACGGCTCACGACGTCCGCTGGTACGGGCTCGCGGTCGGCGGGCTCGTCGTCCTGGCGTGGGCGGCGCTCGTCGCGTGGGGCGCATCACCGTTCGCCGGCCTGCTCGACCACCGGGGGATCGGGGAGGGTGTCCTCCCCGTCTCCCGCGTGGCCGTTTTTGTCGCGGGCTGGACGCTGATGGTCATCGCGATGATGCTGCCGGGGAGCCTGCCGCTCATCAACCTCTTCTCGCGGATGGTCGCCGGCCGGGACGGCGGCGCGGGGCTCGTGGCGCGATTGATTCTCGGCTATCTTGGCGTCTGGGCGGTGTTCGGCACCGCGGCGTTTCGGGGCGATGCGTACCTTCATGTCGCGATCGCACGGGCGCCGGCGGTCGCGGACGCCTCGCAGTGGATCGGCGTCGCGATCCTGCTGCTGGCGGGCGTCTACCAGCTAACACCGCTCAAGGACATGTGTCTCACCAAGTGCCGGTCGCCCTACCTGTTTCTCGCCGAACACTGGCGGGGGAAGCATCCCGCCGCGGATGCCCTTCGCCTCGGAGCACGGCATGGGCTCTTCTGCATCGGCTGCTGCTGGACGCTGATGCTGCTCATGTTCGCGATCGGCGGCGTCAACCTGGGATGGATGCTGGCGCTGGGCGCCGTGATGGCCGCGGAGCGGTCGTTCCGGTGGGGCCGGTACATCACGGTACCGCTCGGGTGTGCGCTGATCGTCGCGGCGGCGGCTCTCGTCTGGCGCGTGCCGTTCGTGATGCCGCTTTTCCGCGGCTCCTAGTCCGCGCTACCGTCGGTAGGCCACAGTCTTGATATCGGGATTCATGAGATTGTCGTTGACGGAGACCGTGAGCCAGATCGTGTAGCCGCCCCGCGGGAGGCCGTCGCCGGGATCGAACGAAAAGGCGCCGTTCGCCGGCGCGGGAACGACGCCGGTCTTGACGACCTGCCCGTCGCGTCCAATCACGACGTACCGGCAGACCGCGGCGATGTCGTCGTAGGCGCCGGAGGTGTTGCTGCCGAGGGGCTCGGTGACCATCTTGTAGTAGCGGTCGTATTTGAACAGGCGCTCCACGACGGGGCGGAACTCGATCCGCCCGCCGCGCACCGCGACCGTGCCGACGGACGCGCGGCGCGGGTAGACCTGTTTGTCGAACGAGCCGACCCCGAGCGGATAACTGAGGTCCCGGAACACGCCGAGGACGGCCGTTCCCTGCGACCAGTGATCCAACCGGTATGGTCCGTTCGTGACGAGCAAATGGTGATGCTCGCGGTAGAACGCCGCGAGCGCCCGCCAGCGCGCGCGTGCCTCCGCCGGCGTGACGATTCCGCGCAGCGCCTCGGGCACGTACCCGCTCGAGGCGAATTCGCCGACGAGGGCGGCCAGGCGCGCCTCCTGCGCCGGTGAGCGGACGAGATCGAGGGCCGGCGTCCCGAGCGCCTGCGCCGCCTCCGGCGAGAGCGTGCCGATGCCGCGCCGCGCGGCTTCGTCGATGAGGGCAAGCACGTGCCACGGCACGGTGCTCCACGGCATCGCCACCAGCGGCGTGTACGCGTCCGCCCCCGCGTATCCCAGGTAGACGCGGACGATCGGCACATCGTAGCGGATCTTCAGGTCGGCTCCGAGATCCCTGACGACCTTCTGGATGCGAACGATCTTGATGCCGGCGAGATACCGCCGCACCAGCACGGTAACGCGGTCGACCACCGGATCGTACGTGCGGGACGCGCGGCCGGCGCCGGCCGCGCCGCTCCGCGGCGGCGGGGTTCCCCAGCGGTAGGCGAAGGCAAACGGGTACAGCACGTCCGCCGGGCTCATCACCGTGCCGTCGTGAAAGGCGGAGGCCAGCACCCGGTACTCCACCACGTCGGCGGCCCGCCTGCCGGCGCCGACCCGATCGAGGGCCCCGCTTCCCGGACGGGGCAGCACCGCATCCTCGGGGACGTCGACCTCGTGCCGGGACGCGTCCGGGACCGTGACGCCGCCAAAGGCGCGCTGGAATTTCACGCTCCACGTCTCCCAGCTGCCGATCCGGTTCGCGATCCACCCGCCGCCGTACGGGCTCGGCAGCATCGCCGGGTCGCCCACCGCGGCCCACACGAGGCGGCCGAATGGATCCCCAAAACCGGCGACCGGATTCCACGGCGCCGCGGCCGGTGCGCCGGCAGGCGCCGCGATGCCGAGCCGCAGCACGCCGTTCCACGGAAAGTCCTTGAGTTTGGCGGTCCGGACGAAGATGGCGGAGTCGAAGCCGTCGTACGAATCGAAGCCGACGTTCTCGACACCGGGTGAGTAGGCGGTGCTGTAGTATTCCCGCCGCGTCGTGTAACCGGCGACGGCGCGCTCGCATCCCTGCCGCAGCAGCGATACGAGGCGGCGCTGGAGGTTGACCGGCTCCGTCTCGCCGCGCGGCTCTCCCGACGTGAGCCGGCCGTACGCGCGGTCGATCTCGGAACGCGCCGCGCGATCGCCGACGGAGCCGGCCATCAGGAGGTACGCATCGTACCAGCCGTCTTTGAGCCACGGCGGACCGATCCATCCGGCAAATCGGGTCGCGTGCGCCGCGAGGAGGTCTCGCAGAGAGACCGTCTCGACGCGCACGTCCCAGCCGGCGGTCCCGGCCCGCGCCGCCGCCGTGCCGAGGAGCGCCGCCGCGGTGGGGTCGCGCGCCGTCACGACCAGATTGCCGGTGCTTGAGCCGCCGGTAGAGGGCACGGCGGCCTGCCGTGCCGCCGCCGCGAGGTCGGCGTGGGCGAGGTAATCGGGATGGTACGGCGTCACCGGGTACGGCGCGAAGACGAACCCCGGCTTGACCGCGAGCAGTCCGGTGGCCCGCCGCACCGCGGCGCAGCGCGTGTCGCGGTCCTTGAGGCGGGCGGGGTTGACGGTCAATACGACATAGGCGCCGAAAGACTCCACCGGCGCGACGTCGGGAGGTGTGGGGCGTCCCGCGTACGGGTTGCCGCCGATCATCGCGTGGATCGCCGCCCGACCGAGCGGGCCCGCCGCGGCGGCCGGCGTCAAAGTTTCGATGCGGATTTCGTGCGGATAATACGACGGGTCAAACGGCGACTCGTGCCCCGCCCACGTCGGGAGGGCGAGGGCCAGCACCACCGCGGCGGTTGTGGCTGAGCGACGGAGCATCATCACGGCCGGTCAAAAAAGGCGGGAGCCGCGGGATGCCGCGGCTCCCGCCTCACAACCGAGCGACCGGCTAGCCTGTGACCTTCGGCCAGGTCTTGTTGATCCAATCGGAGGTCCGGGTATCGTCGCCCTTCGGCGCCGGCCAGCCGGGGGGCGCCGTAATGCTTCTGATCGGGATCGTGATGACGCGGCTCGTGTCCATCGTCTGGAACGGGTAGTTCGGGTAGTTCTTGGTGAAGCCGGTCATCGCGTCCTTGTAGCCCTGATGGTTGTCCGGACGGAACCACACGTATCCGCCCGGGCCGGCGTAGCCGAGCCCCTCGAGCTGGCTGATGATCGCCTCGTCATCCGGCCAGGCGCCGGTCAGCTTGTTTGCTTTCTGGATCGCAACGTGGAGCATGTGCATCGCGGAGTACCCACCCTCGGCCTGGAAGTTGGGATACTCCTTCCAGCGCGCGTAGTAGGCGTTGACGAAATCGTTGTTGAGCGGCCACTTCTTGCCGGCCGGGAACGTGAAGTAGTAGTTGGCGTGGCAGCCGCCGATCACGCCCTCGGGATGGTCCTTGCCGATCGCCTGGGGCGCGACGCCGAGCGCCAGCGTGGTCGCGTACTTCATCTTCTTGAAGAGGCCGTACCCGAGCGCCTGCTTGTAGAACGCGATGTAGTCGCCGCCCCACACCGAGGTGAAGAGGATGTCCGGCTTCGCGGAGATCGCCTTGGTGATGTGCGCGGCGAAATCCGTCGTCCCCAACTTGGGCCATCCTTCCATGACAACCTGCGAGCCGGGCAGCAGCTTCTCGCTCACGACCTTGACGTGCTGGAACGCGTTCCGGCCGTACGAATAGTCGGGATGGATGTGCGCGATCCGCTGCACGTGCGGGTATGTCTGCGCCATCGCGATCGCCGCGGTCACGCCGTCGGCCGACTGGATGTTCGTGATGCGGAAGATGTACTTGGGATCCGGGACGGCCTTGTCGAACAGAAAGTCGGTGCAGCCGTCGACGAAGATGGTGAGCACCTTCAGCTCTTCCGCGACCGGACCCAGCGCCGGCGTGTTGCCGCTCGATGTGATGCCGGTGAAGAAGTCGATCTTCTCCGAGACCTTAAGACGCCGCAGCTCCTTCACGTTCGCGTCCGTGCCGGCGTTCTCGTCGGCTTTGACGACCTCGATCTTGCGCTTCCCGAGCAGGCCGCCCTTGCTGTTGATCTCTTCCACCGCCAGCACGGTGCCCTTGTACATCGGCTCTCCGAGCACCGCGGCCGGGCCGGAGAAGAACGTCATCTGGCCGATCTTGAACGGCGTGTCCGGAATCTTGCCCTGGGCGCGCACGGGTTCGGGGTCCACCAGGTGCCCTGCCGCGCCCCCAAGGGCCGCCGCACCGATGGCCGCCGTTCCAACGGTGATGCCCATCTGGCTGAAGAACTCTCGACGACTGACCCCGTTCTTCTTGTTACCAGTCTTGTTGTTATCGACCAAGATCTCCCCACCCCCTGTTTGGCCTTGCGAAACACTTCCAGACACCCCGGCCCGAAATGATCGAAAGCCGGGCAATTGTAACCGCGTACATTAGCCGCCCGCGAAGCGGTTCCTTCATCGGAAATCGGCCACGGAGGGCCTCAGCGGACGCTGCCGCGCGGCCGCCGGACGCCGTGCCGGCCGATACTCCCGGGGGTTATGCCGGCGCGGCTCCCGCGTGGTCCCGTCCAACCGTTCGGACCGCCGCCGGCCCGGCCGTCTCGGCGCGGTTGATCAGCCACGCGAGCGCGATCACGGCGAGCGTCGTTCCGATGAACACGACCTGGGTGGCGATATGCGAGATCGTCGCCAGTGTCGCGAGTGTCCCGCTGGTGAGGCCCTGCAGGGCGAGTGCGAGGACGGGAAGAACCGGGGCGCCGCATCCCGTGACCCCGCACGGCGACGTAAAGAGGCCGAGCGTGCTGAACACCGCACCGGCGGCCCCGCCGCGACCTCCCGGGGCGGCCGCCCAGCCGCCAGCGGCATGCCGCCTCCCGCGCGCGTAAAACCACAGCGCGAAATACGCGCCGAACACGATGCCCATGTAGAGCCACCGGACGATGTCCGGGATACCGGCGGAGAATCCCCACGCCGGCTCATCGTACGGGCTGTTGGCGATGAACCAGAAGATGGCCACGTTCGAGAGGAACTCGATCTTGCGCCCGAGGGTCACGCTCGGCGACAACGCCCACGCCGGCGCGTGCCGGAGCCACGGGTTGAACGTGAAATAATCGAACGGCTTGCGGAACACGGACAGCACGAGCACGGGCAGGAAGACATCCAGGGCCACGACGGCCAGCGCGACGCCGGCGAAGACGAGCGGCCTGGTTCGGATCGCGCGCCAGATCGTTGCGAAGGTGCCGGAGATGCCGCGCGCGAGACCTCTCATGGGACCACTCCTATCCGCGGAGCATCTGCATGACGGACTCGTTCGCGAACACGTCGGCCGGTGTGCCTTGGAAAACGATCTCGCCGCGATCGATGACGTACAACCGATCCGCGACTTTGGCGGCGCTCACGACGTTCGACTCGGCGATCAGCATCGAGATGCCCATGTCCTGAATCTTCCGGACCGCGTCGGCGAACCGGTTGACGACGACCGGCGCGAGCCCCTCGAACGCCTCGTCGAGCAGCAGCACCGATGGGAGCAGCGCCATGGAGCGGGCGATCGCGACCATCTTCTTCTCTCCCCCGCTGAGGTGCAGGCCCTTCCGCGGCGAGAGCCGCCGCAGCTCAGGGAACAGCTCGTCGATCGCGTCGCTGTGCCGCGCGCGGGCGCCGTCCGCGGCCCGTTCGGTTCCGGCCAGCCAGGCCCCGATGCGCAGGTGCTCGGCCACGGTCAGGTCCGGAAAGATCCCGCAGTCGTCGGGCGCGTAGCCGATGCCGAGGCGCGCGCGGACGTGCGGGGCGGTCGTCGTGATCTCGCGTCCGTGGTAGGTGACGGCGCCCGAGCGAACCGGCAGGAGCCCCATCAGACTTTCCATTGTCGTCGTCTTGCCGGCGCCGTTCCGGCCGACGAGGCACACGGTCTCGCCGCTGTGCACGGCCAGCGATACGTTGCGCAGCACGTGCGCCTGGCCGCGGTAGGTGTTGACGTCGTGGAGCGCGAGGACCGTGCCCGGCTCCGTCATCGGGCTGCGGTCCGTCCCAGGATCGTCGCCACGCGCTCGTCGCGCACGATCTCGCCGGGCGCGCCGGCGGCCAGCACGCGGCCTTCGTGCATCATGACGATGCTGTCCGAATACTTGAAGACGATGTCCATGTCGTGCTCCACGATGACCGCGCTGAGGCCGCGCGACCGGACGACGGACTCGATCCGGTCCATGATCTGGCTTTTCTCGCGCGTGCCGACGCCGCTCGTCGGCTCGTCCAGGAGGATCAGCCTCGGACGCAGCGCGTAGGCGAGCGCGACGTCGAGCAGCTTGCGCTCTCCCTGCGCGAGCCCGCCGGCCGGGACGTTCCACTTGTCCGCGAGGCCGAAATCGGCGAGGACCCTGCGGGCCTCGTCCTCGGCCTCGCGGTCGCGATCGGCGAGCCGCAGCGCCTGATGCGTCTTGTTCTCGCGCGTGAACACCGCGAGCCGCACGTTGGCCAGCACCGTCATCAGGTCGAACAGGTTGACCAGCTGGAAGCTGCGCGCGATCCCGGCCTTGATCCGGCCAAAGACCGGCAGCGCCGTGACGTCGCGCCCGGCGAAGACGATCGTTCCTTCGTCGGGCGTCAACAGGCCGGTGATCAGGTTCACCAGCGTGGTCTTCCCGGCGCCGTTCGAACCGACGATGGCGACGAGGCGTTCCTGCTCCACGAAGAAGTCGACGCCGTCGACGGCGCGGTTGTCCCCGAAGGACTTCCGGAGTCCCTGCGCGGCGAGCAGTTGCGCCACTCTAGGCCTCCCCGCGGACGCGGCGGCCGATCCGCGCGAGCGTGCCCATGATACCTTCGGGCATCGCCATGACGAGGATCACCAGCACGACGCCGAGCAGCAGCTGCCAGTATTCCGTCCGGCCGACCGCGTACGCCTTGAGGTAGTTGAAGACGACCGCGCCGATGATCGGCCCCGAGAACGTCCGGAAGCCGCCGAGCACGGCCATGAACACGATTTCCCCCGAGAAGGGCCAGTACAGCGCCTCGGGCGTGGCCAGGCCGTTGAGCGGCGCCCACAGCGTCCCGGCGACGGCGGCGAACATGCCGGACAGGACGAACGCGATCCAGCGGTAGCGGCGGACCCGGATGCCGACGAACTCGGCACGGACCTCGTTGTCGCGGATCGCCTGCAGGGCCTGGCCGAACGGCGACTGCACGATCAGCCACATGAGGCCGACGCAGATCGCAAACACGCCGAGCGTGTAGTAGTAGTATTGATGCGAGAGAAACGTCACTTTGTCCGCCGGCGTCCCGATGACGCCGCCGAGCAGCGTCGGCGTGGGGACGCGCAGGCCGTCGGTCCCGCCGGTCACCCAGAACAGCTTGAAGGCCAAACTCCACAGCACCTGTGAGAGCGCGAGCGCCAGAATGGAGAAGAAGATCCGCGTGTAGCGCACGCACACGATGCCGAACAGCGCGGCGATGACGATGCCCGACAGCGCCCCGGCGGCGAGGAACAGTTCCATCGACTCGACGTGCAGGTATTTGGCCACGAAGCCGGCGGCGTACGCGCCGGCGCCGAAAAACGCAGCGTGCCCGAACGACAGCAAGCCCGTGTAGCCGAGCAACAGGTTGAGGGCCGCCGCCGCGATGGCGAACGCGAGCCCGTAGGACAGGATGATTGTCTGGTAGGCCGGTGCGATGTACGGGAAGATGAGCAGCAGCACGGCGAGCGGCGCGAGATAGCCGCCGGCGGGGACCGGCTTCGCGGGGCGCGCGGCCGTAACGGCGGTATCGTTCATGACGACGACCGGCTGAAGAGGCCCGCGGGCCGCGTGACCAGCACCGCCGCCGCCATCAGGTAGAGGACGGCCAGTTCGAGCTCCGGGAAGAAGGTGATCGCCAGGGTCCGCACGACCGCCACGATGAACGCCCCGGCGAGCGCGCCCTCGAGGCTCCCCAGCCCGCCGATGACGACGACCACGAACGAAAGGACGAGGGCATCCACGCCCATCCCGAGCACCGCGCCCTGCACGGGGACGATCACCGCGCCGGCGATGCCGGCCATAAGACACCCGATCGAGAACGCGAGCACGTAGAGACCCCGCACGTTGATGCCGAGCGAGACGGCCATCTTGCGGTTCTGCGACGTCGCCCGCAGCATCACGCCGAACTTCGTCCGGTACACGAACGCCCAGAGCAAGACGGCGCTCACCAGGCCGACGAAGATCACCAGCAGGTTGTAGGCGGGGTAGTCGGAGCCGAGCACGGAGATGGGTCCGAACGCCGACCACAACGTGCTCGCCGACAGCGGCGTGGGTCCGAACACGAACTTCGTAAGGTCTTCCAGGATGAGCAGCAAACCGAACGTCAGGAGCAGTTGGTATTCCTCGGCCCGGTTATACAGCGGCCGGAGCAGCGTCGGCTCGATCGCGGCGCCGACCAAGCCGACGATCACCCCGGCGACCGGCAGCAGCAGGAGGAGCAGCGGCGGCGCCACACTCGCGGCCGCGCCGCCGGCCGCCCAGGCCATCACAAACGCGCCGAGCATGTAGAGGTTGCCGTGTGCAAGATTCACGACGCGCATGACGCCGTAGACGAGACTCAACCCGCCGGCGATGAGAAAGAGAACGGCGGTGTACACCGCCGTGTTGAGGGCTTGGACGACCAGCGTCGCCATGAGGCTGTCTGATTCCGCAAGGGCCCTGGGCTTCCTGCGCCGTCTCGGCGTTGTGGCTCACGCCCGCCCGCTTCATCCCCGCCGGTGAACCGCGTCCAGCCCTCCGCGCGCTCGGGATCTTCACGGGTTCTTCATCCACGGCTGCTAGGCTGAGTCCGGTTTTCGGCGTGTTTGGTCAAGAGCGGCCGGGCGTGCGGCCGGTATATCTGCGTCTCGCCGCCGCTCCGTCGGGGATTCCGTCTCCACCCCGCCCGCTCCGAGCCCAACTTCATGATTCATTCATCACTTATTCAACGGCACCCGATATGCTTCAGAGACAACGGAGCGCGTGGGCGCTGCCGGGAAGCGCGCATCGCGACTCGGATCGGAGGAACGGATGCGGAGGTGGGTCGCACTCGCCCTTGGGGTGCTGGTACCGCTGCTTGGGCTTGCCGGTGTGGGAAACGCGCAGTCCACCGTGCAGGTTCAGGGCACCATCCAGGCGGTCGACTGTCAGCAAGGGACGGTCGTCATCGCCACCCCGGACAGCGTCAATACGATCGCGGTGGCCCCATACACCGCGGTCCTCGTCGATTCCCAGGCCGTCTCCCTCTGTGACCTGCAGCAGTACGTCGGCAGTCAGGCGACCGTTTGGCTGGTCCCGAGCGGCAACGAGTTTATCGCGACCCGCATCGATACGACCGCGCAGGCCGCTGTGGCACCGGTGGCGCTCCCGGCGCAGCAGGAGGCCGTGTCTCCGCTACCGATCGTCGGCGTCGTCCTGGGGACGATCTTGCTCGCCGGGCTGATCTATCTCCTCGTCCGCGACGGTGGAGGCCATTACTGGCGCTATCCGTACTACGGCGAGTACCACCGCTACTACTACCGGTCCGAGTACAGGCCGTATTTCGGCTGGTATCCCACCGTGTGCCCCGTCGTCTACGTTCCCGCGCCGCTCGCAGGCGTGGTACTGGGCGTTACGGTCTTCAGCGGGCTCGAATACCTGGTGGTTCGCGACCGGGACGGACGCTACGAGCGGTATCCCTACTATGGACCGTATCGCTCGTATTACTACCGGCCCGAGTATCGCGAGTATGCCGGACCGTATCGCGGCGATGCGCCGGTGCACTACGGCGACACGCGCGGCCCCGTTGTGTTCCAGCGGGTGAGCGGCGCACCGTACCAGCGCCCGCCGCAGTATCAACAGCCGTACAATTATCAGCGGCCGCCGCAGCAGTACCAGCAGCAGTATCAGCCGCCGTCCAACTACCAGCGGCCGAACTACCAGCCGGTGCCGCAGCGGCCGAATAACGACTACCAGCGCTCGCCGCAGTCTCAAC
>DASYXS010000159.1:0-12548 GCA_035934535.1 bacterium
GGGGGGATCGGCGTGATCCGTCGTGTGATGGCCATAGGAGTGATGGTGTTGCTGGCCGTGGCGGCCGGGGGCTCGTGGCCGGCCGCGAGGGCACAGGCGCCGGGGGTGTTCCGGACGCCGCTCAGCGGTGAGGCGCCGACGTTGGATCCGTATTACGCGGTGGATTCCGCGTCGGCCCCCATCGTGTTCTTGATGTACAACACGCTCGTGGGGCTCGACGCCAACGGCAAGCTGCTGCCGCAGGCGGCGAGCAGCTGGGACATCTCGCCGAACGGCCTCGTCTACACGTTCCACCTGCGGGACAACATGTACTTCCACAGCGGCCGCAAGGCGACGGCGGCCGACTGGAAATGGTCGTTTGAGCGGATGGGCAGCCCCGCGCTCAAGTCGCCGGTGGGATCCGTCGTCGTTTCCGGCATCCAGGGGTACGACGCGTTCCAAAACGGCGCCGACGGCATCGCCGGCATCACCGCGGTCAACCCGGCCACCCTGCGGTTCGTCCTGAATCCGGCCCGGCGCGGCGGGTTCCTCAACCGGCTGGCCTACTACGCCGCGGTCGTCGTGGACAAGGACGTGGTGGGCCGGGGTCAAGGCTGGTACGCGACGCAGGATGCCGGCACGGGTCCATTTATGTTGAAGGAGTGGGCCCACAACGACCACTTCATCCTTGGGGCCAACCCGCGGTATTATGGCGGCGCGCCAAAAGTGGCGACGGTCAGTATCCCGATCGTGACCGAGGCGCGCACCCAGCTGTCGGAGTACATCGCGGGCCAGCTCGACTTCGTTCCGGTTCCGCTCGGCGACTACCAGCGGATCAGCACCGACGCGAGGCTCAAGCAGGAGCTCCTGGTGTACCCGCGCGCGCAGATCCTTTACCTGGGGCTCAACCCGCGCGTCTACGCGCCGTTCAAAGACCGGCGGGTGCGGCGCGCCTTCGCGATGGCGATCGACAAGGCGCGGATCGCCCGAACGGTGTTCTTCGGGTTCTTCCAGCCGGCGAACTCGTTCACGCCGCCCGGCATTCCGGGATTCTACGCCGGCTACACGGGGCTGCCGTACGACCCGGCGGGCGCACGCCGGCTGCTCGAGGAGGCGGGCGTCGCGGGCAAACTGCCCCCGTTTCGCATCGCGATGAACCCGTTCGGCCCCGTCGCCCAAATGGAGGGAGAGCCGGCCGTCGCCATGCTGAAGCAGAATCTCGGCGTCGACGCCACGCTCGAGCGGACAGAGTTTGCGACGTTCATCACCAACTTGAACAAGCGGACCGTGTACCAGTCGTTCCTGAGCGGCTGGTCCGCGGACTATCTCGACTACAGCGACTACCTGGATATTTTGTTGTACAGCACCTCGCCGCTCAACCGGCTGAACTACAACAATCCGGATTTCGACAAGCTCGTCGACCAAGCCAACGCGGCGCCCAACGAAACGGAGCGCATCGCGCTGTACCACAAGGCGGAGGCGCTGATGATAGAGGACGTCGGCGCCGTGCCGATGATGTTCACGGAGTTTGCCTACTTGAAGAAGCCCTACGTGAAGGGGCTCCGGACGTCGCCCGCGGTGAACGGCTGGCTGCCGTTTGACACCGTCGCGATCGAGAAGTAGCGGCACCGGGGCCGCGGCGCGAGGCCGCGGCCCCGGCCGCGACACCCTCTAGGTCCCGCGGTTCGTGGTCCGCTACGTCGTCTACCGTCTTGCCATGGCCGTGCCGCTGTTCGTCGGCGCGGCGCTCCTGATCTTTGTGGCGGGGCACCTCGCGCCGGGCGACCCGGTGCAGACGCTGCTCGGCGACCGGTACACGCCGGCCGCCGCCGCGGTGCTGCGCCACCAGCTCGGCCTCGACCGCCCGCTCGCGGCGCAGTTCGTCGATTATCTGGGCCAGCTCGCCACGCTCCGCTTCGGCACGTCGTACGTGAACCCGGGGCTGCGGGTCGGCGATCTGCTGCGGGCCGCGCTGCCGATCAGCCTCCGCCTGGCCACGTTGGCCGTCGCCGTGGCCGCGGCCCTCGGGACGCTGCTCGGCGTCGTCGCGGCGACCGTGCCGGGCCGGCCGCTCGACCGCCTGATCCAGTTCGGCGTGGTGCTCGGCCTCTCGGTGCCCAGCTTCGTCACCGCCGCCGCGCTCGTGTATCTCTTCGCGCTGCAGTTTCGCCTCTTGCCCGTCGCCGGGTGGGGGCATCCGAGCGACTACGTGCTCCCGGTCGTGGTCCTCGCGGTCGCCCCGCTCGCCTTCATCACCCGCATCGCGCGCTCGAGCGTCGGCCAGGTGCTGCTCGAGGACTACGTCCGCACCGCCCGCAGCAAGGGGCTGCGCACCCCGCGCGTGCTCTTCCGCCACGTGCTGCGGAACGCGGCGCTGCCGGTGGTTACGACGATCGGGATGGCGTTCGGGACGGCGATCGTCGGCGCGTTCGTCGTTGAGGTCGTCTTCAACGTGCCGGGCATCGCCCGGGTCGCCGTCAACGCGATCTTCCAGCGGGACTACACGGTGCTGCAGGCCACCGTCCTCGTCTACACCGCGCTGTTCTCGTTCGTCAACCTCGCGGTGGACGTCTCCTACGCGTACCTCAACCCCCGTGTTCGGTACTGAGCGCTGGAAGGCGGTCCGGCTCGCCCTCGGCGGGGACCGCCTCGCCGCCGCGAGCGCCGGCTTCCTGCTGGCGCTGGCCGTCCTGGCGGTGGCGGGCCCGCTCGCCACCCGCTATACCTACGACGCGCAGGACCTCGACGCGCTGTTCCGCACACCGGGCGCGGCGCATTGGTTCGGCACGGACCAATTCGGCCGCGATTCGTTCACCCGCATCGTCTACGGGGCGCGGGTCTCGCTGTCCGTCGGCTTCGCGGCCGTGGCGTGCGAGTCGCTGCTCGGCATGACATGGGGCACCGTCGCGGGCTACTACGGCGGCGCCGTGGACAACGCGCTGATGCGGGTCGTGGACCTCCTGATCGGCTTTCCGACCATTCTGCTTGCGATCCTGGTCACCGGGATTTTCGGCCCGAGCCTGACGAACATCGTGATCGCTCTCGTGCTGACGGCCTGGCCGGGCACCGCCCGTACGATCCGCAGCGAAGTGGTCGCGATCCGCGAGCGCGATTACGTAGACGGTGCCCGCGCGCTCGGTGCCACGACGCCCCGCATCCTCGCCCGCCACCTCGTCCCGAATGTCGTGCATCTCCTGATCGTGCGCGCGACGCTCGACGTCAGCACCCTCGTGCTCGCGGAAGCCACGCTGAGCTTCATCGGCATCGGCGTTCAGCCGCCGCACCCGAGCTGGGGTCAGATGATCTACGAGAGTTTTCAGTACCTCGACGGCCATCCGCTGCTGCTGGTCTTTCCCGCGGCGGCGCTGTCGGTCACGGTCATCGCGTTCAACGTCGTCGGCGAGTTCTTGTCGCGCGTGCTGGATCCGCGCTACGCCGGCCGCCACTAGAGGAGGGGCGATCGCATGTGTGATCTCCACGAGGCCAAGGATCCGTACTATCTGCCGCACCTCACGTCGCCGGAGGTCGGCGAGTTGCTGCGGACCACCGACACCGTCATTCTGCCGTTCGGCGCGATCGAGCAGCACGGCCCTGCGCTCCCGGTAGGCACCGATACGCTCGGGGTGATCGCCGTGTCGCGCGCGGCGGCCCGCCGGGCACGGGTGTTGTGCGCGCCGATCCTCTTTCCGGCCCTGTCCGCGCACCACATGCGTTTTCCGGGCACGATCACGCTCTCCGAAGAGACGTTCAGCCGCGTCGTGATGGAGGCGGCGGCGTCGCTTGCGACGCACGGGTTTCGGAGAATCCTGCTGGCCAACGGGCACGGCGGCAACGAGGCGACTCTCACGTACCTCGCCTCCCGCATCACCCGCGAGACGCCGGCCTCGGCGATGGTCTTCGGCATCGCCGAGCTGCGCAAGATCTACCTGACGGCCAACATCGACAAGCTCGACATCCACGCCGGCATCGGCGAGACGTCGAGCATGCTCTACCAGCAGCCGGAGCTGGTGCGCGCGGAGAAGGTGGCGCGTCCGCGCATGACGCTCGACCCCTGGCGCGAACGGCTGCTCGCGCAGGTGCGGAGCGATCCGTCGCTGCTGCGCTACGTCACCCTCAAGCTGCCGGCGGTGCACGAGATCTCGTCGAACGGCTGCATCACCTACGGCGACCCGGCCGACGGCACGGCGGAGCGGGGGAAGGAATTGTTCGACGCCTACGTGGAGGCGATGGTCGCATTCATCCGGGCCTGGCAGACCGCGACGACGTAGGGTCAGTGCAGCCGCGGATCGAGCGCGTCGCGCAGCCCGTCGCCCAGGAGGTTGAACCCTATCACGCTCATGAAAATCGCGCCTCCGGGAATGGTCGACACCCACCACGCCTGCCGGAGGTACGTCCGCCCCTCGGCGACCATCGCACCCCATTCGGGCGCCGGCGGCTGGACGCCCAGGCCCAAGAAACCCAGGCCGACGCCTGTGAGAATGGCCGTGCCGAGACGGAGCGTGAGCAGCACGACGACGGGCGCAAGCACGTTACGAAACGTCTCGTCTAATGTCCAGACATCACTTTATTTGACGTGAATTTCCTACAAGAACGGGGAAAAGCTCAGTTGGTCTCGCCGGTCCGTTGGGCCAAAGAGCGGACCAGGGGGTGAATCGATGCTGGCATTCCTGCTCCTGATCGGAGCGCTACTTCTTGCCGTGACCGGGCACCTGATTCTGCGATAGATCCAGGAACCAAGTACAAGAGGCGGTCCCTAATGGGGCCGCCTCTCTTCTTGTGGTGACGGGCTTACTCTCGAAAACGTAGGTTTGGCCCGGTAGCGCGACTATCGTTGCCCGGCGGCGCTTTTTAGGCGGGCTGCTTGAAGATCAGCCGCGCGGTCAACGCGTCGGGGGTATCCATTCGCTCGATCGGCCCGACCCAGCTCGCGCCGGGCGCAGCCGTTGCCGGGTCGATGAGGCGGTCGATCATCGTCTTGACCGCCTGGGACGTAAACGGCGTGCCGTCGTGGAACCGCATGCCGGGATGCAGCTTGAACGTGATGTCATGGTCGGAATCCGTCGATCCGTGGGTTCGCCGGGGCCGGAAACGCTTTCCTGTAGAACGCCGTGCAGGCCGCCGGTGAAGACGGGAATGCGTCAGTCGATCGACGCGGTCCGAAGGTACTCCGCCGCGTCGATCAGCGCCGGGACGATCGCGGCGAGAATGCGATCGCCTTTCTCGCGGGTGGCGAGGGTCGCGTCGCCGTAGACGCCGGTCGCCTCGGACCTCCCCGCGCCGGGTGCGGGGAGCGGCGCAGGAACGAACACACCGCGCGGCCGCCGACGGTCGGGAATCTCGCGAACCGCCCGGTCTCGCCGGACCGCGTCGGGCGCGATCGCGAGCAGCACGGAGGTCTCGTACTCATCGGCGTGGCTGCCGGCCGGCTGTGTAAGCAAGCCCTCGAGGGCGCCGCCGCCGAGGTCTTCGATGCGGGTGACGCCGACGAGCACAGGGTACCGGCGCCTTAGGTCCCGCGCCACGATCTCGAGGACCGGAAACGTCGAGATCCCTGTGTTCAGCACGAGGAACCGTCGCGGTCCGTGGCGGTGCAGCGAGACGATGATCTGGGCGACCATCGCGCCGAAGGTTGCGGCTTCAAGATGCGTGCTGCCCGGAAACCCCACGAACGATGGGTAGTAGCCGTAGTTGACCGTCGGCGCGACGATCGACGGGACGCGCTCGGCGATCCGCGCCGCGAGGTGGTCGGCGAGGATGCGATCCGTCCCGAGCGGGAGATGCGGGCCGTGTTCCTTCGCCGCCGCGCCGACCGGCAGCACGATCAGCGGATCCTGGCCGAACAACGCGGTCGCTTCGGGCCACGTCATCCGCTCCAAATAGACGCCGGGCCTGTTCGGGGACCGTTCCTCGTCGAGCGGCATCCCGTGCCCGCTACGACCAGGTGACGACCGGATAGTTGGTCAACCGCTCGTATCCGGTCTCCGTGATCAGCAGCGTGTCCTCGACCACCCCGGTGCCGAGGCCTTCCACCACCACCATCGGCTCGTACGCCACGGTCATGCGCGGCCGCAATTCCGTCGTGTTGCCCGCGAACAGCCCCGGGACTTCGATCACCGACATGCCGATGCCGTGGCCGAACCCCCCGGCGCAATAGTACGGCTCGTAGCGGGTGTCCCGCACGGCGGCGAGCAGCGCGTTGGAGACATCCTCGATCGTGCATCCCGGCCGGATCGCGCGGAGCCCCGCATGATACAAGTCGGCGCCCACCGTGAGAAGCTCGCGCACGCGTCCGGTCGCGCGCCCCACCGCGGTGCACCGGCTCGTGTCGGCAGCGTATCCGTGGTAGGCGGCACCGAGGTCGATGAATACGTTCTCGCCGTCGCGCAGCGCCCGCGGCCGCGGCGTCCCGTGCTTCAATCCGGCCTGTTCTCCCGCGACGACGCAGGTTGCGAACGCCTCGCGGCCGCCGAGGGCGTGGATTCGCTGCACCCCGGCTGCGGCGACGACCGTCTCTTCGACGCCCGCCTCGAGGGCCGCGAACACGGCGCCCATCGCCTCGTCGGAGATGGCGCCGGCGCGGCGCATCACGGCGATCTCTTCGTCGCTCTTCTCCAGGCGGATGCGGGCGAGGATATGGTCCGCCGCGTAGAGGTGGGGGAGGTGCGGAGCGAGCGCCGCGCGCAGTCCGTACGGCAACGAGGACGCCCCCGCAAGACCGATGCGCTGCGCGGTGCCCACCGCGTCCGCCGTGAGCGTCGCGATCTCGTCTGGGGCGCCGCCGTAGACCGGGCCGAGCGCGACGCGGACGTCCGCGACGCGGCACATCCAGATCATCGAGTGCATCGGCTCGCCGTGCAGCACGGCGTCCGTGACCACGGTCATCGTGCCGTCCGGGCGGAGCACACAGAACGCGCTGCCGAACACCGGGGCGTAGTTCGTGAGATAGGCTATCGCCGAGGGTGACGCCGCGCCCGCGAAGACGCACAGCGCGTCGAGGCCCTCGCGGGCCATCGCGGCCCGCAGGGCCGTGGCGCGCCGGTCATACTCGGCATCGCTGAACGCCTGCACGAGATACGGGCGGCGGGATTCCAGGCCGTACGGGACGCGCGGCATCGGCGGATCCACCTCCAGGCATGTGGCATTTGGCCGAGTTTCGCGCGTCTCCTGTAGGCTTCGTTCAGGCCACCGCAGAAGCAGGCAATCCGACCGATGTCCTGAGGCTGTTGCCGGGGCCATAGCTGCATCTTCAGCCGCGGGCCGCGGCGACGATCCGACACGACGGAGGCGACGAATGATCCTGGTCCATCAGCGCTACGTGGCGAAGCCCGGTCTGCGCGAGCGCGTGCTCGACACGCGGATCGAGGCGTCCCGGCGTCTGGCGGAGCTGGGGGTACCGGCGGGACAGATCTGGGTGCCGGTGACCGGGGAAGCCGGAATCGATCCCGCCGACGCCGCCGACGTGATCTGGCAGTGTACGTACCCGGATCTCCACGCGCGCGAGCGGATCCGGGCCCGGCAGGAGGGCGACGCCGCCTTCGCCGCGATTCGAACGAGGCAGGGGGGCCAGCTGACGCGCTGGACCCGTGAGCACTACCGCCTGGTTGAATGGTCCTGAGGCGGCGATGCCCGTGACCGGATCACGCCGCGGCGACGGCGCGCGCGCGGAGGCGGCCCCGATCGATGCGCGGGAATCGGCGCAGCGCATGGCCGACATGCTCGCCGCCGTGCTGCACGCGGGCGTCGAGGTGGTCGACCGCGACCTCGTGCGGATGGCCTCCTCCGGAACGACGCCGGGGCGGTCGAGCATGGCTCCGGAGCCCGCGCTCTACGTCGCCTGCATGCGGACAAGGCTGCCGGCATGGGCCCGCGCCGTCGCGTCCGGCCACGAGCCCGTCGTCGCGTGTCCGATTGTCGCCTCGGGCGATGTCGTCGGAGCGATCGGGCTTCTGCCGGTCCTGGCGGGGCAGGCGGAATCGCTCCGGGCGCACCCCCGAGAGATCACCGATCTTGTCGCGGCGGTGTCCGAACCGCTGCGCGGAGCCGCCGGCTGGCAGGCGACGCCGGCGGCCGGCGGCCCGCCCGAGCGTGTCGAGGCGGCGGTGCTCGAGTCTCTGCCGGACGGCGTGCTGGTCGTCGACTCGCAAGGCGCCGTGCTGTACTGCAACCACACGGCGCTTGCGATGCTGGGCGCGGAGATGGACCTTACCGGCCAGGTCCTCAGGCACTGGTACGCGCCCGCCGAAACGCTCGGGGACCTATCCGGGACGCGGACCCGCGAGGTGGCCTTCGACCGTCACGGTCATCGGTTTCGGTTCCTCGAGACGAGCAGTCCGCTGCGGGCCGGAGGTCGGGTCACCGGAATCCTTATCGTGCTCCGTGACGCCGGCGCCGGGCGGCCCCCCAGCCGTCCTTCGCCGCCCACGCTCGTCGACGCCGAGCGCCAGCTCATCGACGATGCCCTCGAGCGCTATGGAACTTCCGGCACGGGAAAGCGCCGTGCCGCCCGAGCGCTGGGCATCAGCCTGTCGACCCTGTACCGGAAGTTGCGGCGCCGGGCACGGCCGCGCCGCCGCCAACCGTAGCAGGTTGAATCTGCGCTCGCGGGAAGATTCGTCGCGCGAGGATTCCGCCGCCGCCGCATCGTATCACTCGCCTGGATCGCATTCCCGGACTGAGAATTTCTTCGCAATTTGGTAAGGAGCGCACGCCGGGTCGCGATCCGCCGACAGACGAAGGAGCATGAACGAGCCGGGATGGCCAAGCTGCAGCCGCGTACGTCCACCGCCGTACGACTGCCCGAGCTGCGCTGCAGCCAGTGCGGCCGCGTCTACAAGGCATCGCGCGACACGTGGCGGTGCGAGTGTGGCGGTCCGCTGGACCTTGCCGGCACCGCGGCCCCGCGCCCCGAGGCGTTCGGCGGCCGGGCGCCCGGCGTGTGGCGGTACCGCGAGGCTCTTCCGGCGCTGTCCGACGACGCGATCGTCACGCTCGGCGAGGGCGGCACGCCGCTCATCGACGCCCGCCGCGGGACCGGCGTGAAATACAAACTCGAATTTCTGTCCCCCACAGGATCGTTTAAAGACCGCGGCTCGACGGTGCTGGTCAGCTGCCTTGCCGCGCTTGGCGTGCGGCGCGCGGTGGAAGATTCCTCCGGCAACGCGGGGGCGTCGATGGCCGCGTACTTCTCGGCCGCCGGGATCACGTGCGACCTCTACATCCCGGCCACCACCTCGCCGGCAAAGACGCGGCAGATCCGCAGTCACGGGGCCCGGCTCGTGCTGATCGAAGGCACCCGGGCGGACGTCTCGCGCGCCGCGGAGGCCGCCGCGGACGGCGCGTTCTACGCGAGTCATCTGTGGTCGCCGTACTTCCTCGCCGGCACGCAGACGTTCGGCTTCGAGATCTGGGAGCAGCTCGGCGGGCGCGCCCCCGACAACGTCGTCGTCCCTGTGGGCGCCGGCACGCTGCTGCTCGGCGCCGCGCTCGGGTTCCACGCGCTGCGGGCGGCCGGCCAGATCGAGCGGCTCCCGCGGATCTTCGGCGTGCAGGGCGCGAACTGCGCGCCGCTGCATTACGCGCTGCGCGCGGGGCGGGAGAGCACCGCGGACCTCGATTTCCCGCTGAAGGACAGCATGGCCGAGGGCATCCGGATTCAGCGGCCGCCGCGCGACCGCCAAATCCTCGCCGCGGTGCGGGAGAGCGACGGCGACATCGTGATCGTGAGCGAGGCGGAGATCTACGCGGGCTGGTTCACGCTTGCCGGCCGCGGGCTCTTTGTCGAGCCCACCGCGGCCGTGGCGGCCGCGGCCGCGGACCGTCTGCTCACTGAGGGTGTGCTCTCCGCCGGAGAGACGACGGTGGTCGCGCTGACCGGTACGGGACTGAAGGGCGTCGCCACACCGCCCGATGCGGGTGCGGGCGACGCGGCGTCCGGGAGCGACGATGAGCGCTAAAGGCCGTCCCGCGATGCCGTACGGGTGGGGACGTGTGCCGTACTCGTACGCGGACCGCGCGCCGTGGATGAACCTGCCGTTCCCGGCCGAGGAATACCGGGAGCGGCTGCGGCGGCTCGGCGAGCGGATGGTGGGGCAGGATCTCGACTGCCTCGCTGTGCTCGGCAACCGCTCGGACGGGACGAATATCCGCTACCTCACGAACTTTGAGGACTTCTACGGCGGCGACAGCATGCTGGTCGTGCCGCGGGACGGACCGCCGGGGTTCACCACCAACGCGGTGATGCACGGCGAGCCGATGCACTCCGGCATTCAGGACTGTTGGATCGAAGACGTGCGCTGCGCGGCGGCGCCCCGGACGGTCACCGGTGCGGCGAGCCCCGCCACCGTCTTCGACCACGTCGAGGATTTCATCACCGAGCGCGGGTGCGCGCGCGGCACGATCGGCGTCGTGGGCGAGTCGAGCGACCGCCTCACGAGATTTCTCACGGAGACGTTCCCCCACTCACGCGTCGTCGAGGCCGGCCCGATGCTGCGCGAGATGCGCGCGATCAAAAGCGCCCGCGAGGTCGAGGTGATGCGGCGCGCCTGCCGCCTGGCCGACGCGGCGCTTGAGGCGGCGATGGAGGCGGTGCGTCCCGGCGTCACGGAGTTCGAGCTGGCCGGTGCGGCGAACCGGGCGATGTTCAGCGGCGGCGCCGAGCATCCGGCGTTCGCGATCTCCGTGTGCGCCGGTGCGCGGTCGGGATTCAAGCACATGGCGCCCACCGGCTATCAGGTGCGGCCCGGCGACATGGTGTACATGGACGTGGGCGCCCGCTACATGGGCTATTACAGCGATTCATCGCGGCAGCGCGTGTGCGGCGAGCCGACCGCCGAGCAGCGGCGGTTCATGGAGACGCAGATCGGTATCGTCGAGGAGGTCATGGCGGCCGCGCGTCCCGGGGCGGTCATCGCCGACCTGGCCACGATCGCGATCGCCCGCGCCGAGCAGGCCGGTTACGCGGACTACCTCTACTTCCGCGGCCACGGGGTCGGCGCGGCGGTGCAGGACCTGCCGGCGTTTGCGCCGGGCAACCCCGCGCGCCTCGAGCAGCACATGGTCTTTGCGTTCGAGCCGATGCTCGTGCGCGAGGGGTTCGGCACCGCGTGCTGGGAGGACGTCTGGTGCGTGACCGCCTCGGGCGTCGAGCGCCTGAACGAGTGTCCCGTCCGGTGGCGGTAGGCGCGCGTGGCTGACGTCGGGCCCGTTCCCCCGGCCGAACTCGTGGACCTCGTCCGCGCCCTGCTCGCGGCGGCCGGCGTCGCCGCGGCCGAGGCGGAGGTTGTGGCGGCCCACGTCGTCGACGCCGAGGAGCGCGAGAACCGCTCGCAGGGCTTGGTGCGGGTGCCGCCGTATGTGCGCTGGGCGCGCGGCGGGGAGATCGTCTCGCCCACCATGATCACGGTCGACCGCGACGGCGGGGCGACGCTGGTGCTCGACGCGCACAACGGCTGGGGGCACGTGGCGGCCGCGGACGCGATACGCCGCTGCGTCGCGCGCGCGCGCGACACCGGGGTCTGTCTCGCGATCGTCCGCAACACCAATCACATCGGCCGGCTCGGTGCCTACGTCGAGGTGGCCGCGGCGCACGGCATGATCGGCCTGATCACGTGCTCCGGCAACCCGGCGTCTTCGTGGGTGGCGCCCTGGGGCGGCACCAAGCCGATCTTCGGGACGAATCCCCTCGCGATCGGCTTTCCGCGCCGCGCCGCCCCGCCGGTCGTCGTCGACGTCTCGACGACGCAGGGGGCGCGCGGCAACGTGCTGCTCGCGCAGAAGACCGGCGAGCGCCTGCCGGACGGGTGGGCCTTCGACGGCGCCGGCGATCCGACGGCCGATCCGCAGCAGGCGCTGCCGCCGCACGGCACGCTCGCGCCGCTCGGCGGCCACAAAGGGTACGCGCTCGCGGTGGCCATTGAAATCCTCTGCGGCGTGCTTGCCGGCACGTGGCCGCCCGCGACGTCGGCGAACTTGGTCGGGGCGATCCGGGTCGATGCCTTCCAGCCGCTGGACGCCTACTACGACAGCCTCGCCGGTCTCGCGGCCGAGATCACCTCGGGTCCGGTCCGCCGCGGCGGACGCGAGATCCGTCTTCCCGGCGACGGGAGCGCGGCGCGGAAGCGGCGCACCGCCGAGCGCGGGCTTCGGGTCCCCGGCGAGTTGTGGGGGGAGATCGCCGCCCTCGCGGGGACGCTCGGCGTCCGGCACCGACTGATCGAGACGTGGGCGCCGGCGGCCAACGGCGCCGGCGGGTGAGGAGCCGCGCGTGGCGCTGTCACCGGCGGTAACCGATGTGGCGGCGTCCGCCGCCGCGCCGGGCCGGCGGCCGAGGCGGCAGGTCCTCGGCGGCTTCGGCGGTCTCTGCGGCGCGGTCCTCGTCGCCGCGATCGGCCTCGCGGCGCTCGGCGCGCCCGCGATCGCGCCGCACGATCCCGTCGAGCAGTACGCGGACGGGCTGTCGGCCGAGGGCGCGCCGCGGCCGCCCGGCGGCCGCTTCCCGCTTGGAACCGACGAGGTCGGCCGCGACGTGCTGAGCCGCCTGGTGTACGGCGCGCGCAGCTCCCTGGAGTTCT
>DASYXS010000161.1:0-6145 GCA_035934535.1 bacterium
TGTCGAATCCGGCCAAATCGCGCCGGAACTCGCGGCACATTGGACGGTCTCGCCGGACGGCACGGTGTACACGTTCGAACTCAACAGCGGCGTATTGTTCCCATCCGGTGTCGAGTTGAGCGCCGACGACGTGGTGTGGAGCTACCGGCGGCTGAAGTATTTGCACGACCGCCCGTCCCGCTCGGCAGAGGCGATCGCGGATGTGCGGGCCATCGGGCATTATGTTGTCCAGATTCGCCTCATCCGGCCGGTGCGCGACTTTCTTTCGTCTCTGGCATCCCCCGAATTCGCCATCCTCGACGGAAGGACGGTATTGGACCACGGAGGCGTGGCCGGTCCCGAGGCGGCGACCGGCGATACGGCGACATCGTGGCTCAACACTCACTCCGCCGGCACCGGCCCGTGGATGCTGGTGAGCTATACGCCGCACCGCCAAGCGATCCTCGAGCCCAACCCCAATTACTGGCGAGGCACCGTCTACCAGGGCCGGGTGATCTTCAAAGACGACGAGACGGCCGCCTCTCGTCTGCGCGATGTGGAGACGGGCCGAGCCGACGTCGCCCTCGGTCTGACGGTTTCGGAGGTGACGGCGGCGCGCGGGTCAGCGGGGATCCGGCTGTTCGACTCGGCCACGGGACCGGTGCCGGTCCGCACCTCCGTCCATGGCATCGACGTTGGGCCGATCGGGATTTTGGAGCTGCGGGTGGCCTCAAAACAATAAGGTTGGGAGACGGAGCTGTCCCGGCTCCCCGGAACGGGCCCGGATGTTTCCGGGACAACGAGAGAATGGAAGAGGAGGTAACGCCATGAGATGGACCGTCAGTCGAACGGCCCTTCGGACACTTCTTCCGGCGCTCCTCGTCGTGCTGTTCGCCGGCGTAGTGTCCGGGCAGGCGAGCGGGGTGCAGGCGCCGGGGTTCACGCTGACGCTGCTCGACGGCAAAACGCTTAGTCTGGCGGATCTGAGGGGCTCGCCCGTGGTCCTGTTGTTCTGGGCACCGTGGTGAACGATGTGCCAAGGTGACGCCCCCGGGTGGGAGCGTGCGTACGAACGGACCAAACAGACAGGCGTCAAGATCATTGGAATCGGGCTGATGGGCAGCCGGCAGGCGTGTCAGGGGTTTGTGCAGCGGTTCGGATTGACGTTCCCCAACGGGTTCGATCCGAACGGAGACGTGGCCCGGCTCTACGGATTTAGCTATCAGCCGTATTGGGCGGTGATCGCCAAGGATGGAACGCTGGTCCGGGAGGGCTTCTTGGCCAACGCCGGCGATCTCGACGCCGCTATCAACGCGCTTGTCGGCCGGTAGCGTGGCCGCGCGACTCTCGGGTGTGAGGGCACGAGGCTCCGGAGCCTAATAGGTGCCGTAGATGCCCAGGCCGCAAAGCGTCGAGTGGTTGTGGCGCTCCCTGCTGACCGGGAGCATCGCCTTCTATGGGCCTCGGCGCATCTTCCGGCTCATCCCGGCGACACACCGCTGTAAGAACTGCCTCGCGCCCCTCCAAGGCCGCGGGGCCGCGCTGATGCGGCTGCTCGGACGGGGACCGTTTCAGCGCAACCCGCGCTTCTGTAACTTCTGAATGGCGTTTTGCCGACGGTACCCGGGGGGTGCCGAGATCGAGCTGACGATGCTGTTTGCTGACCTCCGGGGCTCTACGGTGATGTCCGAGCGGCTGTCCGCCGGAGAATTCGCCGGGGCGATGAACCGGTTCTACACGTCTGCGACCGATGTGCTCATCCGAACCGACGCCTATGTCGACAAGGTCGTGGGCGATGAGGTCATCGGGCTGTATTTCCCGCTGTTCGCCGGCGCTGTGCATGCTCGGCGGGCGGTGGAGGCGACGTGGGAACTACTGCGCGTGGCCAGCCATGACAGCGTCGGGCGCCCGCTGTTTCCGGTCGGCGTCGGCGTACATACGGGTACCGCGTACGTCGGGACGGTTGCTGGGGCCGAGGGCACTGTCACGGACATCGCCGCGTTGGGCCATGATGTCAATCTCACGGCGCGCCTGTCGTCGTCGGCGGCCTCCGGCGAAGCGCTGATCAGCGAGGCGGCCTGCCGGGCCTCCGGACTGGACCTGGATCACCTCAGCCGGCGGCAGGTCGAACTGCGAGGGCATACCGAGTCACTGGATGTCCGCGTGATGCGGATTGGATAGCGCTGGGTCGCCTCCCTTTCCCCTGCGCCTCTGCCAGAAGCGCCGGATAGAACGATCGCTGAGACCCGAGAGCGTAATCGGAAGACCGGCGACCTTGAGCGCAGATTTCGTTTGATTGTAAATCGCGATACAGTACCCTGGATGTTATAGGCTCGAGAGTGGCCCGCAGGTCGGCGCCACTGACCCGGCGAACCTCGCCCCCTAAGTGGCCCGTGGGGTTCGAATTCCTCAGAACCCGCCGCGGCGCCGCGCCATACCCGTGCGTAGTCAGCGTTCGCTCGACACGTTTCGTCGTTTTTCCGGCCAGCGGCCCGACGGACGCCCTGACGTAGCCCGTTTCCGACATCCCCGTCAGTGCCCGATCGAACCACGAGCGTAAGGCCATCGACCGCGCGACGTCTTCGCCGTGGCGCTATCGAACATATTACTGTATTGACATCTAAACATCTTTCCGTTACAGTTGGGGCAATCGAAACACGACGTCTGCCGCGAGCCCTGGTGCGGCGGCAGCGTAGAGGCCGGGCGACCCTGGAGTGGAGCCTGGAGAGATAGTCGCACGGGTCGAGTGGGTGTACCGACCGGGACTTTGCACGAGCAAGAGTTCTTGAACGAGCCGACACGTCAGAACGATCGTTGAGTCAGTAAGGGCGCGACAAGAACTCTATGAACGCGACCCGTCCGGAGACTGCGTAGAGAATCGGCAAGATAGGTTTAGGTGCGCGAGTGCGCGCGTAGACGAGGCACCCGTTGAGGTGGACGCTTCACCCCCCTCAGAAGCGTCGGGCCTGACCAGCCCCCTCGTCGACGCACGCCCCCGCGTGTCCGCGTTTTCCTGATCTGCTCCGCCCGTCGGCTCCCGCTCTCCAAATCTGCCTAGCAAAGGAGATGATCGCCATGCGCTCATGGGAGCGCGCGGCGGCGGCGCTTGCGTGCCTCACGCCGCGCGACCGCGCGTTGCTTCGCGTGCTTCGCGACCTCCGCTATTTGACGTGCGAGCAGGCGCGCCGCGCCTGCTATCCCGGTCTTGCGCCGCGGAGCATCCGCACCCGCCTCGGCGAACTGCGGCGCCGCGGGCTGATCGCGCCGCTCCGCCGCGGCGCGTTCGCCGACCGCCGTACGTTCTGGGGCCTCGCCCCGCTCGGCCGCGCGGCGGCGGCTGCGCTGGAAGTCGCGGACGGCGGCGGCGGAACAGGGGACGGCGTCGGGGGCACCCCCCGATCCGCCGCGGTGGCCGCCCTGCAGCTTGAGCACGTCACCGGGACGAACGACCTGTTCTGCGATCTGTGCGAGTTCACTCGGGCGGGCCGCCTGCCGCCGCTGCGGTGGCTTGCCGGCTGCCGATCGGCGGTCGATCTCGGTCAAACGCGCCTCGTGCCGGACGCGGCGGTGCTGGTCGCCGGCGCGGACGACGGGTGGTGGACGTACTACGTCGAGCGCGATCGCGGGACGATGCCGTTCCCGGCGATGCGCGACAAATTGGAGCGGTACGCCCTGCTGTTCAAGATCGCCGGCGCCCAGGCCGGCGATCCCGCGTGGCAGGCGCGCGCGGACGCGTGGCTCCTGTTCGCCTGCGACGAGATCCGCCGGGCGGAGCGCCTGGCCGTCCTCGCGGCCGAGGCCGGTCTCAAGCGGGTGTGGGCCGGCCCGGCGGATACGTGCGCGGCCGGTCTCGTACGGTCGCTCTGTGACATACCGGCGCCGCGAGACTGTCCCGCGCTGCCCTCATGGGCGCGCGGCGCGCTCGCCGTTCCCGCGGCCAACCCGTCACCCGAGGAGGAGCCGACATGAACCCCATCTCGAGCACCGCTCGTCTTGTGCTTGCCGGCCTTGCACTGGGCGCCTTCTCGTCGCTGATCTCCGGCGCCTCCGTCGTCGGGATTCGCCTCACGATAGCCGGCCCGATCCTCGCCTGCTCCGCTTGGGCCTGCCTGATCGGTGCGTACGCCGCCTGCCGCGGCCGGCGCCGGACCGTGGCGCCGCCGGCCGGTGCCGCGTGGGCGGAATGGCCGGATGTTTCGAGCCTGACGCAACCCGGCGCACTGCTCCTCGGCCTGTGGCCGCGTTCACGGGCGCCGCTCTACCTCGATGACGAGCAGGCGTCCGCGCATGCGCTGGTGCTCGGGCCGTCCGGGACCGGCAAGACCGCAGGCGTCATCGCTCCGAACGTGCTGTTGCGCGACCCGTCGCGCGAAAGCGCCGTCGTCCTCGACGTCAAGACCGGCCCGCGCTCGCTGTGGAACGTCACCGCCGGCCACTACGGCGACCGTGCGCGGTTGTTTTGTCCGCTGCTGGACTGCTCGATCCGCTACAATCCGCTGCACCGGGTCGGGACGATCGGGGAGGCGCAGCGCGCGGCGGCGCTCCTGGTCCGCAACACGACCCCGCGCGACCTCTCCGGCGACGCGCAGGTCTATGCTTCCGCGGCCGCCGATTTGGCCGCGCTCCTCTTTCTGCACGCCCAGGGCGCCCGGGCCGCCGGCGGCCACACGGTTGGATCGGTGTACCGGATTCTGCTGGGCGGCGCGGGCATGGTCCGGGCGGCGCTCGCGGGAAGCCCGATCGCCGAGGTGCGCGAGCGGGCAGGGATGTTCGCGGCGCGCGAGCGCCGGGTGCGCGAAGCCGCGGTCACCGGGCTGCTGCAGCGCCTCGCCGCGTGGGCCGACCCCGCGGTCGATGACGCGACCGCCGGCCACTGGGACCTCGGGCAGTTGGGCCGGACACCGGGCGCGCTCTACATTCTCCTGCCCGAACCCGAGGCCGCGCGGCTGCAGCCGCTCGTGGCGTGGCTCGTCGCGGATCTGCTGGACACCCTGATCGAGCAGGCCGATCGCGGCGAGCGGCGGTGTCCCGTTCGCGTGTACCTTGATGAGTTCCGCCGTTTCGGATATCTTGCCGGGCTGAGCGACCGGCTCCCGACGCTCCGCGAGCGGGGCGTGAGCGTGGTGCTCGGCGCGCAGGTACTGAGTCAGATCGAGGACGTCTACGGCGCGCGGGAGGCGCGCTCGCTCGTCGCCAACACGGAGACGAAGCTCGTCTTCCGGGCGGGCGACCTCGAGACGGCCCGGACGGTGAGTGCGTGGCTCGGGCAGACGGCGGTGCCGGTGATCTCACACACGACCGGTCCCGGAGGCGCGCGGGCTACGGTGCATCCCTACGTACGGCCGCTCGCGATGCCCGACGACATCGCGCGGCTTCCCGATCACACCGTTCTCGCGCTTGCCGGTGCCCGCCGCCCGTTCGTGCTCCGTCAGGCGCGCTACTACGACGTATCCGTGCGCGCCCAACTTGGCATCGCGCCGAAGGAGCCGCCGTTTGCCCTGCGGCCTCGACCGAGTCATACGCCGGCGTCGCCGCCGGCCGCCGGGACCGCGCCGGGTTCACCCGCTCCGGGAGCACCGCATCCCGAATCCGCCCCGCGCCGGCGGCCGGCTCCCCGGCCGCACGGCGGCGTCGGTGTCCGACCCGGGTACCTCAGTCCGCCGGCTCGGTGACGAATCCCCGGATGGCGTCCACCGAAGGGACGAAATAGTAGGCGCCGGTCAGCGGCGTTGTGTAATTGGTCAGCGCGTCCCGAATGCCGTCGGTGACTCCCGCCATATTGTCCAGCATCTTGGCGAGGCGCTGTTGGTCGGCGCTGAATCCGACGAACACCGTGCCGTGGTTGGTCACGGTGCCGTACGGCATGTTCCGGCGGAAGATATGGCCGAACTTGTCCTGGTCGGTCCGCGCGACGTGAGAGTCGGACGGCTTCGGGTCCAGTTCGACGCTGTCAGGCTTGCGGCGGCCGATGACGCGCTCCTGCGCCGCCACGTCCAGCGATTCCCAGCGGGCGGCATCGTGGGCCCACTTTTGAAGCAGCAGGACGGTCCCGCCGGCCCCCGGCGTGCCGTCCGGTACCACGAGGACCCCGGGCGCTTCCAGCAGGCTCGGGTTTTCGGTCCCGTCGATGAAACCGGTGAGATCGTGGTCGTAGCGGTAGGGCCAA
>DASYXS010000022.1:0-53055 GCA_035934535.1 bacterium
CGCCGTTCGCCGCGCGGCAGGCCGTGCACGAACTGCGGCGGCGCGATGTGAACTTCTTTCAGCCCATCCGCAAACTGATCTCCTAAGCGCGCCACGGCGCCCGGGTGGTCAAGCGCTATGATCGCGCGCAGACGCCGTACCGGCGGTTGCTGGCCAGCGGCGTCCTCACCCCCGAGTGCAGCGCGGCGCGCACCGCCCAGTATCACGGACTCAATCCCCTACGGTTGCGCGCGGATCCCCAAACTCGCCTCGACGCCCTCTGGAAACTCGCCGACGGCAGGAGGACCGGCCCAGGAGCCTCCTCAGCGCCAGACGGCCACGCCTCCGCGTGCGCCGGCCGCAGGCAACGAACAGACAAGGGCATCAAGGACCGATTCTGGGTGACCACCATTTTGAGGCATCACCCCGTCCTTCGATGACGAGGAATTATGAGGCAACACGACCGCCCCGGGCGGGCTCAAGGGATCACGCCTCCGCCCGGTGAACCGCGCTCCATGCCCGCGCCGTCGCCCGGCGATGCGCTTGCCGCCGTCGTCCAAGAATTCCTGACGTCGTTGTACGAAGCACACCCGACGCTCGCCTCGTCACTCGGCCTGCACGACTACGACGGCCGCGTGCCCGACCTGAGCGAGCGGGGCCGCGCGGATCGCGCGGCGGCGCTCCGCGGCCAGGCGGCGCGCGCCGCCGCCGTCCCGGAGGCCGGCCTCACGCGGGATGCGCGCCACGACCTGACGCTTGTGCGGCTCGCGATCGACGAGGAGTTGTTCGAGCTCGAGTCGCTGCGCGACCCCGAGCGCAATCCGATCGCCTACAGCGGCGCGATCGACGTCAGCAACTACGTCAAGCGGGACTACGCGCCGCTCGAGCGCCGCGTCGCCGCGCTGACGGAGCACCTCCGGCGCATTCCCGAAGTGCTGGCGGCCGCCAGGGCCACCCTCCGCCCCCCGCTTTCGCGTCCCTTCATCGACACGGCGCTCGACGTCTACGGCGGCACCGTCACGTACCACGAAGGCGAGCTCCCGGCGGCCGTGGGGACGGCCGTGCCGGCCGAGGCGCGGTCCGCGTTTGAGCGCGCCAACGCGGCCGCGCTGGCGGCCCTTCGCGGGTTCCTGCAGTACCTCGCCGACGATCTACGGCCGAAGGCGATCGCGGAGTTCGCGATCGGCGAGGAACGGTTTCGCACGATGCTGCGCCTCGGCGAGATGGTCGACGTCGACCTCGAGCGGCTGCTGGAGATCGGCCGCCAAGACCTCGCCGAGAACACCCAGCGGCTCCGCGCCGCGTGCGAGATCGCCGCGCCGGGCATGGCGGTCCGCGACGCCATCAAACGCCAGTCCACGGATCACCCGCCGGCCGACCGGCTCGTCGATGAAGCCGCCCGCGTGCTCGACGAGCTGCGGGCGTTTGTCCGCACGAGCGGCATTGTCACGATCCCGTCGGACGTCCCCGCCCGGGTCGAGCCGACGCCGCCGTTCCTGCGGTGGGCCTTCGCGATGATGGACACCGCGGGACCGTTCGAGCCGTCGTCGGATTCGTTTTACTACGTCACGCCCCCGGAACCCGGCTGGACCGCGGCCGAAACGGAAGAATGGCTCACCAAGTTCGATTACGCGACGCTGCGGGACGTGGGGATTCACGAGGTCTATCCGGGGCACTACGTCCACTTTCTCCACGTCCGCGGGATCGGCCGGCCGCTGCGCCAGGTCCTCACGAGCTACGCGTTCGTCGAAGGCTGGGCGCACGACTGCGAGCAGCTGATGCTGGAGCGCGGCTTCCGGCCCGACGACGCGGCGCTGCGGATCGCCCAGCTGTCGGAAGCGCTGCTGCGCGACATCCGCTTCGTCGCCGCGATCGAGATGCACACGCGCGGCATGCGGGTGGAGGACGCCGCGAAGCTGTTCGTGGACCACGCCTATCTTGAAGCGCTGCCGGCCGAAAAGGAAGCGGTGCGCGGGACGTTCGACCCCGGCTATCTCAACTACACGCTCGGGAAACTGATGCTGCGGCGCCTCAGGGAAGACGTCCGTGCGCGCGAGGGCGCGCGCTTCGATCTCCGCGGCTTCCACGACGCGCTGCTCGGACTGGGCGCGCCGCCGCTGCCGCTGGCCCGGCGGACCCTGCTCGGCGACGAGGCGGGCCCGCTGCTGTAAAAAAAGGCACCGGCGCGGCGCCGGAGATTGATCGCGGCGGTCCGCTTCTTCTCCGAGTCCTCCTCGCTTGTTTTGATATCAAAATCAAGCTATGATTGATGCATACAGATGATGTAAAATGAGAACCACAATAAACATCGACAAGAAACTGCTCGATGAAGCGATGAAGCTGACCAAGGCCAAGACGCAGACGAAAGCCGTGTCACTCGCCCTCTCTGAACTCGTACGCGTCAAGCGTCTTGAGCGGCTGGCCGCCCGGATCGGCGCATCCGACATGGCGCTCTCGAACAGTGACTTGGACCGCATGCGGCGCAATGAATAGCAACTTGGTGCTCATCGACACGTCTGCGTGGATCCAGGCTCTCAGAAAGCCAGCGCCACGGACCTTGGCCGAGTTGGTCAGGCACATTGTTCTCGAGCGGCGGGGCGCCACAACCGGAATGATCATGCTCGAATTGCTTGGGGGAGTGCGGACGGCGCACGAGTACAGCGCGCTGTCGGAAGAATTGAGTGCGCTCCACTACCTTCCGACCGATGTCGCGTGGCATGAAGCGTGGCGACTGTCGTTCGAATTACGAAGACACGGAGTGACGGTTCCGTCGGCCGATCTGCTGATCGCGAGCGTGGCCATCGAGCACGATTGTACGTTGTTTCACGCGGACGAGCACTTTGCTCTCATTAAGAAATACGCGCGGTTATCGACGCAGGAAGCACCCGTCGTTTAGTGGTTGCGCCGGTCAGGAGCCGGCCGGCGGGCCCTCCGTTCCCCCGGCCTGACCGCCCGACGGCGAAGCGCCGCCCTCCGGTGGATTCGCGCCTGCGCGCTGCGCCTTGATCGCTTCCGCCTTCGCCTTCGCGGCGGCGATGCGCTCTTCGCGGCTCATATCGGCGACGGGTACGGCGGCCGGAGCCGCGGGGCTCGTTCCCGCCGTGGGAGCGACCGCCGGTGTGCCGGGCGCGATGATCCCGGCCGCCGCGGGTGCGCCCGCCCCGGCGGGCTTCGCCGCGGGTGCCGCCGGAGCCGCGGCCGGCGGAGGCACGGGCTTCTCGCCGAGGAACTCGACGCGCAAATACTGCTCGACCGCGCGGCGGATGCGGTCCAGTTGTTCCGTTTTGCCGGCGCGGGCGTCCGCGACCCAGGCCTTATCGACGCGGTAGGTCACCAGGCGGGGCCCCTCCGCGAAATGCACGAGGAAATGGTCCATCGAGTCCTGCAGCACCACGATCTTGACCGAGAGCCCGAGGGAACTCGCGATCCGGGAAACTTCGCCGTACACCCAATCTTGTGAAACGGTGCGGGACGGTGACGGGAGGGTCTCTGCGACCGACAACCCCGCGAGGGGGTTAGCCGGCCGCAGTCGTGCTTTTCCCCCCGCCACCCACTGTTTGTGGATCCGATCGAGCAACTCGTCCTTGACGTCCGCGAGCGCGACGGCAATCGACATGATCCAGATGAAAAACACCGCGAACGCGAGCGACCAGTAGGTGAGGAACTTGCTCACGCGCCCCTCCTTCCCGACGACGAACCACTCACGACTGCGACGTTCTGCTATTGGCGTCCGTCGAAGAGCCCTCCTGCCCTGCGCGCGCCAGCGCGCGTGCCACCGCCGGTTGGGCCGCGCGCAGCGCGCGGGCCCGGTGGCTGATCTCGTTCTTCACCTCGAGCGGCACCTCGGCCATCGTCCGCCCGTCGCCGGCGATCTCGAAGATCGGATCGTAACCGAAGCCGCCGGTCCCGCGGGGGCGTTCCGCGATCGCACCCTCGCAGACGCCCTCGAAGGTCTCGACGCGGCCGTCGGGCGTCGCGACCGCGACGACCGCGCGGTAGCGCGCCGTGCGACGCGATGCGGGAAGCCCGGTCAGCTGCGACAACACGTACGCGTTGCGCGCTTCGTCCGAGGCCGCCTCGCCGAGGAGCCGCCGGGACCGCACGCCGGGGCCGCCGCCGAGGGCGTCGATCTCGACGCCGGAATCGTCGGCGAGCGCCGGAGATCCGGTCGCCCGCGCGACGGTCAGCGCTTTGCTCGCCGCGTTCTCGGCGTACGTCTCGCCCTCTTCCGGCAGGTCGCCGAGCTCCGGCCAGTCGTCGAGCCCCGAGAGCCGGGCGCCGGTGCCGCGGTAGACCGCGCTGATCTCGCGAACTTTGCCGGAGTTTCGAGTGGCCAGCACCAGCCGCGGCTTGCCGTGCATTGCATGGCGGCCGGCCGCGCGGCGCGTCACAACACGGACAGCACGTCGGCGAGGGCGTCGCGCTGGCGCGCGACCAGGGTCACGATGCCGCGTTCGGCGAGCTGCATCAGCGCGGCGGCCTCGGCCTTGGTGAAGGGACCGCCTTCGCCCGTGCCCTGGAGCTCCACGAATTTGCCGGACTCGGTCATCACGACGTTCATGTCCACCCGCGCCCGAGAGTCTTCCTCATAGGTCAAGTCCAGGACCGGAACCCCCTCGACGATCCCGACGCTCGTCGCGGCGAGAAACTCGCGAATGGGAACCCGCTGCAGCGCGCCGCCGCGCCGCAGCAGCGTGAGCGCGTCGACGAGCGCGACGAACGCCCCGGTGATCGCGGCCGTGCGCGTTCCGCCGTCGGCCTGCAGCACGTCGCAGTCGAGCGTCACCGTGCGCTCGCCGAGGCGCTCCAGGTCGACGACGGCCCGCAGGGAGCGGCCGATCAGACGCTGGATCTCGTGGACCCGCCCCCCGGTGCGGTCGCCGCGGGGACTGCGTTCCTGGGTCGACCGCGGCAGCATGCCGTACTCCGCCGTGACCCACCCCTGCCCGCTGCCCCGCAGAAAGGGCGGCACGCGCTCCTCGACGGACGCGGTGCAGAGCACGCGCGTGTCCCCGAGTTGGACCAGCACGGAGCCCTCGGCGAACTTGGTGTACCCGCGCGTGAGCGTGAGCGCGCGGAGCTCATCGTCCTTCCGGCCGTCGCGGCGTGCCATGAAGGTTCCGCTTCGCGCAGCCGCGGAGGCCTTCCTCCGGCGCGGCGAAGCCGGACCGCCGCCTACGGCGCGGCGGGCTGCCGCTGCGCGGCGAGGTACTTGGCGATCGCGCGGGCGATCGCGTCGGCGATGCGCCGCTGCGTTGCCGGATCCCGCAGCATCGCCTCTTCGGACGGGTTGGTGATGAAGGCGGTCTCGACGAGGATCGACGGCATCGGCGTGTTGACCAGGACGTAGAAATCCGCGGTGCGGACGCCGCGGTCGGGCTCGCCGAGGGCCTGGGCCACCTCGGACTGCACCACCCTCGCCAGCGCCTGGCTCTCCGGCGTCTCGTAGTACGTCTCCGTGCCCGCGGCGCCCACGTTGCGGCTCGCGTTTGCGTGGATGCTGACGAACACGATCCCGCCGTCTCGCTGCGCGAGATCGGGCCGCTCCTCGAGCGGGACGGTCGCATCGTCGGTCCGCGTCATGACGGCCGCGACGCCCTGCCCGGCGAGGGCATCGCGCACCTCCCGCGAGATCGCGAGCGCCACGTCGGCCTCCCGCAGACCCGACGGCCCGACCGCCCCCCCGTCTGCGCCGCCGTGGCCCGGGTCGATGATCACCGCGGAGCCCCGGGCCAGCCGGCGGCCTGGATTGCCGAGCGTGACCACGAGCGTGCGGCCGGCGTCGGCGACGGCCGCACCGATCGGCATCTTCCGGTTCAGATGCACGAGGACCCGGGTCAGATTCGGCTTCAGTTGAAACTGTGAGACGACGATGTTGCGAACCGTCTCGCTGTCGACCTCGATGTCGTGGCGCCGCGCGAGATACACGCCGCCGGTGATGTCGATGGCGAGGCGATCGGGATAGACGAACTGATGAAGCGTGTACGTCAGGCGCTGAGACGCCTGGATCGTAACGTGGCCGGCGTGTCCCTGGTCGTCGTAGGCAACCGTCTGCACGTGGAAGGCCCCCGGGCGGTCGGCGAACTCCGGCAGGGGCGGCAGCGCCAGCGGCTCCGGCGCGGTGCCGGAAGCATCGGCGGGCGTCGGCGACGGCGCCGCGACGCCGGGCCCAGATGGGACGGCGGACGGCGGGCCTCCCGCCGCCGGAGCCGGTGCCGCGCTCGACGTGGTGCCGGCCGGTGCCCCGGGGGCCGCGGTCCCGGAGGGCGCCGCGGGACGAGCGGGCGGAGCCGTCGTCGTCGCCGGTGTGGGCGGCGAGGCGGCCGTGGGCTGGTGCAGAGCGGTCACGTCGCCGAGCGCCAGGGCGATCTCGCCGGTGCGGGTAGCCACTGTGAATTTCATCGCGTGATCCAGATCGAAGACGATGCGTGTAATGAAAGGACGGAGCTGAAACTGTCCGCCGCGCACACGCACGACGCCCCCGACGCCGATGTCCTGCGCCCCCGCGGCCAACCGCGCGACGGTGCCGCCGAGATCGATCACAAGACGCTCCGGCTGGTGCAGCGGGTGCGCGTCGACGTGCACCGGCCCCGTCGCCGAAACACGCACGGCGAGGCCGGCCCCGTCGGGACGCCAGGAGACGCCCGTCACCTGCGCGAGCGCGAACTGCGTGTGCCCGTCGTCCCCGTCCGCGACGTACGCGCCGAGCGCCCGCAGCACCGCGACCGCGGGAACCCACAACGTCCCGTCGCGCAGAACGGGCGGGACCGGCAGGTCACGCGCGATCCCCCCGACCACCTCCGCGCCGGCGCGCCCGGGGACCAGGCGGACGACCGTGCCCGCGGCGCCCGTGAGCGTCACGGTCTGCGCCGCGGCATCCCACGCCGCCGTCGCGCCGAACGCGCGCGCGACCAGGTCGGCCGGGAGCAGCAGCACACCGTCCTGGATCTGCGGCGTGGTCTCGCGGGTAAGGTCGACATCGTTGACGATCAGGTGCGGCAGGGCCGCCTGGCCCAGGGACGGGAGGGGCCGGGCGAGCAGAAGCACGACGATCAAGGCGGCCGCTCGCAGCGACATCGACTCCTCCGGCGAAGGGTGCGAACTCGGGTGGTGTAAGCCGCGGGCCCGACTATTCGCGGGGCGGGGCGAGACTCCTGCCGGCGGCCTTCCCGCTTGGAAACGGGCCGGGCCCGGGCGAAGCCCGGGCCCGGCGCCGCCTGCCGCGATCGGCCAATCAGCCGTGCGTCTTCGCCGGGCGGGGCTCCGGCGCGTGCCCGTCCAGCACGAACCGGCGGTCCAGATTCTTGAGGCGCTCCATGATGCCGCCGTATTCGAGCTCTTCCATCCCGAGCATCGCCGGGTTGAAGAAGCCCTGCGCGCGGATCTCGGCGCCCTTCTCCACCGCCTTGTTCCGGAAGACCTCCCACACCGGGTTCTTGAAGAGGTCCACCGGCCCGATCAGCACGCCGTCGCGCACGGAGTACCCCGCCGCCGACACCATCGGCAGGCAGTAGAAGATGCTCGAATCGGTGTTGATCGGAACCGGCGCGAGCGGCATGTTGTGGCTGCCGCGGGTGTCGCCGGCCACGAAGGGGACTTTGCTGAACGCGAGCCCGAACTCTTCGGTCGCCGGGAAGATCCGCTGCGTGCGCACGATCGCCACCGGGTCGTCCTTCCCGACGTACTTGCCGGCGATGTGCTTCAGCCGCGTCGTGCTGAGCGCCGCCGCCTGCTCTTCCGGATGCGCCCGCGAGTGAATGCTCTTGACGACGAACCGGCCGGTGTCGCGCAGCAGCGTCGCGAGATCGTAGAGGTCTTCCGGCGCGTGCAGCGTGATCTCGCGCTCCGCCTCGGTGTGGTTGACGTCCACGACCGTAAACGTAAACCCCTTGCCGATGTCGGGACTGAGCAGCAGGCCGGAGCAGTACATCGGATCGCAAAAGGTCAGGTACAGCAGGAGGTTGAAGGCGCCGGGCTCGGTCTTGTCGGCGGTCAGCACCATGAAGGGCTCGGCGGCCCGCTCCGTGATCTCCATCTCCGCCACGCCGGGGCCCATGCCCTGGACGTTGCCGGAGAAATCGCTCTTCAGAAGGTCCTGCTTCGCCCCGTAGAGGCCCTGCCGTTCCGCGATGGAGCCGGCGGCCATGAACACGTCGAAGGCCAGCCGGTGGATCTCCTCCGCGCCTGCGCCGCGCTTGTGGGTCATCAACAGACAGATGTCGTCGCCCGTGTGCGTCACGCGAAAGTCGATGAGCGACGCGCTGCGGCGGGCTTCCAGCATCTGCGAGGCGGCCTGCAGCATCTCCGGGCTGGGCTGCGTGTGGCCCGCGATGCTGCCGACATCCGCCTTGATCGCCGTAAGCGTGACCCGGGACCGGCCCGAGTCTGCGGAACTGGTCATCGGTACACCTCCGGAGGACTTCTGCGCGGACAGTTGGGATCGGTGCAGATCTGTGTTCGGCGGGAGGGGACGCGCCCTCCTCCTAAAAGACGCGGGTCGGGTCGAGCGCGTCCCGAAGGCCGTCGCCGACGTAGTTGATCGAGAGGATGGCGAGGCAGATCATGATCCCCGGGAAGAGCGCCATATGGGGCGCGAGATCGAGGTAATTCTGCGCATCGAAGAGGAGCCGGCCCCAGGTCGGCACGTCCGGCGGGAACCCGTACCCCAGGAACGACAGCGTCGACTCGAGGAGAATCGCCGCGGCCACGGAGAGCGTCCCGGCCACGATCACCGGGCTGAGCACGTTGGGCAGGATGTGGCGGACCATCTGCTTGACCGGACCCACGCCGACGCTGCGCGCCGCCTCGACGAACTCCTTTTCCTTGACGGCCAGGAAGCCCGCGCGCACGAGGCGCGCCGTCGGCATCCAGTTCAGGATGCCGATTACCCCGACGATCAGCACGAACGTGCCGACCTGCGTGCCGAGACGGTGCGTGATCGGGTCGTGGAACAGATAGACGATCAGCAGCAGCAGCACGAGCGCGGGAAACGAGAGGAACATGTCGGTGATCCGCATCAGCACGTTGTCGATGTGGCCGCCGAAGAACCCGGCGACCGCGCCCACGAGGACGCCGAGCGTGATCGAGGTCAGCATCGCCGAGAAGCCCACCGCGATCGAGATGCGGCCGCCGTACAGCACGCGGGCGAGCATGTCCTGTCCCAGGTCGTTGCTCCCGAACGGGTGGGCCGCGCTCGGCGGCGACATCGAGTGGCCGAAGTCGATCGCGTTGATCGGCACGCGGTAGACGAACGGTCCGACCAGGCACCCGAGCGTCAGCAGCAGGAACGTCGCGGCCCCGGCCATCGCCAGGCGGTGCCGGCGGAAGCGCCGCCACGCGTCGCCCCACAGCGTCCGCGCGTGGCGCGGCCGTTCGAACGCCAGGCGCGCGGCGATCGGGCCGAGCGGCGCGACGCGGTCGGAACCCGTGCTAGCCATACCGGATCCGCGGGTCAAGGGTGCCGTAGATGACGTCCGCGACCAGGTTGAGCAGCACCACCAGGATCGCCGCCACGAAGGCGATCGCCATCAGGACCGGCGTATCGCTGTTCTGCAGCGACGAGATCAGCAGCGAGCCGATCCCGGGCACCCGGAAGATCTGCTCGGTGACGACGGCGCCGGTGAAGACGCCGGGCAGCTGCAGGGCGATGAGCGTGACGACGGGGATCAGGCTGTTGCGCAGGACGTGCCGCCGGATCACCCGGCTCTGCGCCAGCCCCTTCGCCCGCGCCGTGCGGACGTAGTCCAACCCGACGTTGTCGAGCATCGACGACCGGACGAACCGGGTGAGCGACGCCGACTGGAACAGCGCCAGCACCGCTACCGGCATGATCGCCTGCTTGAGGAAGCCGACCGGGTCGTGGACCTGGACGTTATAAATGAAGGGCAGCCACCGCAGCCGCACGCTGAAGATGATGATCATCAGGATGCCCGTGAAAAACGTCGGCAGCGAGTACCCGATGAAGGCGAACGTCGTCGCGACCTGATCCTGCAGCGAATACTGCCTGACCGCCGAGATCACCCCGACCGGGATGGCGATCAGCACCGCGCACAGGTAGGCGGACCCGATTACCCAGAGATCGGTGGGCAGGCGCTGCATCAGGAGGCGCGTCACCGGAATGTGGCTGCCGAACGAGTAGCCCCAGTTGCCGACCACCCACGACTCGGCCCACTTCAGATAGCGGATGGGCAGCGGCTGGTCGAGCCCCATCTGGTGGAGGATGTTGAGCCGCACCTCGGGCGGCACGTCGGGGTTCGTCGCCAGCCCGGCCAGGGGGTCGCCCGGCGCGAGCGCCACAATGGCGAACACGGCCATGCTGATGAGGATCAGCGTGGGGATCGCCGTGAGCAGGCGGCGGAGAATATACTTTGTCATCGCGTCTTACACGTGGTTGAACACCAGGCCCGGCGGCGGAATCCCGCCGCCGGGCCTCGGCGGGCTATTACCCCGAGCGCTTCCACTCCGCGACGTTCCAGGTCTCGGCGTCGAACGCGGTCATGTTCTTGCCGGTGTCGAGCGTCTTCGCCCGGGCCGACGTGGACTTGCGGTTGATCAGCGGAATCCCGGCCACCTGATCGACGGCAATGTCGTTGGCCTTGATCCAGAGCTCCGTGTTCTTCTGTGGGTCGAGCTCGTTGAGGGCCGCGTCGAACGTCTTGTTGTAATCGGCGTTCTGCCAGCGCACCAGGTTCTGGCCGGACCACTCGTTCTCTTTCTGCGCGATGTCGCGCGCCGCGTCGCCGCTGTACCACTGCCGCATGTACGGAATCGGCGACAGGCTGAACGAGTCGGTGAACATCTCGATGTCGCGGTAGAAGTGCGCGATCGTGTCGGTGTTGCCCGGCGAGCTGCTGAAGAAGACCCCGGCGTCCACCGATTGCAGCGTCACCTTGGCGCCGAGCTGATCGAAGCCCGCCTTGACGATCTGCTGCTCTTTCTGCCTGAGGCTGTTCACGCTCGTGACGTAGGCGATCTCCATCTTGACGCCGTTCTTCTCCCGCACGCCGTCCGAGCCGCGCTTCCAGCCGGCCTCCTCGAGGAGACTGTTGGCCTTGTTGAGGTCCATCGTCATCTTCGTGTTCTTGGAGTAGTACTTGCTGGGCGTCGTGAGCAGGTTCGGCGACGCGTCGCCCGTCTGGCCGTACAGCTCCTTGGCCATCGTCTGCCGGTCGACGGCGAGCGCGAGCGCCTGCCGGACTTTCAGGTCGGAGAGGAACGGGTGCTTCGTCTTGATCGAGGAGCGCTGGCCGTCGACCGTCTTGTTGGGGTCGGTCGCGTTGAGATAGAGGCACTCGACGCCGCCGCCCGGCTCCGTCAGCAGCACGCCTTTGCCCCCGGCGACCATGTGGTCGAGCACGGGCCACTCGACCTGCAGGTTCCACGCGTAGTCGTACTCGCCGGTCTCAAACACGGCGCGCGCCGCGGACGTCGCGTCGCCGCCGCCCTTCATCTGCACCTGGCTGAACGCCGGCTTGTTCGGATCCCGGTAGTACGGGTTGGGCTTGTAGACGACGAGGTCGCCGGGCCGGAACGAGTCCACCATGTACGGCCCGGTCCCGAAGGACTTGAGGTTGTACGGCGCGTTGCGCGCGTTCGACCCGACGTACGCGTCGAGCGCATGGCGCGGCACGATCGCCCCATACGACCCCACGAACGGGATGTACCAGAACGGCGTGGGGTCCTTGAACGTGATCTTCACGGTGTTGGCGTTGATCGGCTCGACCTTGGCGATGTTCGTGTAGCTGCCGTAGCTGGTCGCGCCGGTCTGCTTGTTGATCACGTACTGGTACGTGAACACGACGTCGTCCGCGGTGAACGGCCGGCCGTCGGCCCACTTCACGCCCTGCTTGAGCTTGTAGGTGACCGAGCGGCCGTCCTTGGCCACGCCGCCGTTCGCGATCGTCGGCACTTCCGCCGCCAGCACCGCGGTGAAGTTGCCCGCGCTGTCCGCGCTCAGGAGCGGTTCCATCACCATCCGCGACGCATGGTAGTCCTTGGTGCCGTTGGCCAGGTGCAGGTTCACGATCGTCGGCGCCTGCCAGTAGAGCAGCTTGAGCGTGCCCTGCGTGCCGCGCCCGGGGGCCGCGGCCGCCCGGGCCGGAAGGGCCGTGGCCCGGTCGAGCAGCGTCCAAGCCGCGCCGAGCGACAGCCCGAGCTCGCCCACGCGCGTCACCACTTGGCGGCGCGTCAAGCGGTGCGTGCGGTATTCGGTGATGAGCTTCCGCAGATCGTCGCTGCGCATCGTCATCCCCTCCCTAAGCCTTGCGTCGCCAGTCGGCGATGTTCCGGGTCTCGCTGTCGAACGCGCTCAGGTTGTGGCCGGTGTCGAGGTTGTTGGACCGCACCGACACGATCTTCCGGTCGATCAGCGGCAGCGAGATGCCCTGGTCGACGACGAGGTCGTTCATTTTGACCCAGAGCTCGGCGTTCTTCTTCGGGTCCAACTCCTTCAACGCCCCGTCGTAGAGCGCGTTGTATTCCTTGCTCTGCCAGCGCGGCGTGTCGATGCCGGACCAGTTGTTCTCCTTCTGTGGAATATCGTGCGCCGGAACGCCGCTGTAGAAGCGCGCCATGTACGAGCTCGGGAACGGCGAGCCGAACGTCGACGTGAACATCTCGAGGTCGCGGTAGAAGTGCGCGTACGTGTCGGTGTTGCCCGGCGAGCTGCTGAAGAACACGCCGGCGTCCACCGACTGGATCGTCGCCGCGACGCCGATCTTGGCGAAGCCGTCCTTGACGATCTGCTGCTCCTTCTGGCGCAGCGAGTTGACGCTTGTCACGTAGGTGACCTGGAGTTTCACGCCGCCCTTCTGGCGAATCCCGTCGGGGCCCTTCGAATAGCCCGCCTCGTCGAGCAGTTTGTTCGCGCGTTCGATGTCGAACACGATCTTCGTGTTCTTGGACGCGAGCGACGACGGCGTCGTCAGCACGTTCGACGTGGCGTCGCCCTCCTCGCCGTACAGTTGCTTCGCCATCGTGACGCGATCGATGGCGAGGCTCAGCGCCAGCCGCACCTTCTGGTCGGTCAGGAACGGGTGCGGCGCCTTGAGGGACGAACGCTGCCCGTCGACTTCCTTGTTGGGATCGGTCTGGTTGCAGTAGATCTGCTCGACGCCCCCGCCGCCCTCGGTCAGGACGGAGCCCTTGCTGCCCTGCAGCATGTGCTCGAGCACCGGCCACTCGACCTGCATGTTCCACGCGTAGTCGTACTCGCCGGTCTCCAGTACCGCGCGCGCCGCGGACGTCGCGTCGCCGCCGCCCTTGATCTGCACCTGGCTGAACGCCGGCTTGTTCGGCTCGCGGTAGTACTCGTTGATCGAATACACCACCAGGTCGCCGGGATGGAAGGTCTCGACCTTGTAGGGTCCGGTGCCGAAGGACTTGGTGTTGAATGGCGCGTTGCGGGCGTTCGTGCCGACGTAGGCGTCGAGCGCGTGCCGCGGGAGAATCAAGCCCTGCTCGCCGACGAACGGCAGGTACCACGCCGGCGTCGCATCCTTGAACGTGATCTTGACCGTGTACGGATCGACCGGCTCGACCTTGTCCACGTTGATGTAGGTGCCGTACGTGGTCGCGCCGGTCTCCTTGTTGCGGATAAAGCTGAAGGTGAAGACCACGTCGTCGGACGTGAACGGCCGGCCGTCGGCCCACTTGACGTTGCGCTTCAACTTGTATGTCACCGAACGGCCGTCCGCCGCAATCCCGCCGTTGGCGCGTGACGGGATCTCAGCGGCGAGCACGGGGCTGAAGACGCCGCCGGTCGTCACGGTCAGCAGCGGTTCGAGCACCGCGCGGGAGGCGTGAAAGTCCTTGGTGCCCTGCGCCAGGTGCGGATTCACGATCGTGGGCGCCTGCCAGTAGAGCAGCTTGACGGTACCCTGCGATCCTCGCCCGCCCGCGGCGGCCTGCGCGGGCAGCGCCGTCGCACGGTCGAGCACCGCCCAGATCGCCGTGATGCCGAACCCCGCTTCCATCATCCTGGCCACGACTTGCCGGCGGCTGAGCCGGCCGGTCTTCAACTCGTGCAGCAATTGCGCGATGTCGTGATCCGCCATTCCGTGCCCCCTTCTCGTGACGTCCCCCGGATGCGCCGCTAAGTGGGACCCCGGCGCGCCCGACCCTTACCGCTTCCCTACGCCGAGGACGGCCTCGATGTTTCGCGGTCCCCGGTGCGAGTCCTGCGGCGGGCGTCCGCTTTGCAGGACCATGCCACGTCCACGGCGGAGCGGTCGGTATGGGGCGACACGAACTGTTGTTGGTAGGTGACGCCGGAGGCACCAAGACCCGGCTGGCCCTCTACCAAGACGGCGCCCGGGGCCGTCGGGGCGCGGGCGGGCCCGGCGAAGCCGTTCGCCTGATCGAACCCGCGACCTTTCCGAGCGCGGCGTCGCCGTCGCTCGAAGCCATCGCCAAAGAATACCTGCGGCGGACCGGCGCCCGCCCCGTCCGCGCGGTCTTCGGGGTCGCGGGGCCGGTCGTCGGCGGCCGCGCCGAGATCACCAACCTCCCGTGGCGCCTCTCGGAGACCGCGCTGCGCCGCGCGCTGGGGGTGCGGGCGGTGCGGCTGCTCAACGACCTGGTCGCGACGGCCTGGGCCGTTCCCGGCCTCGGTCCGCGCGACACGCGAACCATCAACCGGGGCACGGCCGAGCGGGGCGGCACGATCGGCGTGGTGGCCCCCGGCACGGGACTCGGCCAGGCGTTCCTGACCTGGGAGGGTGCCCGATATCGCGCCCATCCGTCCGAAGGGGGCCACAGCGACTTCGCCCCGCCAACCGAGATCGCCGCGGATCTCCTCGCGTTCATGCGGCGCACGGTGCCGCACGTGAGCGTCGAGTGGGTCTGCTCCGGCATGGGCATTCCGCACCTCTACGCCTTTCTGAAGTCCCGGGGCGAAACGGAGCCCGCGTGGCTGGCCGGCCGGCTCGCCGCGGCGGACGATCCGGCGCCCGTCATCGCCGCCGCCGCGCTCGACCGCGAGCGGCCGTGTCCGATCGCATCGGCCACGCTGGAGCTGTTCGTCGACATCCTCGGCGCCGAGGCCGGCAACCTGGCCGTGAAGGTCCTCGCGACGGGCGGCGTGTACCTGGCCGGCGGCATCCCGCCCAAGATCGCAGAGGCGCTCGTCGACGGCCGCTTCATGCGGGCGTTCACGCGCAAGGGCCGGCTCGCCGATCTGCTGGCGCGCATACCGGTGCGGATGGTCGTCCACCCCGAGCCCGCGATCGTCGGCGCGGTCCGCGCGGCACAGGCGGACTCCGGCGCGCGGTAGCGGATCTCAGACGAGCAGGCCCCTACGGCGACGGCCGCTAATGTTCCCAGGCAGTCATCATCGGGTTGCGGGCCGCTTGTCCCGCGGCAGCCGGGAGAGGTGATCGATGATCTACCGCACGCTCGGCCGGTCCGGCCTCAACGTGTCGGCCTACGGGCTCGGCACGAACGCGTTCGGCGGCCGGGCCGACGAAGAGACCTCCATCGCGGTTATCCACCACGCGATCGATCACGGCGTCAACCTCATCGACACCGCGAACGTCTATACCGACTCGAATTCCGAGCGGATCATCGGCAAAGCGACGCGCGACCGGCGCGATCGGGTCGTCCTCGCGACCAAGTGCGCGCTCAAAGTGGGCGACGGCCCCAACGATCAGGGAGCCTCGCGCGGGCACATCATGCGCGAGGTCGAGCGCAGCCTGGCGCGCCTCGACACCGACTACATCGACCTCTACCAGATCCATACCTGGGACGAGCATGCGCCGCTCGAGGAAACGCTCCGGGCGCTCGACGATCTGGTTCGCGCCGGCAAGGTCCGCTACGCCGGCTGCTCCAACTACGCCGCCTGGCAGGTGTGCCGGGCGCTCTGGACCAGCGACCGCCGCGGATTCGTGCGGTACGAGTCCGTGCAGCCCGGGTATTCGCCGGCCGACCGCCGGATCGAGCCCGAACTCGTCCCCTGCTGTCTCGCGGAGGGGGTCGGCCTCATCGTCTACTTCCCGCTGGCCGGGGGCGTCCTGACCGGCAAGTACAAACCGGGATCGCCGCCGCCCCAGGGGTCGCGGGCGCTCACGCAGCCGCAGTTTGCCCGGCGGCTGACCGAGCAGAATCTGCGTCTGGCGCAGGACATGGCCGGGCTCGCCTCGGAAATCGGCTGCACGGTCTCACAGCTCACGCTCGCCTGGGTCATGCAGCGGCCGGGCATCACGAGCGCGCTCGTCGGCGCCACGAGGGTCGCGCAGCAGGAGGAGAATCTGAAGGCGGTCGACCTCAAAGTGCCGCTGCAGATCCTCGACCGGGTCACCGAGCTCTCGGCCGCGTTCGTCGCGTTCTAGCAACATGGCCGACGTAGCGCGCGTGCACGGGTTCTTGTTCTTCCGGGTCCCGGGCGGCCATCGCACCACGGCGACCGCCCACGCGGTGGCCGCCGCCGCCGGCGACGCGGCACGGTCGGAAGGCGTGGCGGGCCTCTACGCCTACGACCTCCAGGGACTGCGCGGCGACGCGGACCTGGGGTTCTGGATCGCGGCCGAAGGCGCGGAGGCGTTCCAACGGGCCGCGGCGATGGTGGCCCGCACGACGCTCGAGCTCGCGTGGTCGCTGTGGGGATTTGTGCGGCCGTCGCAGTACACCGGACGCGACGGGACGAGCGTCCGCGTCCCCGGCGAACGGCGGCGGTTCCTCGTCGTCTATCCTTTCAGCAAGACCCACGAATGGTACCAGTTGTCCGCGGACGACCGCCGGGCGATGATGACGGAGCACGCGCGGCACGGCCACCGCTTCGAAGACATCGAGCAGCTGCTGCTGTACTGCACGGGACTCGCAGATTGGGAGTTCGTCGTCGGATACGAAACCGACGACCTCGCGCGGTTCTCCGAGCTCGTCACCGTGCTCCGCAGCACCGCGGCCCGGCCGTATACGCTGCGCGACACGCCCACTTTCGTCGGCCGGTATGGTTCGGTGGAAGACGTCGTTCGCGCAGCCATCGGATAGACGGCGTCGGCCGGTACCGGTGCGGACGCCGACTCGTTGGGGCGGGGGTGCCGTGATGGAATACGCGCACGTCTACGATGTCTTGACCCAGGCGCGGCAGCGCCTCTTCGGCTGGGTCCGTCCGTTGAGTCAGGAGCAGTACACGCAGCGGTTCCCGTTCGGGATGGGCACGATCCGCGCGACGCTCATCGAAATCGCCAAGGTCGAGCTACTCTACAGCATGCGGCTCCGGGGAGAACCGGTGCCGCCGCCGCCCCTCGACGACAACTTCCCGATCAACGAAGCCCGCCAGCCCACCTTCGCGGATCTCGAGAAGGTCTGGACCGCCCAGGCCCCCCGGACGCGGGCGGCGCTCGCCGGCACCACCGATTGGTCCCAGACGGTGACCCGGCGGCTCGAGCAGGCCGACAAGGTGACCATCGTGACCGTGAGCAAGGCCGAGATCGGCGTCCAGATGCTGATGCACGAGGTGCATCACCGCGCCCAGGTCATGGCCATGCTCAAGCAGTTGGGCGTGGAGGCGCAGAACCTCGACTACATCGGGTTCGTCGCGCGGCGCGAAGAGTATCCAAAGGACAAGGCGCCCCGGACCTGACGCCGCGCGCATCGGCGCGTCAACGGACATCGCGATGGCCACGCGCGCGATCGACGCGGCCCGGGTCTACGGAGTCCAGCCGCAGGCCCGCCGCCGCCTCTTCGACTGGGTACGGCCGCTCACGCAGGCGCAGTACATCCGCCCGTTCCCCTTCGGCCTCGCCACCCTCCGCGGTGTTGGGAACCGCAGATGCACCGGGTGCAGGCCGTCCTCGAGCGGACCACCGATTGGAACCGCGAGGTGACCTCCGAAATCCGCCGGCCGGACCGGACCGTCGCGCTGACGGCGGCGAACCCGCCCTCGGAACGCGCTGGTAATCCGCGGGCGGACGCGGAACGTTTGGCGTCCTGGTCGCCGGTCCGTGTTTCCCCTTGCATTGAGTTGTTCATATAGTATGATATAAATGTTAGCATACTGACACGCGTGAGACTACGCGGTGAAGAAGCCACTCGCCAACACCACCCTCTATTTGCGCGATATCCCGAAGGCCCTGGTCCGGGCTCTCAAGGCGCAGGCGGCACTGAGCGGCACTGAGAGGTATGATGCTCACAGACATCGTGGTTGAAACACTTTCACGCTCGGTTGGCGACGACGGTCTCGCGACACTGCGGCCCCTCGAGCCGGACATGAAATGGTACGAAGCGCATAAGTCAAAGCTCTTGAGACGCTACCGCGGCGAGCATCTCGCAATTTTGAACAAGCGGGTTCTCGATCACGACGAGAACTTTGATGTCCTGGCGCGACGAGTGTTTGCCACAATCGGGGTGCGTTCTATCTTCATGCCGCTGTGTGTCGATCCAGAGCCGGTCTTCCACTTCCACCCCCCGCAAATCGTCGGGCCCTCATGCCCGAATATCCCTACTCGCGATCGTACCGGCCTCCCGCTCCCGTGCTGCCCGTCGGCGTCCGCCGCCCGGGGACGTCCGCGTTCGTCTTGGTCGCCGCACTGGTCGAGACGGGTGCCGCAGTGACGGCGCTTCCCGCCGCCCTGACGACGGAGTTGCGATTGCCTTCGGCAGGCGGGACGATCGTGGCCGGCTTCGACCGAACTCCCCGGATCGTCCCCACCTACCTCGTTGAGGTTGAGGTGGCCGGCCGCGCGGTCGTGCTGCGAGTGATCGGCCTGGGTGCGACGGCATTACTCGGCCGGGACGTCCTCAACGCCATGGTGCTCACCCTTCGAGGCCCGGACGGCATTGCACTGGTGGAGGCGCCTACACTATAACCAGGAATCTTACCGCCGCAGGCGCTCCGCCCGGCGGCGACGAACACGGTCAGCAATGACGGCCGCGCCTCGCCCCACGCGTGGCTCGTACCGTGTCGGACTGGATATCGGCGGCACCTTTACCGACCTGGTGCTGCTCGACGAGACGACAGGCGAGCTGCGCCTCCACAAGATTCTCACGACGCCCGAGGATCCCGCCCGCGCCGCCCTGGCCGGCCTGCTGGAGCTCTGCGCGGCGGCCGGGGTCGCCGTGGGCGACGTGACGGTCCTCGTGCACGGCACGACGCTCGTGACGAACGCGATCATCGAGCGCCGGGGCGCGCGCACCGCCCTGCTCACCACGCGGGGCTTCCGGGACATTCTCGAGATGGGCAAGGAGCAGCGCTACGACATCTACGACTTGTTTCTGCGCTTCCCGGACCCACTCGTCGCGCGCCGGGACCGCCTCGAAGTCGATGAACGCGTCGCGGCCGACGGGGAACTGCTGACGCCGCTCGATCGCGACGCGGTCCGCGCCGTTGCCGAACGGCTCGCCGCGGACGGAATCGAAGCGGTGGCCGTGGCGTTCTTGCACGCGTACCGCAACCCGGCGAACGAACAGGCCGCGCGCGCGGCCATTCACGCAGCCGCCCCCGGGCTCGCCGCGTCGTTGTCGAGCGACGTCGTCCCCGAGATTCGCGAGTACGAGCGCACCTGCACGACCGTCTGCAACGCGTACGTGCAGCCGCTCCTCGACCGGTACGTCGGCCGCCTCGAGTCGGCGCTCGGCCGGCGCGGCTTCGGCGGGCGGTTCACGCTGATGCAGTCGACCGGCGGCGCCGCGGCGCCGGACACGGCGCGGCGCTTCCCGATCCGCCTCCTCGAGTCCGGCCCCGCCGGCGGCGCGCTCGTGGCCGCGTTCTTCGGCGAGCCCCTCGGACTGCGCGATCTCGTCGGCTTCGACATGGGCGGCACCACGGCGAAAATCTGCCTCATTCGCGACGGCCGGGCGGCCATCGCGCCGGAGATGGAAGTCGCGCGCGTCCACCGCTTCAAGCGCGGCTCGGGACTGCCGGTGACGGTCCCCACCGTCGACATGATGGAGATCGGCGCGGGCGGCGGCTCGATCGCCTGGATCGACACACTCGGACTGCTCAAGGTCGGACCGCACAGCGCCGGCGCGGAGCCGGGTCCCGCCTGCTACGGCCGCGGCGGGCGGGAGCCGACGGTCACCGACGCCTGCCTCGCGCTCGGCTATTTTAATGAAGCGTCGTTTCTCGGCGGCGCGATGCCGCTCGATCGACGCGCGGCGGTCGCGGCGCTGGAGCGGCTCGGCGCGCCGCTGCGCCTCGACGCCGTCGAGACGGCCTGGGGCATCCACCAGATCGTCGTCGAGAGCATGGCGGCCGCGGCGCGGGTGTACCTGATCGAGCGCGGACAGGACCCCCGGCGGTTCGCGCTGATCGCGTTCGGCGGCGCGGGCCCGTCGCACGCCGCGCGGGTCGCGCGCATCCTGGGCATGTCGGACGTCATCGTCCCGCCGGCCTCCGGCGTGGCCTCCGCGCTCGGGCTCCTCGTCGCGCCGGTCAGCGTCGAGCTCGTGCACTCCCTGCCCGGACCGCTCGACACCTTGCCGTGGGATCGCGTGGGCGCGTTGTACGCGGAGATGGAAACCCAGGGCCTCGCGGCCCTGCGGGACGCCGGCATCGCGCCCGGATCGATCGCGCGCGAGCGGCGCGCGGAGATGCGCCTCCTCGGCCAGTTCCACGACATCGAGGTCTCGTTGCCCGACGGGCCGCTCGGCCCCGACGTCGCCGCGCGCCTGGCGGCGGCGTTCGAGGCGGAGTACCGCCGCCGCTACGGCGTCTTCCTCGCCGACCGTCCGATCCAGGCGCTCAACTGGCGGCTCAGCGTGACCGGTCCGAGACCGGACGTCCGGCTGCGCACCGGCGAGCCGGGCCCCGCGGACGCGGGCGCGGCCGTGCGGGCGCGGCGGCCGGCGTACTTCCCGGACAGCGGCGGGTTTGTCGATGTCCCCGTGTACGACCGCGATCGGCTGCGTCCCGGCATGCAGGCCGGCGGACCGGCGATCATCGAGGAACGCGAAGCCACCACGGTCGTCGGCCCCGGCGACCACCTCACGGTCGACCCGGCCGGCAATCTCCGTCTGGCCGTGGCCCGGCACGCGAGGCAGCCCGCACCGGTTCAGGAGGCCGCGAAGCGGCCGGAGGTCCTGCGCAAGACAGGGCACGGAGGCCGCGGCCATGGCGTGGACTGACGCCGGGGGCGACTCGCCGTTCGACCCGATCTCGCTCGAGATCATGTGGAGCCGCCTCATCAACATCGCGGAGGAATGCTGGATCACCATTCTCCGCACGGCCTTCAGCACGATCATCGGCGAGGCGCAGGACTTCGGCTGCGAACTGCTCGACGCCGACGCCGAATCGATCGCGCACTCGCCGCGGTCGATGCCGGTGTTCAACCTGTCGCTGCCGCTCGCCGTCCGGTACATGCTGCGCGCCTTCCCCAAGGAGACGCTGCGCGACGGCGACGTGCTCGTCACCAACGATCCGTGGATGTGCGCCGGGCATCTCTACGACCTCGCCGTCGTGACGCCGGTGTTCCGGCGGGGCCGCCTCTGCGCCCTCATCGGCTCGATCGCCCACGCCTCGGACATCGGCGGCACGCGCGACTCGCTGAACGCGCGCGAAGTCTACGACGAAGGCCTGCAGATTCCGCCGCTTAAACTGTACCGGCGGGGCGAGCTCAACGACGATCTCATGGCGATGATCGGCGCCAACGTGCGCCGGCCGGAGATGGTGCTCGGCGACATCCAGGCCCAGGTCTCGAGCAACCGGATCGGCGCGGAACGCCTGCTCGGGTTCATGGACGAGTACGGCCTCGACTCGCTCGCCGCGCTCGCCCACACCGTGCAGTCGCGCGCCGAGCAGGCGATGCGCGACGCGGCCCGGGCCGTGCCGGACGGCACATACCGCAGCGAGGTCTGGTACGACGGCCTCGACGAACCGCTGCGCCTGCCGTGCGCCGTCGCCGTCGCGGGCGACGAGATCACCGTCGACTTCACCGGCGCGCCCCCGCAGCTGCCCCGCGGGGGCATGAACTGCACCTACCACTACACGGCCGCGCACACGACCTACGCGCTCAAGTCGATCCTGACGCCGGAGATCCGGTCCAACGCCGGGTGCTACCGGCCGTTTCACGTCATCGCGCCGGAAGGCTCGGTCCTCAACTGCACGCATCCGGCGTCGGTCAACGAGCGCACGCACACCGGCTGGTACCTCGGCCCCGCGGTCTTCCGCGCGCTCGCCGGTGTCCTGCCGGAGCGCGTGCAGGCGTTCACGGGACTCCCGATCGGGATGGGGAGCTACGGCCGCGACGCGGAGGGACGCCCGTTCAACGACCATCTCTTCCAAGGGGGCGGCCAGGGCGCGAGCGCGCACGGCGACGGCAAGTCCGCCCTGCTCTATCCCACCTCCGCGGCCAACGTCTCCGTGGAGATGTTCGAGAGCCGGGCGCCGCTCGTCGTGGAGTGCAAGGAACTCATCGCGGACTCCGGCGGTCCCGGCCGCCATCGCGGCGGGCTCGGGCAGCGCGTCCGCATGCGCCTGCGCCGGCCGAGCCCCAACCCCGTGCTGGTCGATTTTCGCCCGCACGGCATGCTGGTGTCGACACCGGGGCTGCACGGGGGTCTCGCGGGACGCCGGGCCCGCGCGTTCGTCGTCGAGGACGGCCGCCTCCGCGAGGCGAGCGCCACCGTCGGGGTCGTGGAACTCCGCGGCGCCGCGGAGCGGGCGACGATCGAGATCGCGGGAGGCAGCGGCTTCGGCGATGCGGCGGGGCGGCCGGTGCCCGAGATTCAAGCCGACGTCGACGATGGCTACGTCACGGCGGACGGCCTCGCCGCGTACGCCGCGGAGATCTCTTCGGATGGGAGGGTTCGACGGTGAGCCGGGAAGCGCTGCGGGCGACGTGGGACCGCAATGTCGATTGGATTGGCGATCGATTGATGAAGGACGGCGTCGAGGGCTGTGTCCTCCAACCGGTGGCACAGCTGCCCGCGGCGGCGACGGACCTCGTTCGCCACTCCGTTGCGTCCGAGCGCTACATGCGCCGCAAGGTCGGGGCCACGCTTGCCGGCTACATCACGGCCGCCGATCCTCACCTGCTCCGGGAGCTGCTGGAGGCGGAACGAGCACGCGATGCCGGTCTGCCGCGGGACAGCATGGCGCGATTGACCTGTCAATCGGTCGTCGAAGACATCGTCTTCGCCGCGGCGCGCTGGTGCAAAACGAACGATCTGAAGCCGGCCGCGCTGACGCTTCTGTCGGACGTGGTGAGGCTCACGCTCGACGGCGAGTACTGGAACACCGCCAGCTACGCGATGACCACCTTGTGCCACTACCGGGAACCGGGCGCGTCCGACCTTCTCAAACGCTTTCAGGCGTTTTGTACCCCGTCCGGGTTGCCCTTCCGGCGCGCCCCTCGACTTCCCGACCACCCCAGCCGCCCCACCCTCGAGCAGGAGCGCCAATTCGCCAAGGGACTCGCCGCCAACAATCCCGCGACGCTGAGATCGATCGAGGGGCTGTTGGATCAAAAGGACGCGGCGGCGCAACAGGTGGCCCTGGGCGAGGACGCGAGGCAGTGGCTCAATGGGCTCCTTGATCTTGCCCGCGTGGAGGACGCGTAGATGACGCGAGGGGATGCGGTCTCGCTTAAAGCACTGGTGGTGAACCACATCCACACGACGCTGGAAGACGAGGAGTGGCAGTGGCAACCCCCGCTCCGCGGAGCGCTCCGGGGGCTGACGGCCGCCGAGGCGGCGTGGAAGCCGGCGCCGGCGCGGCACTCGATCTGGCAAATCGTCCGCCATCTCACGCTCTGGAAGCGCGGGGTGCTCGACGCGTGGGATGGCGATCCACCCGACGGGCGGCACCTCGACGCCGCCGACTGGCAGGATGCGAACGGGAGCGAGGCCGACTGGGAGCGGGACCGCCGAGCATTGTTGGACATCTCCGCCCAGTTTCTGACACGGGCGGAGGCCCTGGATGATGCGGGGCTCTCGAGAAACATCGTCTGGTACAAGAACGGCCCGGCTCAGCCGCTCGCGATGCGGCTGGTCCGGACGACAACCCACGACGTCTACCACGCCGGGCAGATCATGTACGTTCGGGCGCTCCAGGGCATCGGCAAGCGCTGAGCGCTCTCAAAGACTACCTGTCTTCCGCAGGTGTCACGTGCCGCGCCAGCCACTCCACGACGCGCCGCACGACGTCGACGCGGTGGCTCGGGCGCCCGGTCCCCCGAAAGCCGTGGCTCTGACCAGGATAGCGCACGAACTCCACCGGCGCCCGGCCCGCGGCGATCAGCCCGGCGAACAGCTCCTCCCCCTGCCCGATCGGACACCGGTCGTCCGCCTCGCCGTGCACGATGAGCGTGGGCGTCGTCGCGCGCTCGACGTAGTTGATCGGCGACAGGCGCCGGTAGATCTCGCGCTGGGTTACCACGTCGCCGCGCATCTCCCACTCCCCGAACCATGGCCCGATGTCGGACGTGCCGTGGAAGGACTCCACGTTCACGACCGGTGCGCCGACGACCGCGGCCTTGAAGCGATCGGTGTGCGTGATCGTCCACGAGGTCATGAAGCCGCCGTACGAGTAGCCGGACACGGCGAGCCGGTCCGCGTCCGCGGTGCCGTCGGCCACCAGGGCGTCGACCGCGGCCAGCTGCTCCGGCAGGTCGCGCTCCCCCCAGCCGCCGCGGATGCCCAGGGCGAAGGATTTGCCGTACGATCCGGAGCCGACCGGATTTAGTTGCAGCACGGCCCATCCCCGCGCGGCGAGAACGTACGTGTGCCACAGCCCGGACGGGAACACCGGCCCGGCGTAGCTGGCCGGTCCGCCGTGGATCTCGACCAGGAGGGGCGCCGGGCGGCGGCCGTTCACCGGAGGGGTCACCCACCCATCGAGCTCTCCGCCGTGCGGGCTGGAGAACCGGCGGCGCTCGACGCGCGGAAGCGTGAGCGCGCCCAGCCACGCGTCGTTGGCGTGCGTCAACCGGCGTTCCGCGGAGCCGTCCACACCGCTCACGAACAAATCGGCCGGGATATGCGGATCGGACGCCGTGTAGGCGAGGCGTCCCGCGGACTCCGTCACGCTCTGGATCTGGCGATCGCCGCCGACGACCGCGGCCACGGCACCGTCCGGCACCGAGGCGCGCACCGCGTGGGTGCGGCCGGCATCGGCGGCAATGAATGTGACCGCCCGGCCGTCCTGGGACCAGATCGGCGGCGCCGACACTTCGTGCGGCCGCGCGAGCACCGCGCCGCGATCGTACCCGCCGGTCAAGCGCCGGGGCGCTCCCCCCGCGGACGGCACGAGCCAGACCCGCGCCGTCGGATCACCGAAGCCCCGCTCCTGCTCATCGCCGCCGAAGCAGGCGATCCACGCGCCGTCAGGCGACCATGCCGGCGCCACCGCCCGGCCGATCTCGCGCGACAGTTGGCGGGGCTCGCCCCCCGACGCGTCCACGGTCCACAGGTCGAAGAGGCTGTAGTCGCCGGCGCCGGCGCGCGCGCGAACGAACGCGAGGCGGCGGCCGTCGGGCGACCACGCCGGTCCCGCGTGCTCGGCATCCTCATGAGTCACCTGCGCCACGCCGCCGTCCGCCACGGTGAGCACAAAGATGTGATGGCGCCGGCCGAACGTGTAGCCGAAGCCGTCGGCTTTGTACTGCGCGCGTGTGACGAGGCGCGGGCGGGAGGCCTCCTTCGCGCGCTCCTCCGCCGCGGCGCCCACACGAGACTCAAGGTGCGCGTCGACTTCCGCGCGAAATGCGAGGCGGCTGCCGTCCGGGGCCCAGGCCGCGGGCCCCGCTCCGTACGGCAGCGCCGTCACCCGCTGCGGCTCGCCGCCCGCGAGCGGCAGTAGATAGAGCTGGTTCGCACCGTCCCGGTCGGATAAGAACGCGAGCGTCCGGCCGTCCGGCGACCACCGCGGCGCGCCGTCACGCCAGCCGACAGGCCGCCGGCCGCCATGTACTCCAGGTGTGCCGCCGCGCGTCAACTGCGCGGCCTCGCCGCCGCCGCTGCCGGCGATCCAAATCGACGAGCGATACTCGTCGGCGCCGGCGTCGATGCCGGTGCGGACGAAGGCGACGCGGGTCCCGTCCGGCGAGATCTGCGCGTCGGATATGATCACGAGGTTGGCGAGGTCTTCCGGACGCGGGGCCCGGTGCTGCTCAGACATGAACGTGCCTCCTTGAACCGGTCGGACGCTGGGCGCAGATGACGGATACGGGCCCGGCGGGGTCCGATCCTTGCCGCGGTAGGACACGTGGCGGCGGGACAGAACAGCATCAGGGCGGACCGTCCCGCACGCCACCATCGAGGATACCCATGCCCCTGACATTCGGGTTCTCGGCGTCACCGAAAGACGAAGCGGCGGTCAACGAGCGCCTCGACGCGCTCACGCGCGACCGCTTCGTGGAGCGGTTGTGGGCGCGAGATGCCGCGCTCTGGGCGGGCGATCTCGCGGGCCAAGCGGCGGTTCGCGGCGGGCTCGGCTGGCTGCGCGCGCCCGTCGCGATGACCGATGCGCTGCCCGACCTCCTCCGCTTCGCCGCCGAGGCGCAGCAGGCGGGCTATCGCCAGGTCCTGCACATGGGCATGGGAGGCAGCAGTCTCGCGCCGCTCGTCTTCGAGCGGACGTTCCCAACGGCCGGCGGTCTCCGGCTGTCGGTGCTCGACACGACCGATCCCGCGACGATCCTGGCGGCGGACCGGTGGGCGGCCGGCGCGCGGACGCTGTTCATCGTGGCGAGCAAGTCCGGCACCACCGCGGAGCCGCTCGCGTTCGGCGAGTATTTCTACGCGAAGCGCCAAGCCGCGTCCGGCGACCGCGCGGGCGAGGACTTCATTGTGATCACCGACTCCGGCACGCCGCTGGCCCGGCAGGCCGAAGAGCGGCGCTACCGCCGCGTATTCACTAACGCCCCGGACGTCGGCGGCCGGTACTCCGCCCTCACCTATTTCGGCCTCGTCCCCGCCGCCCTCGCCGGCGTGGACCTGCCGCGGATGCTCGAGCGCGCGGTGGGCATGGCCGAGGCCTGCGGCCCGTCGGACCCGCCTGAGCGGAACGCCGGCGTGCGCCTCGGCGCGATCATGGGCGAACTCGCCCGGCGGGGCCGCGATAAAGTGACGTTCATCGTCTCCGAAGCCGTCGCCACGTTTGGGATCTGGCTCGAACAGCTCCTCGCCGAGAGCACCGGAAAGCAGGGAACGGGCCTGCTCCCCGTCGCCGACGAACCGCTCGGCGACGTCGGCGCGTACGGCCCGGACCGGCTGTTCGTGCATCTCCGCCGCCGCGGCGACACCGGCGAACCGGTCGACGGCCGGCTCCGCGCGCTGCGGAGCGCCGGGCATCCGCTGATCGTCGTCGAGATGAGCGACACGATCGACGTCGCCCCGGAGTTCTTCCGGTGGGAGATCGCGACGGCCGCCGCCGGAGCGATCCTCGGCATCAACGCCTTCGACCAGCCCAACGTGCAGGAGAGCAAGGACAACACGAACCGGCTCCTCGACGTCGTCCGCCGAGAGCGGCGCCTGCCCGAACCGGCGGCCTCCCAGACCGACGGCACGCTCGCCGTGTACACGGACGCGCCCGGGGCCAACGTGGCCGCGACGCTGGCCGAGTTTTTCCGCGCGCGGCGCCCGGGCGGCTACATCGCCCTCCTCGCCTATCTCACCGAAGCGCCCGGGACGCACAGGCGCCTCACGGCGATTCGCGCACGGCTGCGCGACACGACGCGCCTGGCGACCACGCTCGGCTACGGCCCGCGCTACCTGCATTCGACCGGCCAGTATCATAAAGGCGGCCCCGCCAACGGGCTGTTCCTGTTGATCACCACGGACGAGCCCGAAGACGCGGCGGTGCCGGGACAGCCCTACACGTTCGGCGTGTTCAAGCGCGCGCAGGCGCTCGGCGATTTCGAGGCGCTGCGCCGGCACGGCCAGCCGGCGCTGCGCGTGCATCTGCGCGGCCCGGTGGAGGCGGCGCTCGACCGCCTCGAGGATCTGACGGCCGCGGCGCTCGCCGTCACCAGGGAGTTCCCGGCGACGTGAGTCCGGAGGCGGGCGGCCACGGGACGGACACGCATCCCAGGCCGGGCCCGACCGTTCTTGTGATCGTCGGCGCGGGCGGCGACCTCGCGGCCCGCAAACTGCTGCCGGCCGTCTACAATCTCTCGGTCGACGGCTGGCTGCCCGAGCGGTTCGGCGTGATCGGCGTGGATCGCGACTCCATCGACGACGATGCGTTCCGGCGGCATGCCCGCGAGGCGGTGGATCGCTTCTCGCGCCGCGGCCGCACCGACCCGGCGCACTGGGAGGCCCTGGCCCCGGCGATCACGCACCTTCGCGGCGATTTGTCGACCCCCGCGGCGGGACGGGCGCTCGGCGCGGCGCTCGCGGCGGTGGACCGGCAGTGGCGCACCCCCGCGCAGCCCGTCTTCTATCTGGCGACCCCGCCGGCGGCGATCGGGCCGATCGTGGAGGGGCTCGGCGCGGCCGGCTTCGCGGAGCGGGCGCGCCTCGTGGTGGAGAAGCCCTTCGGACACGACCTCGAGTCGGCGCGTGCGCTGACCGCGGCGATCGGCCGCGTCTTCACCGAGCGGCAGATCTTCCGGATCGATCACTACCTCGGCAAGGAGACGGTGCAGAACATCCTCGCGCTGCGGTTCGGCAACACGCTGTACGAGCCCGTGTGGAATCGCCGGTATATCGCCCTCGTGCAGATCACGGTCGCGGAGACCGTCGGGGTCGAGCACCGCGGCGGCTACTACGACCGGGCCGGCGCGCTGCGCGACATGGTGCAGAACCACCTCCTGCAGATGCTGTGCCTCGTCGCCATGGAGCCGCCGGTGTCGTTCGACGCCGACGAGGTCCGCAACAAGAAGACCGACGTCCTGCGCGCGGTGCGCCCCCTCACGGGCGACGTCGCGGCCGCGGCGGTTCGCGGCCAGTACGGCCCGGGGACGGTCGACGGCACGGCGGTCCCGGGGTATCGGGCTGAACCCGGCATCGCGGCCGAGTCGGGGACGGAGACGTTCGCGGCGCTCCGGCTGTTCGTCGACAACTGGCGGTGGCAGGGCGTCCCGTTTTATCTCCGCACCGGCAAGCGCCTGCCGGTCAAGGCGACCGAGGCGCTCATCCAGTTTCAGCCGGCGCCGCACCTGCCCTTTCCCCCCGCGACCGTCGAGCACTGGCGGCCGAACCAGTTGATCGTGCGCATCCAGCCCAACGAAGGCATCATGCTGCGGTTTCAGGCGAAGCGGCCCGGCCCGGTGATGCACCTCGATACGGCGGACATGGAGTTCGATTACTGCCGCGCGTTCGGCGGCGAACCGCCCGAGGCGTACGAGACGCTGCTGCTCGACGTCATGTGGGGCGATGCCACGTTGTTCATGCGCGCCGATCAGATCGAAGCCTCGTGGTCGATCGTGCAGCCGGTGCTCGACGCGTGGCGGACGGCGCCTCCCGGCGGCGTGCCGGCGTACCCGGCGGGCACCTGGGGCCCGCAGTCCGCGGACGCCCTGCCGCAGCGTGACGGACACGCATGGCACACGCCGAGCATCGCGGAGGCGCCGACGGATGGATCTTAACCTGCGCGGGCGGCGCGCCGTGGTCACCGGCGCCAATTCCGGCATCGGACGGGCGATCGCACTCGCACTCGCCGAAGAAGGCGCCCGTGTCTGCATCAACTACGTCGCGGATCCCGGCGCGGCGCAGGCCGTGGTGTCGGAAATCACGGCGGCCGGCGGCGCCGCGATCGCCGCGCAGGCGGACGTGGCCGATCCGGCCCAGGTCGGCCGCATGTTCGCGGAGGTGGACCGGGCCTGGGGCGGCGTGGACATCCTGGTCAATAACGCCGGCGTCGACGGCCCGCGCGCGGCCGGGTGGGAACAAACGCCCGACGCGTGGCGCCGCGTCCTCGACATCAACCTGACCGGCGCCTACCTGTGCGCGCGCGAAGCGCTGCGGCGCATGGTCCCGGCCAAACGAGGGGTCGTGTTGAACCTGACGTCCGTGCACGAGCGGATTCCGTGGACCGGCTACAGCGCCTACACGGCGAGCAAGGCCGGCCTCAGCATGCTGACGAAGACGCTGGCGCAGGAAGCCGCGCCGTTCGGCGTACGCGTGCTGGCCGTCGCCCCGGGCGCGATCCAGACGCCGATCAACCGCGACGTGTGGGATGATCCGGCCCAGCTCGCGGACCTCCTCAGCAAGATCCCGATGGGCCGCGTCGGCACCGTGGACGACGTCGCGCGGATGGTGGCCGTGCTGGCCTCTGACGCCGCGGCCTACGTGACGGGCACGACCCTCTTCGTCGACGGCGGGATGACGCTCTACCCGTCGTTCATGCGCGGAGGGTAGCCGTGTTGTCGCTTGCGGCCGCGCGGGAGTATCTGCGCAACCAATAAACGCGCTTCACCTCAAATGCGCAGGCGCGGATCGAGGAGATCGCGCAGTCCGTCACCGAGCAGATTCATCCCGATCACGGTCAGCGTGATCGCGAGCCCGGGGAACACCGCGGTCCACCAGGCGTCCCGGAGATACTGCCGGGCCCCGCTCAGCATCGCGCCCCACTCCGGCGTCGGCGGCTGCGCCCCGAGGCCGACGTAAGAGAGCCCGGCCGCGATCAGGATATTGACGCCGATGCCCAGCGTCGCCAGGATTACGATCGGCGCGGCGATGTTCCGCAGCACGTGGCGTCTCATCAGGCGAATCGTGGTGGCGCCCGCCGCCCGGGCGGCTTCCACATACTCCATGCGCCGCACCGACAGGGTCGAGCCGCGGACGGTGCGCGTGTACACCGGGATCGCCCCGATGCCGACCGCGATGATGACGTTCGCGAGGTTCGGCCCGAGGGTGGCGACGACCGCGATCGCGAGCAGAATTCCGGGAAACGCCAGCAGCACGTCGGTCGCGCGCATGACGGCCGCATCCCAGGTCCCGCCGTAAAACCCGGCCGCCAAGCCGCCCGCCGTGCCGATCACCGCCGCGATGCCGACGGCCACCACGCCGACCTCGAGCGAGACGCGGCTGCCGTAGATGACCCGGCTCAGTACGTCGCGGCCGAGCTCGTCCGTCCCGAAGGGATGACTCCGCGAGGGCGGCTGCAGCACGGCCTCGACCACCGGCGTGGTGGGATCGTGGGGCGCGATCCACGGCGCGGCGAGCGCCGTGGCGACAAATACCAGCGAGATGCCGAGCCCGGCCCACATCCCCGGCCGCAGGCGCCGCAGCCCGACCGCGCGCCGCGTCACTCGCCGTATGTGATCCGCGGATCGATGGCAAGGTACACCACGTCCACGGAGAGGTTCACGAGCGCATAGACCGCGGCGGCGAACAGCACGATGCCCTGAATGACGGGGAAGTCCCGCGACTGCACGGCGGCGACCGCGAACCGGCCGAGCCCGGACCGGGCGAAGACGGACTCCACGATCACGGCGCCGCCGAGCAGTGAGCCGAACTGGAGGCCCATCACCGTGACGACGGGGATCAGCGCGTTCCGCAGGGCGTGGCGGAACAGCACCCGAACGCCCGCGACCCCTTTGGCCCGCGCCGTCCGCACGAAATCGCTCGGCAGGACGTCGAGGAGGCTCGCCCGCGTCAGCCGCGCAAGCACCGCTGCGGGCTGGGCGCCCAACGTCACCGCCGGCAGGACGAGCGCCCGCCAGTCGCCCCCGCCCGCGATCGGCAGCCAGTGCAGCGTGAGGCCGAACAGCAGAATCAGCAAGAGGCCGCGCCAAAAGGACGGCATCGAGATGCCGAGCAGCGACGTGCCCATCAGCAGCGCGTCGGCGATGCCGGTGCGGCTCGTCGCCGCGAGCGCGCCCAGCAGCACGCCGGCCGCCGACGCGATCGCCATCGCGGCCAGCGTGAGCTGGAGCGTCGGCGGGAAGCGTTCCCAGATCTCGAGCGCGACCGGCCGCCCGGACCGGATCGATCGGCCGAGGTCGCCGCGGGCGACGCCGGCGAGATACCGGCCGTATTGGACCGCGAGCGGCCGGTCGAGACCGAGCTCGTGGCGCAGCCGCCCGATGTCGGCCGCGGACGCGTTCTCGCCCAGCATGATCGTGGCCGGATCGCCGGGCGTCAGATGGCTCATCAAGAAGACGAGCACGGACACCGCGAGCAGCACCGGCACGACCGCTCCGAGGCGCCGGAGGATGAACGCGTGCACGCCCACCGGAGCTAGCGCTTCGTCAGATAGGCGTCTCCCAGGAACACGTACCCGTCCGGATGCACCCGCGCATCCTTGATCCACGACTGCAGGGCGATGTAGTTATAGTTGGTCCACAGCGGGACCCACAGCGCCTTGTCGACGACGTACTTCTGCAAATCGACGTACAGCGCCGCGCGCTTGGTCGGGTTCGTCGCGTGCGCGCCGCGTCGATCAGCGCGTCGAGCTTCGGATCCGCGTAGTGGCTGAAGTTCAACCCGCTGCCGATGTTGGCCGAGTCGAACCAGATGAACATGATGTCGGGCTCGTTGTACGTGTAGCCCATGAACCCGGCCTGCTGGTCGCCCTTCTTGAACTTTTCGAGAATCGTGCCGAACTCGTAGGTCTGGATGTCCATCTTGACGCCAAACGCGCGCAGGTTAGCCTGCACCAGCTGCGCCGTGCGTACGCCCGTGTCGGCCGGCGTGGTGAACAACGTGAAGGCGAGCGGCCGGCCGGCCTTCTGGAGGGTGCCGTCCGGGCCCGGGGCGTACCCGGCCTCGGCGAAGAGCTGCTTCGCCTTGGCCGGATCGTAGTGCGGCGCGTAGTCCACGATGCCCGGCCAGTAGCCCCAGATCGACGGCGGCAGCGGCCCGTACGCCGGCTCGCCGAGCCCTTCCAGCACGACCTTGACCAGCACGTCCTTGTTGATGGCGTAGTTCATCGCGCGGCGGAGCCGGAGGTCGTCTTCACCGGCCCGAGTTGGGCCTTCGCGACCGGGGACTTGGTTTCCGGCGCGATCGCGCGCTCGATCGAGGCCTTCACCGCCTGCGCGGTCACGGGCGTGCCGTCCTGGAAGACGGCGCCGGCTTTAAGCTTGAACATCCACACCATCCCGTCGCCGCTGATCGTCCAGGACTCGGCGAGTCCCGGGACCACCCGGTTGTCGAAGTCGTGGGCGAGCAGCGGCTGTCCCACGAACTGGAAGATCGCGGCGGCAACCGCCGCGCCCGTCTTCTGCGGATCGAGGGTATCCGGCTCCTCGGTGCTGACGATCGTCCAGGTCCCGCCGACCTTCGAGTCCTGCGCGTAGGGTGGTGCCCCAGCCGAGCGCGGCCACCAGCAGTGTGATGGCCAGTCCAACCGTACGCCGCATCGACGCATCCTCCCCACGGAATCGTTCGTGCTCCACCGCAGTCGTTCGCGCCGCACGGAAAGCAGCCCTCCAGCGCGCGGTAGAGGAAGGCCCGCGGCGTCCACGAAGTCAACGGCATCCCGGCCGGCTGCCCTGCGCCGCGCTGCGCGTGCCGTCCCGCGCGCGACCGGCAACCGCGGCATCAAAACCGGCCGCCACACCCCGGAGGTGATCGATGGCCCGTCAGTCCGTCTTTCCGTCAAGCCGCCCCCGCCCCGCCTCGCCCTACTCCCCCGGCATCAAGTACGGCAACTTGGTGTTCACGTCGGGGCAGGTCGGCGCCGATCCGGCCGGGCAGGTACCGCCGGGCATCCGGGAACAAACGCAGAACTGCCTGGACAACATCCAGGCCGTGCTCGAGGCGGCGGGGACGAACATGGCGCACGCGCTCAAGGCGACGGTGTTTCTCACCGACATGAACGACTTCGCGGCGATGAACGAGGTCTACCGTCAGGCGTTTCCCGGCGACCTGCCGGCGCGCTCGACGGTCGGCGTGAGCGCCCTCGCGCGGCCCGAGCTGAAGGTCGAGATCGAGGTAGTGGCCGGAATTCCCTAGGCGCCTACACCTCCGCGAGGAGGCGCGCAAACCACGCCGTGCGCGGCGCCACCGCGGCGAGCCGGACGTGCTCGCTGTCCGCGTGCCCGCCGCCGCCGACCGCGCCGAGGCCGTCGAGCGTCGGCACGCCGAGGGCGGCGGTGAAGTTGCCGTCGCTGCCGCCGCCCGTTCCGCCGGCCGGCAGCTCGAACCCCTCGTCCGCGGCGATCGCCCGCGCCTGTTCGTAGAGGCGGCGGGAGGCCGTGGTTTCTTCCATCGGCGGCCGGTTCAGCCCGCCGGTGACGCGCACCGTCGTCCCCGGCACGAACGACGGCCGCCGGAGGATGGCTGCCTCGGCGCGCCGTGCTTCGGCCGCGGTTCTGACGCGGAGGTCGATCAGCGCCTCGGCGGATGCTGCGACGACGTTCGACCGCGTGCCGCCCTGCACGACGCCGACGTTCAGCGTCGTGCCCGCCGCCGCGAGCGGGACGGCCGCGTAGAGATCGACGATCTGGCGGGCCAGTTCCAAGATCGCGCTGCGGCCTTTCTCCGGATCGGCCCCCGCGTGACTCGCCTGGCCCGTGACCTCGAGCCGGAACATGCCGACGCCCTTGCGCCAGAGCTTCGCGGCGCCCTCCGATCCCACCGACGGCTCCAGCACGAAGACGCACTCGGACTCGCGCGCGAGCTGCTCGATGATCGGCCGGGACGTCGGGCTCCCCGCCTCTTCCTCGGTGTTGGCGAAGAACACAAACGTCTTGTCGGCGGCCTCGCGCTGCTCGACGACCGCGCGGAGCGCCCACAGGGCCTGAATGTCGCCCGATTTCATGTCGAACGAGCCGGGCCCCGTGACGCGGTCGCCGTCGATACGGCACGGCAGCCGTTCGATCGTGCCGAGCGGCCACACCGTGTCCACGTGACCCAACAGCAAAATCCGTCTGGGCCCGCGGCCGATCCGCGCCTCGAAGTGGTCGCCCCACACCGGCTGCGCATGCCAGACGATCTCCGCGCCGGCGGCGTCCGCGAAGCGGCCGGCGAGTTGGCGCGCCGCGCGGTCGACCGCCGCCTTCACGGTGGTCGGGGACTCCACTTCCACGAGGGCCTTGAGATCGGCGAGGATCTCGTCGAGATAACGGTCGACGAAGATGCGGTAGGGGCTCGGGCTCACCGGCCGCCTCCGCCGTAGATCGCCTCGTCGAGGCGCCGCAGTTCGGCCAGGTTGTCGGGGTGCATCGTGCGCCGGCCGGCCTCGAGGTCGTGGATCATCTCCACGAGGCTGGCGTTGAGCGGCAGGGCGAGGCCGCGCTCCCGGCCGATGGCGACGATTTCTCCGATCTGGGCGTCGACCTCGGTGCGGCGGCGCCGGACGGCGAGGTCCCGCCAGATGCCGCTCTTCTGCTTGAGCGAGCCGCGGTTGTGCTCGACCAGCGCGGCCAGGCTGCGCCGGATCCCGGCCCAGTCGCGCGGCTCCCGGAACCGCATCACCTCCGGCTCGTAGCCGTCGAAGGCCTCGCACCGGACCTCTTCCGCCTCCGCCACGCGGGTCACTTCCGCGGCGAGGTCGGCGAGCAGCCGCGTGTTCGCGGGATCGCCGAGCACCTGGGCCATCGTCTCATCCACTACCGCGGTCGCAAAGAGCATGGACGCGTAGCCCATCTTCCCCCAGAGATACCCCCAGATGTTCGGCGTGATCGTGGTGTTCGGGAGAAAGGCCTCGCGCATCATGTCGCCGAGTGTCTCAACCCGCGGCGTGATCTCGCCGTCGAGCTCCCCCAGGTAGAGCGCGCCGGGTCCGCCGTACATGATCCGGCCGGGCCCGTGATAGTCGGCGCCGAAGTTGATGAACGCGCCCACCGTGCGCGCGGCGCCGAGCCGCGCCGCGATCCGCCGCTCGTTCAGGCCGTTCTGCATCGAGACGACGTATCCGTCCGCGGAAAGCACCGGCGCGATCACGTCGAGTCCCGCGTCGGTGTGAAGCGCCTTGACCGCCAGCATCACGGCGCCGGGCCGCCGTCCGCGGAGCGCGGCCTGAAGTCCGTCCGGGGTCGCGGCCGGCACCCGCACGGTAAACGCGTCCCGGCCCTCGATGCGGAGCCCGTCGCGGTTCACCGCCTCGACGTGCTCCCGGGCCGCGTCGACGAGCAGGACCTCGCGCCCCTGCCGCACGAGATGGGCGCCGATCGTGCCGCCGATCGCGCCGGCGCCCACGATGACGATCGGCTCGGCGACGGCCGTCTTCCGGGGATTCTCCATCGCCGTCACCAGGCGACCGCGTACCCGTTGCGTCGCGGGTCCGCGGCCCCGGCCAGCCAGCCGGTCTCGGGATCGCTCTGCACGCCCTGCACGCCGCCGACCCGCATCGACCACGGCCCGAGCAGATCGACGTCGTAACCGCGCCCGGCAAAGGCCCCGCGCGTCGCCGCCGGCATCCTCGACTCGACGCGCAGGGCCCGCGCGGGCAGCGGGTCCGCGACGTCGTCGATCCAGCGGAACCGCGGCGCCGCGATCGCATCCTGGATGTTGAGCCCGAAGTCGATGAGGTTCACGAGCACCTGGACCGTGGTGACCAGGATGCCGTACGAGCCCGGCGTCCCCACCGTGGACCAGAACCGGCCGTCGCGGAAGAGATGCACCGGCGCGATCGGCCACTCGTGCCGCTTGCCCGGCGCGACCTGATTGGGATGGCCGGGACGGTTGTTGAACCAGTGCATCGCGTTGTTGAGGCAGACGCCGGTGCCGGGCACCACGACCCCGCAACCGAAGCCGTGCCCCAGGCTCTGCGTGATGTTGACCGCGAGCCCGCTCGCGTCCGCGGCGGCGAGATGCGTCGTCGAACGGCTTCCGCCGCTGTCTGCCGCAGGACCTCCGGCCACTCCTGGGCCTGCGGCGCGGGCCAAAGAGGCGCCTCCTGCCGCGTCCGACCAGGCACGCGCGTCGATCTGCCCGCGGAGGCCCTCGAGGTGCTCCACGGACAGCACCCGCGCCACCGGGACGCCGGCGGCGTCCGGATCGCCCACGTAGCGGTCGGTATCGAGTCGCGCAAGGCGGGCGGCGTCGGCGACGAGGCCGACGTGCTCCGGGCCGAGATGCTCCGTGCGCCCAAGATCGAACCCGTTGAGGATACCGAGGGTTTCCAGGACCTGCACGGCGCTTGTCGGAGGCGGCGGCGCGAAGACGGTGACGCCCCGGTAGGTCAGCGAGATCGGGTCGGCCCAATGCAGCGACTCAGGATAGTCGCGCAGGTCCTGCTCGGCCAGCAGCCCTCCGCGTTCCTGCATCAACCGGCCGATCGCCTGCCCGAGCGGTCCCGCGTACAGGTAGCCGGCACCCTCGGCGCCGATCCGCCGCAGCGTCGCGGCGAGGTCGGCTTGGACGAGCAGCGCGCCCGGACGCGGCACGTTCCCGCCGTGCAGGTACGTCGCCACGCCCTCCTGGGTGAGACGCCCGCCGCTCTCGCGAAACATCATCTCGTCAAACGGCGTGAACGGAATGCCCCGCTCCGCGTACTCGATCGCCGGCTCGAGCACCCGCGCGAGCGGCATGGTTCCGTGCTCCGCGAGCACCCGCGCCCATCCCGCAAGGTTGCCCGGCACGGCGGGGCCCTCGTAGCCGGTATCCGGAAGGCCGCCGGCAAAGCGCTCCGGCGCAGCGGCGGCGGGCGCGCGTCCGAGAAACACGAGCGCCTTCGGGGCGTGGCCCGGCCGCGTCAGCATCAACGTCCCGCAGCCGGCCAGGCCCGACATGTACGGTTCCGCCACACCGAGTGAGGCGGCCGCGGCGACCACCGCGTCGACCGCGTTGCCGCCCTGCGCGAGCATCCGGACGCCCGCCATCGTGGCGAGCGGATTGGCCGTCGCGACCACCCCCCGCTGCCCGTAGACGACCGGCCGGAGTCCGAATCGCGTCGCGTACGTGGTGTGCCCGGAGCCAGGAGCGCCCATCGCCGTCCCCCTCATCGTCGCGTGGCATGCGTGCCGGCGCCCGCGTGGGTCGCGGGGAAGCACGCGGGGACGGCCGGTTCCCGGCCGTCCCCGTCGACCTCAATTGTCGTGTGGCAGCGCCGCCGCGTCAGCGGGCAACGCGCACGTTGGACGCCTGCGGGCCTTTGCGGCCCTGAGTCTCCTCGTATTCCACCTTGTCGCCTTCGTTCAGGCTCTTGTAGCCGTCCGCCTGAATCGCGCTGTAGTGAACAAATAGATCCTTGCCGCCGGTCTCCGGCGTGATGAACCCGTATCCCTTCTCCGCGCTGAACCACTTCACCGTCCCTACCGCCATCTTCCCTCCCACCCCTATCCGTACCGTGTACCAACCGACTTGTTCAGCCTGCTGATGCAATTTCGAGTATGCCACAGGATATTTTGCGCGCGCAAGACCCGGCCCTATCCCGGCGTCGGAATCTCCGGGGCGCCGCCGGCGAACGGCCGCAGCGCGGCGTAGATCGTCCAGTTGACCGGCACGGCAACCTCCCGCGCGCGGCCGAGACGCACCACCGTCCCGTTGAGCGTCTCCAGCTCGAGCCGCCGCCCCTCGTGCAGATCCTGCGCCATCGATCCTCGAAACCAGGGCTCCATCTTCCCCATGAACCCGGCCGCCTGCTCCGCAAACCGCGGGGCAACGGCCATGCCTTCCGCCCGCGCGACGGCCGCGGCTTCCTCGAGCGTCGCACGCATCACCGCGGCCGTCTCACGGTCCGCGAAGATCAGACCCATCGGCAGCCGCGTGAGCGCGGTCACCCCGCTCACGCCGCAGATGAAGATGAACTTCTCCCAGAGGCCGAGCCGGATATCCGGCCGCACCTCCGCGGCGATGCCGGCGCCCTGGAACGTCTTGAGCAGCGCCGCTGTGCGCGCGCTCTCGCCGCCGGCCAGCTCACCGAAGACGAGCTTCCCGGGCCCGCCGGTCTGACCGACGACGCCGGGGCCCTGGATGAACGACGATACCTGCGCGACCATCCCCAGTACCGGTTCCGGTCCGGTCACCGCGGCGATCCGGTCTTCGTTGTCGATCCCGTTCTGCATCGACACGATCATCGTCTTGGGACCGACCAGCGACGGCAAGAGCGGCAGCATCGCGTCCATGCTGTACGTCTTGACGCAGACGAGCACGAGGTCCACCGGACCGATCGAGCGGATGTCGTCGGTCGCCGCGGCGCGGACGGTGAAGTTGCCCGCGAGGCGCGAGTTCACCGTCAGTCCCCGTGAGCGGATCGCGTCGAGGTGCGCGCCGCGCGCCACGAACGTCACATCGTGTCCCGCGCGCGCGAGGAGCCCGCCGAAGTAGCCGCCGGTCCCGCCGGTGCCGATGACGGCGATTCGCACGGCTATCGAACCCGGACGCCCGACGGCGTCAGGAGAAACACCTGGCCGGGCCTCGGATCGTACGCGCGGACCCGCCCGCGCAGCGCCGGCCGGGCGTTGACGGCGTCGACGAAGGCCCGGCCTCGCCGGTCGGCCGGCATGAACGAGGCGTGGTGCTGCGGGAACACGGCGACCAGGTCGGGATTGTCGGTGCGGAGGAACTCGGCGGCGATCGCGGCCTCGTCCGGCAGCATCCCCGACGCGATCGGCAGCAGCGCAACTTGGGGGCGGTACAGGCGGCCGTACATCTGCGGGTCCATCGTCAGCGCGGTGCTGCCGGCGTGGTAGATGCGCACGCCGTTCTCGAGTGTCACGATGAAGCCGAGCGCGGGACCGCCGTAGACCGCGGCCGGAATGTTCTGGAGAGCCGGCGCGCCGGACCCGTGGACGGAGTTGACGGCCTGGACTTTGATCCCGTCGAGATCCCACCGGAACCCCGGTTCGCTGCGGAGGATCTTGGCGGAATCGACGCCGCGGCCGACCATCCACTGGGCGAGCTCGAACGTCGTCACGACGCTTGCGCCCGTCTTGCGCGCGATCTCGACGGTCATGCCCTGGTCGTCGGGGTGGCCGTGCGCGGCGAGGATGAGATCGGCCTTGTCGATGTCTTCGAGGCTGAGCGGCGACTCCTGATTCCGGAACGCCGCGCGCGGATCGTTGAGCGCCGGGTTGAACAGCAGCACCTTCCCGCGCGGCGTCGTCACGCGGAAGAACTGCCACCCGAGCCACTCGAGGCGGGCCGGCGGCCCCGCCGGCTGTGCCTCCGCGGTCCGCGGCCGCGTGTAATCGCCAAGAGCGCCGGCCGCGTTGCGGAGCGCCTCGGGCCACGCCAGCGATGTGACGAGCAGGGCCGTCGCCGTCCCGGCCCACAGGAGCGTCGGCAGCAGCAGATGTCGGCGCATTCGTTCCTCCCGTTCGGTCCGTCCTGGTCGTTCGGTGGGTTATTAGAGACGGACGGTCAGCGTCGCCTGCAGCACGCTGCCGTCCCGGGCGGTCGCGGTGTACTCGAGGTGCCACTCGCCGGGGCCGAGACGGGCGTCGCCGATGAAGTGGCCCGCGCTGAACCGCCGCACCGGGAGCGCCTGCGGTGCCTGTCCCGGGCGCGCGACGCTGATCGTACCCAGACCGGGAATCGGGAGCTCTTTCCCATTCGCATCGATATACGTGGCGTGGACCTCGTTGAATCCCGGTTTGTCCGGGTCGAGATACGTATTGAGGATGCGGCCGCCGGGCAGATCGATCCCATAGAGCGTCGGCTGCCCCGGCGCGCTGATCGTATGGACGATCTGGGGACGAACCCGCGCCGTCACCGTGAACGGTACTTCGGTCGATTCGAGGCCGCGTTCAACCACCACGACGATCGACCACGTTCCGTCGAGGGAGAGGTTCGTACCCTGTCCCTCGTACACTCCATCGGCCGTCCGCGTGAGCGCGAGCGTGGACGGGCCGATCGCAGGCCGGTCGGGCTGTTCGAAGCGCAGGGTCACGCGGGCGCCCGTGATAAAACGGCCGGTATCGTAGTCGAGAATCCGAGCCAGGAAGCGGTTCTCCCCGGGGAACCCGGGCGCCGCCTCCAGGTGGACGCGCACCGATGTGGCAAAGTCACTGCCGTCTACGGCGATCGCCGAGGCCGTCTGGGCCGCCTGTCGCAGCAGACGTGGCGGAGCAAACCCCGTGAGGACACCCGTGATCCCGAGAATCACGGCCGCCACCGCCAATTCGGCACCTCCCATACGCCGGAGGCCGCGCAGTGTGGTGAGAACGGCGGGAATGCTCCGATAGCGGTTGAACGCCCCGAGGACGGTCAGCACGAGAAGCAGCGCGGCTTTCGCGATCACCAAGAGCCCGAAACCGGTGGTCACGAGCGCGTTCCACTGTCCGACCTCATCGACCGCGCGTAGGACGCCGGTGAGCGCGGTGACGCCCAGCGCGACGCCGGCGACCGCGGAAAAACGGCGCGCCGCGGCGGCCTTGGTGTCGCTGGGGGTTTGCCCGAACGCGACGAGCAGCGCCGCCAGCCCACCGAGCCACACGCCCACGCTCGCGAAGTGTATCCACTGGTCCGCGACGTTCGGCCACCGCAGCGGGCCAGAACTCGCGGCCGCGTGGCCCGCCAGCACATCTGCGAGCATCGACCCCGCGGCCAGGACCCCCGTGACCACGAGGGCCCGCCTCCTGAAACTCGGGTGTAAGCGCCCAGCGGCGAGCGCGATCCCCGCGGCGACGATGGGCAGGAAGCGCCACCAGAGGGCGGCCCCCAACGGCGTCGATAGCAGCCTGCCCAGACTCACGCCTGCATCGGCCGATTGCGCGGTGCCGAGCCCGACCACTCCGGCAAACGCCACGGCCCACACGAACCACGGATAGGATCGGCCCGCCTCCGGCGTCGACTCGAATGCCGCCGTCCAGACCCACGCGACGCCCACGAGGCCGCTCAGACCGAGGTACAAGGCCCACCGGCTGGCGACGGCCGCCGGGGATGGGAACGGATTTGTCGTTGACGGCGGCGGCGCAGCGCCGGGAGACACCCCGACGCCGAACGCGAACGCCCCGCCCGTCACATGGCCGTCGACGCGCGACACGGTGCGCCACGTCACCGTGTACACGCCGTTCGGGACCGACCCGAGCGGCACGCGGAGTTCCAAGGGCTGTCCGGGAACAGGCTGCGCGCCGCCTTGGTCCACCTGCCGGCCCGTGCTGTCGACAACGTGGACGACCGACAACGAGGCCTCGGGCGTCTCCGTGAACGTCATCAGCACGTCCGCGGGAGCATGCTGGAGCACGGCGCCGCCTGCCGGGACGGACCGCTCAAGGAGCGCGTGCGCACCCGCCGCGGGGGCGCCCGCAAAAACCCCCAGGCAGGCGAAAACGGCAACCGTGCTCCAGCGCACCGGCTACCCTACCTCTGGCATTTGCGGGGGGCTAGGCTCGCCCACGACGGCGCCGGGGCCACAGTCCGGCCGCGGTGCCCACCACCCCGAGGACAATGCCGAGTACCGCGAGCCACCGAACCTGTGCGACCCCGCCCGACGCGTCCTGCGCGGCTGCCTGAGCCGCGTCCGCACGAGGCCGCAGCCGTTCTACAAGGCCGGCCAGTTGGGCCTGCGAGGGGTCTTTGGCCGGAAATTCGGCCGCTCCGGCGTCTTCCACCGGATCAAACGTCTTCTCCGACGACGTGAACGACTGGTCGATGCGCTGGCCGTGGACGGTGCCCACCAAGTGAAAGGTGTAATTCCCCGGCCGCGTCGGAACAATCGCCTTATCGTATTCGCCGGGCGTACCGAGGCCGGTGTCCGGATCGTAGGATGGATCGAGAGGTGACAGAGCGGTCCTCCGGCTGCCGAAGATCACCTGGACCTTGAGCGCGTCGCCGACATCGTTGATGGGTTTGCCGGACGCGTCCTTCAGGAATAGTTGCACATCGTTCCGGAACCCGGTGTAGGCGGGCTCGACGGACCACCCCACCGTCATTTGTATCTTGCCCACGGCCCGCTGCTCATGGGCCAGTGCCGTCTGCGGGCAGATCATCACGCCGAGTCCAACGACCAAAACGCCTCCAAGTATGCCGACGCGCAACCGCAAGTCGAATCACCTCCACGTCGTTGAGTGGTGACGCGTCTTAGGCGGCGACCCGACGTGGAGGCGGGTCCGGCGTGGACGGTACGATGTGCGGGACTCGTGACGGCGAATAGGCCGCGGCCCGGGACGCCTGAGACGGGACCGGCATCAGATGGGCTGCCGCGTTGAGGACGGCCCCGCTCCGGCCAACGCTCAATACAGCAGGGCCGCCACCGTTCCCTCGGAGGGAGAACACGCGCGCGCCGGCGGACCCGGTTCGTTCCGCGGCGGGCGTCGCCGGGGGCGGCGTTGCACCGTCGACGCCTGCTCGCTCACGCACGAGGTGCAGGGCCAGGGCTCGGGCACGCTCGGCGGGCGTCCCCCCGACGACGAGATGGACGTGATGCGGATCCCGGCCGGCGCCCCCGGGGAACGCGACGAGGCCCAGGAAGACAATACAGGACACGCCGAGGCAGACGGCCCGGTGCGCGGTGCGCAACCGTCGCGTCATGCCGCCTCGAGGCGAGATGCTGCGCGCATCGAAACACAGGACAGGCGTGTCTGTACTCCTTTCGAACCATTGCCGACAATTCGTTTCGTCCCTATCCTGCCCTGCAGGTGCAATCGGGGGGTGTAAGACCCCGCTCTTGGTGGCATGGGCGCAGGAGTCCAAGGATCGCTGTCGGAGTTAGGAGCCGGGGTCACGCTCGTGATCATCGGCGTCGTGCTGGCCGCTCGCGCCGCCGGTTAGTCCACGCACGCGGTCGTCTGCGTTTCCGAAGGGCAGAGGAGGCATCGTGCTGGAGGCACACCTGGATCCCGGCCGGCTGGGATCCGACAACGCCCCGGGACGGGAGCGTGCCCGACGCGCGCCCCGATGGCGCGCGGTGAGGCGACCGGCGCTCCTGCTGCTCGCGATCCTGCTGCTCGCCGCCTGCGGGCCGCGCGCGCAAAACGGCCCTGCGCAGCCTGCCGCGCAGCGTCCGCGCTCCACGGCCACGCTGCGCTTCCTGAGTCCGGTGCCGGGCGCGGTCGTGACCGGCCGCACCCTCCACGTGCGGCTCGAGCTCACGGGCGCGACGATCACGCCCGAAACGTCGACCCATCTGACGCCCGACCGCGGACACATTCACCTGATCCTCGACGGCCGGGTCGTCTCGATGTCGTACGGTGTGGAACAGACCGTGCAGGTGACGCGGGGCGACCATCTGCTGCAGGCGGAGTTCGTCGCGACGGATCACTTCCCGTTCAACCCGCGCGTCGTGACCAGCGCGACCGTCACGGTCAAGTGACGCGGCGCCCGAGCAAGATCGTTTGAACCGGCGTTGGTCTGACGGCGGCCGGCCGCAGGTCGCGCGGCACGCTCGCCGCGCCGCCTGGGGATTCGCCGCGACCGCAGTGCTCGCCGCCGGGGTGCTCATCGCCTTGGTCCTCGCCGTGCCGGGCCCGGCGCGGCTCCGGCGCAGTCTCTACGACGGGGTCACGCCGCTTCCGCCCTACCAGTGGGTGCATCCGCCGCGCGAACTCGCGCAGGACAACCGCCCGCCGGAGCCGGGACGCGCCACGCGCCACCTGGATCCGTCAGGACGATCCGCGGGGGCGGTCGCGACCGGCGATGCGCAGTGCACCGTCATCCTCAACGACGGCTCGATCGCCGCGGGACCGCTTGGCAGCACGATCACGGTGACGATTACTCATCTCGATCCCGCGACGATCGGGCCGCCGCCCCCGGGAACGCGCTTCGACGGCAACGCCTGCCGGTTCGACGCCGTCTACGGACAAAGCGGCGCGGTGCCGCGCTTCAGCCACCCGGTCACCGTAGTACTCCGGTACGCGACCGGCGGCACGCAGATCGTCGGGGCGCCGTCAGGCGGAGGGCCGGCGTGGCAACCGATTCACTCCGTGCAGTACGCGGGGCACCTTCACCTGCTGGTAGGCGACGTGACGACGCTCGGGACCTTCGCGCCCGTCGCGCCCGCGGGCACGCCCTACGCGCCGCGGACACCGTGGGGGGCGTATGCGGCCGGGGCCGCGGCGGCGGTGGTGTTCGTCGCGCGCGTGATCACGCGGGAGCGGGCGACCCCGCGAACAGTTCATTCGCCGTCTCGCCGAGGACCCGGCGCTCGTCCTCCGCGCTGAGCTCCAGCGCCCGCACCTGATCGGCCGGACGCTCCACGCCCATGTCGAATGGGTAGTCCGACCCCAGCACCACGTGATCGGCGCCGGCGTAGGCGACGAGCTGGCGGAGCAGCGCGGTGTCGTGCACGATTGTGTCGTAGTAGAAGCGCCGCAGCGACTCGTCCGGCGGCATCCGCAGGCGCGCGCGGGCCGCGTCGACCTCCTCGTACGCGTGCCGGAGACGGCCGCGCAGCGCGAGCACCGCGCCGCCGCCGTGGGCCAGCACGATGCGGAGGCTTGGAAACGTTTCGAGCACCCCGCTCATCACCAAATCGGCCGCGGTGATCGTCGTCTCGAAGGGATTGCCGACCGCGTTGCTCAGATGGTAGCGCGCTAAGGCCGGGATCTCGAAGCCGCGGGTCGTCGGATGGATGAACACCACGGCCCCCAAGGCCGCCGCGGCCTCCCAGAACGGCCGGAAGCAGTCGTCGCCGAGATAGACGCCGCGGACGCTGGCCGCGATTTCCACGCCGGCGAGACCCAACTGCACCGCCGCCTCCAGTTCGCGCGCGGCCAGCGCCGGCTCTTGCAGCGGGACCGTGCCGAGCGCGGCGACGCGGCCCGGGTGCGCTCGCACCAGCCTCCCGAGCGCCGCGTTTTGGATGCCCCCGGACTCGAGGGCATCGCGGGGATCGGCGTCGTAGCGCAAGAGGCCGACGAACGGACAGAGCACCACGCGGTCGCTCCCGGCCGCGGCGGTCTCGGCCAACACCCCGTCGGGGTTCACAAACTCGTGGCGGACCGACCGGACCTCTACGCCCCCGATCTCGACGCGCTGGCGGTCCCCGTCCCGGATGACCCGCGGCCGCCACGGCTCCGGCCCGTGCTCCCGCGTGATCTCCGGGACGATGATGTGGACGTGGGTGTCGATGGCGGCGGTCATCCGCGGCCTTCCGTCCTCGCCCCGGCGACGACCCGCTCCGCGGGGGATGGGGCGGGTACCGCGCGGTTCAGGTTGGACTGCGCTTCGCGCGTGGACTCGAGCGGCCCCGCGGCGGTCCAGTACCGCGTGCCGGCGACGAGCAGCGTCTCCGCCGGAAAGCGCGTAATGACCTCGCAGCCGTCCTTGGTAACCACGAGCTGCTCCTCGATCCGCGCGGCGGACCAGCCGTCCGCGGCCGGCCAGAACGTCTCGAGCGCGAACACCATGCCTTCCTCGATCACCTCGGGATGGTCGAGCGAAACGAGCCGGCTGAAGATCGGCTTCTCCCAAATCGACAGGCCGACGCCGTGCCCGTACTGCAGCGCGAACGCCGCCTCTTCGTCGGCAAACCCGAACTCCTCCGCCTTCGGCCACACCCGGACGACATCGGCGGTCGTCACGCCGGGGCGGATCAGGGCGAGGGCCGCGTCGAGGTAGTCCCGGCAGCGCCGGTAGGCGTCCACCATCGCGTGCGACGCGCTGCCGACGCAGAACGTCCGATAGTAGCACGTGCGGTAGCCGTTGTAGGCGTGGAGGATGTCGAAATACGCCGGATCGCCGGGCCGCAGCACGCGGTCGGTGTACACGTGCGGGTGCGGGCTGCACCGCTCTCCCGAGATCGCGTTGACGCCTTCGACGTGCTCGGAGCCGAGGTCGTAGAGCACCTTGGCCACGAGGCCGACGCACTCGTTCTCGCGCATCCCCGGCCGGATCGCCCGGTACAGCTCTTCGTACGCGGCGTCGACCATCATCACCGCGGTCGTGATGAGGCTGATCTCGTCCTGAGTCTTGATCTTGCGGACGTCCTGCATCAGCGTCTGTCCGTCGACGATCCGGAGGCCCTCGGCCTGCAGCGCGAACAAGACTTGGGGCTCGATGATATCGACGGCGAGCGGCTGCGTGTGCAGCCCGCGCGATTCGAGTTCGACGCGGATCTTCTTCGCCACGTCGCGCGCGCTCTCGGGGTACGCGCCGCGGAGCGTGGAGATGCCGGCGCGCGACCGCTCGCCGAGCCACGGGCAGTACAGCCGGTGGTGCCGCGCCGCCGACCCGAAGTCCCACAGGATCGGCTCGTCCCCGCGGGGCAGCAGCGTAAAGCGCACCAGCTTGTCGATCGCCCACGTGCCGATGTGCGTCGCGGTGATGTACCGGATGTTGTTCATGTCGAAGCACAAGAGCGCCCCGAACTCGGACGCGTCGAGGAACCGCTTCACGCGGCCGAGCCGCTCGGTGCGGAGGCGTTCGTAGTTGACCCGCTCCTCCCAGTCGACCGTCTGCAGGCCGAACGTCTTAATCCCCATCTCCGTCCTCCCCGGTCGGCCGCGCCTCGACGCCGGCCAGGCGCGCCAGGACGTCGAACATCGCCGCAAAGTCCTGCTTCTCGTATCCCATCGCCCGCGCCGCGCTGAGCCATTCGTCGGCGATCGCCGTCGTCGGCAGCGGGACCGCGAGCGTCCGGCCCATGTCGGCCGCAAGCCGCAGGTCCTTCTGCATCATCGCGCAGTCGAACCACGCCTCGGCCGGCATCTCGATCACGAACGGCCCCCGGTACTTGAGCATCGGCGAGGCGATCGCACTGTTGAGGAGAACGTGCACGGCCGTGGCGCGGTCGATCCCGCCCTTCTCCGCGAGCAGCACGGCTTCGCAGAACGCCAGCACCTGCGCGCCGAGGTTGAGGTTGGTGGCGACCTTCATGAGCGCCGCCTGGCCGTTCCCGCCGACGCGCGTCACCACGGGACCGATCGCGAGCAGAATGGGCCGGACCCGGTCCATGACGTCGGGTTCGCCGCCGACCATAATCGAGAGCCGGCCTTCCTCGAGCGTGACGAGACTGCCGGACACCGGCGCGTCGAGCATCGCCGCCCCGCGCTCGCGCACGCGCGCGGCCAGCTCCCGGCTGACCTCCGGGCTGACCGTGCTCATGTCGACGTAGACCTTGGCGGGTCCAAGTCCGGCGAGGATGCCATCGGGTCCGTCGGTCACGGCGCGCAGCGCCGCGGTGTCGGTGACCATCGAAAATGTCACGTCCGCGGCCTCGGTGGCCGCGCGGGGCGACGGCGCGAGCCGCAGTCCCGCATCGGCAAGCCACTGCGCCTTGGCCGCGGTGCGGTTGTAGCCCGTCACGCGGTGACCGGCGTCCAGCAGCCGCCTGGCGATGCGGCCGCCCATGGCGCCCAGGCCGACGAATCCGAGATGTGCCACCGACGCCTCCCCGCACGACCTTGCGAAGCGGTGCCGGCCGGCGCGCCGCCGGCACCCATGCGCATCGAAGCCGGACAAGCGGAGTCCGGCGCCGCGGCGTTGTATTTCCTTACTCGTTGGACGTTCTCTTACCTCTCATCGCCGGGTTGTTCGGCAGTACCGCGCTCGCGCTGCGTCCGCCGGCCACCGTCGCGTCGGTCGCGATCACGCTGGCCGTCGGTGCCATCGGCGGCGCCACACCTGTGCCGCGACCGGCCCGCGCGGACCCGCACGGCCGCCTCGGCTGGCCCGCGGTCACCGCGCTCGGGATCGCGGCCTTTGCCGCGGCGCGCGTGCTGCAGCATCCGGTGGCCCCGAACCTCACGCCCCTCGCCGTCGCCGCGACCGCAGTCGCCGGCGTCGCCGAGGAACTGCTGTTCCGCCGCCTGCTCTACGGCGCGCTCGCGGTCTACGGCACGGCGCTCGCGGTGGCCGGGTCGGCCGCGGTCTTTGCCGCGGTCCACGTGCCTGCCTACGGGATCGGCGCGCTGCCGGTAGATCTCGCCGCCGGCCTCCTCTTCGGCTGGCAGCGGTGGGCATCGGGAAGCTGGACGGCGTCCGCGGTCACGCACGCCGCGGCCAACGTGCTGCAGGCCGCGTGGTGACGCCGCCGCGTCCGCGCGCGACTCGCCGGAAGCGGCGCACGGCGGCCGCGTGGGGACTGGCGGCCGTGCTGCTCTACCTCTTCGCCGCCCCGGTGGTCTGGCGCGCCGTCCCGGCGCGTCTCCTGTATGAAGGCGAAGCGCCGCCCGCTCCCTACCGGTGGGTGCATCCTCCGCCGGAGCTCGCGCGCGACAACCAGCCGCCGACGGGCGGCACCGGGCAGATCGGGTTGAATCCGACGGGCTCCGGCTCGGCGTCGATCTTGACGGACGACGCCCAGGCCGGGGTGATCTTCCCGCACGACGCGGTGGCCCCGAAGGCCGGCGTCACGACGGCCGTCGTGCGAATTACGCCGGTGGACCCCGCCACCGTCGCTGCGCCGCCGGCCGGCCTCGTGTTCGACGGCAACGGGTACCGCGTCGAGGCCGCTTACCAGAGCGACGGTCCGATCGCGCTGCGCCGTCCCGTCACGCCGGTGCTCCGGTACCCGCGGCACGCGACGGTCCTGCTCCGCTGGAGCGACGGGGAGTGGACGGCGCTCGACACGAAACGCGTTCAGGCGGCGCTGCAGATCTTCGCGGCGTCGGACCGGCTCGGCGTCTTTGTGGCGGCACGGCCGACCGCGGGCGGGGCGAGCTCGTGGCTGCTGTACGGGGCCGCCGCCGCGGTCGTGCTCGCGGCCGCAGGCGCGGCCGTGGCGCTGCGGCGGAAACGGCAGGCGCGGCGCGCCGCTCCCTGACGCGGCCCGCGTCGCCGTCAGTCGGGCTGTTCGTCCACCAATCGAAGGAACAGCGCCGTGATCTCGGGGTCGAAATGTCTTCCGGACTGGTCCCGGATATACGCGAGAGCCTCATCGCGGCTCAACGCCGCCCGGTACGGCCGGTCCGAACGAATCGCGTCCCAGACGTCCGCCAGCGCGAAGATCCGCGCCACCAGCGGGATCTGCATGCCCTTGAGCCCCCGCGGGTACCCGGTCCCGTCCCATCGCTCGTGGTGACAATAGGGGATGTCGAGCGCCGGATGCAGGTAGGCGATCGGCGCAAGCAGATCGTAGGCGAACACGGGATGCCGGCGCATGAGGTCCCGTTCCCCGGGACTCAACGGGCCGGGCTTCAGGAGGATATGGTCGGGGATGCCCATCTTGCCGATGTCGTGCAGCAGCGCGCCCCGCCGCACGTGCACCAGCTCCGCGTCCGGCAGATTCATCGCGCGCGCCATCCGCAGGGTCAGCCACGTAACGCGCTCGGTGTGCCCCTCCGTCTCCCGGTCGCGCATGTCGAGCGCGCGGGACCAGCCCTCGATGGTGGTGTCGTAGGCCTGCGCCAGGTCCATGTTGGTGCGCTCGAGGTTCGCGAACATCGTCGTCACGTCAATGGCGATCGCCGCCTGGGCGGCCAGCGCCTCGAGAAATGACAGCCATTCTTGATCTGCGACTTGGACGCGGCGGTGGAAGAGCTCCAGCACGCCCACGACGCGGCCCTTGGCCACCAGCGGCACGGCGTGATAGGCGGCGAATCCCTCGGCCAGCACCTGCGTGCCGGCGAACTCGCCCGGCGAGGCGGCGAGGTCCGGAATGTAGACGAGCCGGCGGTCGAGGGCCGCGCGGCCGGCGTGTCCCTCCCCGAATCGCTGCTCACCCCGCGGTCCCGGCTCGGTCCGAAATCCCCGCGACGCGGCGTGCGACAGCATCGGTGCGGCGGGACCGGCCAGGAGAATCGCCGCGGCGTCCACCCCGAGGCGCGCCGTCACCTTCTCGAGCACCACGTTGAAGATCGTGCGCAGGTCGAAGCTGCTGCTGATCGCCCGATCGATGTCGCGAACGGCTTCCAGACGCTCGAGACGCTCGCGCAGTTCGTTGTCCGCCCGATCTTTCTCCCGGCGCAGGCGCCGGGCGTCGAGCACCCGGTCCACCGCGGCGCCGAGCCGGCTCAGCCGGTCCTTGAGGAGGTAATCCGCGACGCCGTGCTTCAGCAGCGCGACCGCCGCCTCCTCGCCGATCGTACCGGACACCACAATCAGGGGCACGTCGATTCCGCGTTCTTGCAACAGCTCGGCGGCCCTGCGCGCGCTGAACCGCGGCAGGCTGTTGTCGGCCAGAATGACGTCGAGCGCGGGCGACAGCGCGGCGAGGTACGCCGCTTCACTGTCGACCAGGGTCCACGACGGCGCGAACCCCGCGCGCCGCAGCGCCGCGATCTCCAGCTCGGCGTGCGGCCGCTCGTCCTCGACGAGGAGCACGCGCAGCGGTCTCGGGGCGGCGCCCGGCGCGGCCCGTGGTGTGTGGGTCTCGCCCATGGCGTCCGGCTCAGCCGTCGTCGGACCCGTCCGGCTCGGGCCGCCGCAGCGTGAAGAAGACCGTCGCCCCATTCCCGATGTCGCCCTCCGCCCACACGCGACCGCCGTGGCGCAGCACGATGCGGTGGACGGTGGCCAGCCCGACGCCGGTGCCCTCGAATTCGTCGGCCGAATGCAGGCGCTCGAAGATCCGGAACAGCTTGTGCGCGTACCGCGGATCGAAGCCGGGACCGTTGTCGCCCACGAAGTACACGCATTCTTGGGGGCGGTCGGCATCGGTCCGCCAGCCGACCTCGATCCGAGGACCGTCCTGCCCGCGCGTGAATTTCAGCGCGTTGCCGAGCAGATTGACAAACACCTGCTGCAGCAGCACGCCGTCCGCCCGGCACGGCGGCAGGTCGGCGATCGTCAGCTCCACGCGCCGGCCGCCCCGGACGCCGTCGAGCTCGTCCCATGCCCGCCGGGCGATCTCCGCGGGCTGCACGACGGCCTCGGCCAGGGCCCGGCGGCCCAGGCGGGCAAACGCGAGCAGGTCGTCGATGAGGCGCCCCATCCGCCGCGTGTTGTCCGCGATGAGCCGCAGGCGGCGCTGCGAATCGCCGGCGGGCCCGCCCGCGCCGTCTTCGAGGAGCAGCTCGGCAAAGCCGGCGATCGTGATCAGCGGAGCGCGCAGGTCGTGGGCGACGGTGTAGGAAAACGCCTCGAGCTCCTCATTCATCGCCTGGAGCTCGCGCGTGCGCTGCGCCACCCGCTCTTCGAGGTCCGCGTTCATCCGCTGCAGCGCCGCCTCGGCCCGCGTGCGCCGGGTGATGTCACGGGCGATCGCCGACGCCGCGACGATCCGTCGGGAGGCGTCGGCGATCGGCGAGATCGTCAGCGAGACGTTGAGGCGCCGGCCGTCCTTCCGCTGCCGGACCGTCTCATAGTGCGTGATGTGCTCGCCGCGCCGCAGGCGCGCGAGGATCTCGGACGCTTCGTCGGACGCGTCCGGAGGCAGCAGCAGCGTGGCCGACGCGCCGACCGCCTCGGCCGCGAGGTAGCCGTACATCTCCTCGGCCGCTCGGTTCCACGACAGGATGACGCCGTCGAGCGTCATGCTGTAGATGGCGTCGTCGGTGGACTCGACGACCGCCGCCAAGTGGGATTGCGCAAACCCGGTCTCTTGACCGGTGACAGGATTCGCCATGGGCGCTGCCCCGGCTGCGACTTCGGACAACTTCCGGCGATCTTACAGAGCACATCACGGGGACTTCATAGACCTCCTCCCCGCCCCTTACTGTTCCCTTGTTGAACCCGCGTCGAGCAGAAAAGGACTTACTCGTTCGAGTGGGTTACTTACGGGTTACTTAGGCGCCGGCCACGAGCAGGTCATCCGGCAGCCCCCCGGTGACGCACTCTCGACCGGTGTCGCTCAAGAGAAACGTGTGTCCGTAAAAGAGCCCCAGCATGCCGTCGGGCGTGATCGGGTTCGGCTCGAGCATCAGTTCCATGCCCGGACGCATCACGCGGTCCGCGGGGTCCGCGTGCACGCCGTCGACGCGGACATCGGGATGGTGGCTCGTCAGGTCGATCCCGTGCATCACGATCGGACGGGACTGATACCCCCGCTCGCGGAAGACGCCGGTCCGCCGCTGCATCGCCTCGAACGTGTTGCCCGGCCGGAGCTCCGCGGCCAGCAGGTCGAACCCCGGCCGGACCACTTCGTCCCACATCCGGCGCACCCGGTCCGCTGGCCGGCCGACGCAGATCGGAATCCCGACCTGGGCGGTGTACCCTTCGTACCCCGCCGCGAGCTCGTTGAGGATGAGGTCGCCGGCGCGGAGCCGGCGCGCCGACGGCCGCGGATTCCCAAACACCATGCGCGGCTCGTCCATCGGTGTGCTGCCGATGATCAGGAAATCGAGCTCGCCGCCGCCGGCGAGAATCGCAGACGCGGCGGCGGCCTTGAGCTCGTACTCGGCGACGCCGGGGCGCGCGGCGTCGCGGACGGCGCGCAGCGCCGCGACGCACAGGGCACCCGCCCGGCGCACGCGCTGCTGCTCCTCGGGACTCTTGATCACGAGCAGCTCGTGGAAAAAGTCGCCGGCGAGCTCGAGCCGCGCGTCTGGGAGCTCCGCGGCGAGGCGCTGGTATTGGTTGAGCGGCAGGTAGTCGCCGTACCGCGGA